>NZ_JBFRNX010000015.1:0-40636 GCF_041471165.1 Shewanella sp. 10N.261.52.F9
CCACACAGATTTGCTTGTCATATTGTTAAAGAGCGTGAAGTCGTCTTTCAGACTTCGCCTTAGACGCTTAGGTCGTTTGGCTGAGGAGGCGTATTCTACACTCTCCAGTGTCGGCGTCAAGCGCTTATTTTAAGAAGTTTTTCAAGCGATGACTCTTTGTTCAAGTCATATCTAATTTAGCTTCTAAAGCGATTGCCACCTGAGTCAAATCTCCGTGGAGTTTTAACTCTCTAACCCGTCGCAAGTCCCGTTCTATCTAGCGTTTACGCTGGGTAGTTGGCCTGCTGTGCCGTGTCAGTGGATGCGCATTATAGGGAGTTCTCGCAGCAGCGCAAGCGCTTTTTGAAAGAAAATCGGCGTTTTTTCAAAAAGATATATTAAGCACATCATACCCACTAAATACCCCCAGAGTTATCCACAAAACTCGGTTTTATGTCTACTATTTGTGCGCTGGGATAATGAGTCTAGTACAGTATTTTTGAGTTGCACGGACAATTTCAAACAAATTTGATATTTTCATTATTTGGTTAAGGGTTACCTGTCGATATTTTCTTTGCTTATAGCCTTATCTAGCTTCGCAATAAAGAAGTCTTGCTATATAAAGGAAAGAATCATCACTAACATCGACGTTTATAGATCTGACGCAATTCCTACGCGTCATTCAGAAAGTCCTCTGCTATATAGCTAATTACTTCAATCGGATTATCTAGCTGGCATTATCCAAGTTGCTTTCCCCTCCAGTGATATCAATTGAGATGATAGCTATTAACTCATTTTTCGCGACGCACCTTTATTAGCTCCTTACTTATTATCTGAATAGAGCAGTTCATGTGCCACTTACTTTATATAGATAACCTTAAGGTTATAACGAGTTCGATTCAGCCAGTTTTAAGGCTTTGTCGCAAAAACCAATATACGAAATACATTTCTTGTTTATAAGGTGATCCCTTTAACAGTGCGGCAATCGTGAGCTTCACCCATTTGTTAAGACATGTTTGAATAAAGCAACATCATTTCTTCTTGCCAAAGGTATAATCATGCACAATAACGTTAAAGCATTACTCGCGACCACATTGTTATTCTTCAGTAGCCAAAGCATGGCAAATAGCGGCTGTGGGTTTGAAGATAAACAAGATGGCTTTCTAGCAACTTGCAGTGAGGAGAAACAAGAAGTGATTTTAACTGGTGCAGTAACACATCAAGAGCTTAACGAATTTGACTGGTTCAATGATGAATATACAAACTATAAAGCAGATACTGCGATAGTAGCTAAACTGCAAAAAGTCGATAAGCCAACACAAGTGACCGTTATCATTGGCACTTGGTGCCCAGACTGTCACCGTGAAACGCCACGATTTATTCGTCTTATTGAAGAGATCAATAACCCGAATATTGAGGTCATCTATATTGGTGTTGATAGAGAGAAGCAAGATCCACAAGCTTTAGCGGCTAACTACGAGTTTAGCCGAATCCCTACCTTTATAGTCGAGCAAAATGACGAAGAGATTGGCCGTATTGTGGAAAGACCAGAAGTGTCACTAGAGGCTGACTTAGCTAAGATTTTAAAATAACCTTTGTTAATAAAAGAAAAGGCCGCTAATGCGGCCTTTTTAAATCTACCCGTTACTTAGAACTCGTAACGTGCAACGACTGAGAAGAAACGTTCTTCTTGGCGATCAGTTACCATTCCATAATCTGGATTCAACTCCAGACCAGAGTCCCCGTAACGCGCTCTTTCTTCATTGATATTTGTAGCTGAATCAGAATCAAGTACGTTATAAACAGTTCCTTTAATTGTGAAGTCACCATCAAAGATTTCTGTCATATAAGTCAACGAAAGATCAATATTGGTTACCCAAGGTAAGTTACCTGCTGAGCCTCGCGGTGCTGGGTTACCATTTTCATCATAGTGTGATGCTTGACCATAGTAACGACTAATACAATCATCCCATGGATTACCCGCAGCACAGCTATCGACACCTTCAGGATGGACAGAGAAGTAGCTTTGTGGGCGACCTGAAGTTACCCGAGTGACAAAACCGAAAATTAGCTCTTCTGTAATATCATACGCACCACTTAGCTTAAATGCATGCGTATGGTCATTCGGTAGATCACCATTAGCATGATCCATCAAGTCACCATAGTCGTAAGATGTAGTCCAACCAGGATCGGCTTGGTTATTATCTGTTTTAACTAAACCCTCGGTATTACCATAACTATGAGACCAAGTGTATGATGAATTGATACGTAAATCGTCAGTAACAGAACCATCTAGAGTAAACTCTAACGCCACATACTTACGTTCAGCTTCAGGTAATGCCATCTCTGCCGCACTTAAGTTAACATTATCAACTTTACCATCACCATCGAAGTCATAAGAAATAGCAACATCTTCACCCGGATTTAGCAGAACATAATAAGAGCTTTGACCTACGTTATCGGTAATACCCAACTCAGCAAGCTTTTTCGATAATACTGGTCCTACATCAGTATCTTCTACGCTACGACCTAAATCACGGTAAATACCGCGAACACCAGCGGTCATAGTTTCAAATACTTCCTGCTGATAACCTAAAGTAAATTCATCTGAGTACATAGATTTAAGTGAAGAAGAAGCGATTAGACCTGGCTCAGTAATCCCTTTTTGACGATACCAACGATCACGTAGCATAGCCCCGCGACTTGGTGAGCCATCAGCTGTAATCACTGGATGACCATCGCTATCGACTTGATCAAGTTCTGAATACTCAAACCATTCAATAGATGAAGAACCTTGAGTGATGTTCATGTTAGCTGATACTGGCTGGAAGTAGCGGCCATAGGTAGCAAACACTTTTGCCTCGCCATCACCAAAGACGTCATAAATAGCTTGAACACGTGGTGCAAATTGATCTTCCATTTCAACATAAGCACGACCATCTGAAACTGTATTTTCAAATTCGCTATAACGTAAGCCTAGGTTTAACACTAAGTTATCTGTCGCTTGCCATGAATCATTGATATAGAAAGCAGTTGAAGTTACATCTGAATCGGTAAAGCGCTCACGAACACGACGTTCGATGTAATCAGCTCCCTCGACTTGACCTGAGTTATCGTCTGCACCAGCGGTATAAACAGACCACCAACCTTGTGCATCACCAATACCGTTTTGAGAAGAACTGTAGTCAACTTTAACTTTTGTATAATCAACACCAAACTGAATTGAGTGGTCTTCTAAATCCCAACTGAAATCGATACGTGCTTGATCTCGAGTGTAATGCTCTTCAGAAACAGATGAATTTGTGTGTTGGCTGAGAGTGGTTGTACCGTCACGGAAATCCCAAACACCAGGATTAGTTGAGGCTACAACATTTTCAACATCTTCTTGTACACGGCCAACAACAGCTGATACAGAGAAGGTATCAGATAAATAACCATTATAATTTAAGCTATAGACTTTACCGCCATCTTCTCCAGGCGCATCAACACCTTGTTTTTCACCAATAACATTAGTTTCCCAGTCGTAAGCATAAGTTTTATTTGTCCAAGTACGCTTGTTGTTCATTGCAGAAAAACCAATTGAATGGTCGTCTGTCATATACCAATCTAACTTGGCGAACCAACGGTCTTCTTCACGGTCTTTGCTTGTTTTTGTTGTTTGGCCAGCCCACTCAGACTCTTCTCTTCTAGGTGCAAATAAACCGTAAAAGAATAGTGAATCTTCAATAATCGCACCACTTGCCCAAAGCTGTAGCTCTTTGAAGTCATAGCTATCTTGCTGAGTGTTAGTGCTAATCTCACCGTTTGATTGATAAATGCTATCTTGAGTGGCACGAAGAGATGATGGATCCCAGCGCGCTTCTGCACCAAACTTAAATTCGTTTTCACCCGACTTGGAAACCGCGTTAACAATACCGCCTAATGCACCGCCATATTCAGGGCTTACGCCACCCGTTTTAACTTGAGTTTGAGAAATAGCCTCCCAAGGCAAACGAATAGACCCCATACCAGTTCGAATACTAGTAACGTTTAGACCATTAAAATAGTAACCATTTTCTGCAGCTGATGAACCGCCAAAACTAGATGCGCCATTAAAATTTGAACCGCCTGGTGCTGCGGTACCAGGTGCCAACAATGCAATGCTTTCAAAACCAGTGTTAACAGGCATTGTTTGCAACTCGTCTTGGCTAAAGGTTAATCCAGAGGTTGATGAGGCGGTATCGACTCGACGGATCATACTGCCTGTTACTGCAATGCGCTCAACATCATCGGTGCCAGCATTATACAATTGACCGTCTAGTATGACTGATTGGCCGATACTAACTCTTACACCATTCTCTTGGTTTTGCTCATAACCATCTTTGCTAATGGTAATGTCATAGTCACCCACAGGGACATTACGTAGAAGGTAATCACCTTTCTCATTAGTCTCAACCGTAAATACTAAGCCCTTAGTTTTATGTTTTAGGGTAATGGTGGCATTCGATAAGTTGCTACCAGACTCATTAACAATGTGTCCCTTTACAATACTTGTATCTGCAGCCATCGCAGCTGGTGCAGATATAAATAACACCGAACCTACCGCAAGTGCAGCGAGCGTCTTTTTCGGCGAAAATCGCGTCAAAGCGTTACTTCCAGACATAATTTACTCTCCCTTAAATCTTCTTTTAGTAAGCGCTCAGCCAAAATATTTATTAGTGTGCTTGAGTGAAAAACAACCGAACGCAACAAAAGATTAACATTAAACGAATATTTTATACAATGTACTTTATGCAATAATGACCCGTGAATGCTGAAGGTACGTCTTAAGCTAGAAAGAAAATTAAGATGTAGAAGGATGTAACAACTTATAATTGTTAAAAAAATTAACAACTAGAGTGATTAGAAAAAGAATTGCAAATTGCAGTAGTATTTTTAAATAAGTAGTAAAAATTCGCTAAGGATCAGGAGCAAGTGAGGCTGAGATTAAAAATAACGTCATTGTAATAGCCTTTGCTATTACAAGACTATAAGGCTAGATAGAGGTACTCAGCCTTTAATACTGATTACTCAAAATATGGGGAACACCTAAAATGGAGAGGCCAGGTTAATATTTAAAAATTACTGTAGATAAAATAAGGAAGTTAAGCTTGCTCTGCAAGCATTTGCAAAACGCCTTCACGCAATGCACCACCAGACAGTTGTAGCTTCTCAATTTCTAATAACTCAAATAACGCGAGAAGAATGGCAACCCCAGCTGCAAATGTGGGGGCTCTCTCATGATTTAAACCACGAATATCCAGCATTGATAAGTCATTTTGTGACAGGATTTCTTGCTTAAGTGCTAATAAAACATCTTGGGTGATCGCCGTAGGCAAGCCTCTGTGGTTGAGCAGTTCAACAACTGATTGCACACTGCCCGATGCACCAACAACACAATGCCAACCTAATGATTTTAGAGTTATTAGCTGCTCACCAAGCACTTTTTTAACTTTGTTTTTGGCGTCATCAAAGTCAAGCTGTTGCAAAGGAGCATTACTAAAAAATGACTCATTAAAAGTCACGCAGCCTATAGCCAAACTGGTTTTAAGTAGCACTTTACTACCATCACCAATAATAAACTCTGTGCTCGCACCACCAATATCAATGACTAATCGACGCCCTTGACCATCAGTAGTCGCTACCATACCTTGATAAATCAACTCGGCTTCACGCATGCCTGAAATGATCTCGATTGGATGACCAAGAATAGGTAAAGCGCGACGACAAAAATCATCTGAATTAGAAATTTTACGTAATGTCGCTGTTGCAATAACAGCAACATTATCTGCAGACACGCCCTCTTTATTGAGCATATCAGCAAACATAGTTAAACAGTCTAGACCGCGTAATAACACCTCTTCACTTAACGAACCATCAGCCTGGATACCTTCGGCCAAACGGACTTTACGTTTATACTTGGCAATAATTTTAGGTTGTTGTCCTACCGTTTCAGCAACCAACATATTAAAACTATTTGAGCCTAACGTAATGGCTGCGTAAAGAGGTGTCGTCATTAAGCGTTATCGCCTATGAATGTCTACGGGTTCGGTCATGACGACGCGGACCATTACGTTGACCGCCCTGAGGACGTGTATTACCGCCTGTACCACGCGAGTTACGAGTATGAGTCGTAGGCTTGCGATGAATACGTACTGGTGGTGGAATATCATCAAGTAAAGCACTGCTGTCGTATGACGTTACCGGGATTGAATGCTGAATATAAGACTCAATTGCAGGCAAGTTAAGTGCGTACTCTTCACATGCAAAACTCACTGACACACCTTTTTGACCAGCGCGACCTGTACGACCAATACGGTGCACATAATCTTCACAGTCATCAGGTAGGTCATAGTTGTAAACGTGTGAAACGTCTGAAATATGTAAGCCACGCGCAGCAACGTCAGTCGCAACAAGAATATCAATTTCACCTTTTGTGAACTGCTCAAGAATACGTAAACGTTTCTTTTGCGGCACATCACCGGTTAACAAGCCTGCGCGATGTCCGTCACCTTCAAGCCATGACCAAACTTTTTCACAACTATGCTTGGTATTTGAGAACACGATGGCTTTTTCTGGCCAGTCTTCTTCAAGCAAAGACAATAACAAAGGCATCTTCTCCTCCATCGATGGATAGAAGATCTCCTCTTTAATGTTCTTTGAAGTTTTCTCGTTTGGCGCAATTTCAACTTTCTCAGGTTCGTTCATGTGGTCATAAGCAAGTTCTTGCACTTTCATTGAAAGCGTTGCAGAGAACAACATGTTAAGACGTGATTTAGCATCTGGCATACGTCTAAACAAGAAACGAATATCTTTAATAAAGCCCAAATCGAACATACGATCGGCTTCATCAAGAACCACAGCTTGAATTGCGCTAACGTTGATAACACCTTGGCGAACGTAGTCGATAATTCGACCCGTAGTACCAATTAGAATATCAACGCCTTGATCTAATACTTTACGCTGAACGTCATAACCTTCACCGCCGTAAACAATACCCACTTTAAGACCGGTATGCTTTGCTAGCAGATTTGCATCTTTAGCAATTTGGATAGCCAGCTCACGAGTCGGCGCCATGATAATAGCGCGAGGTTGATTGATTTGACGTTCGGCTGGAATAGGGGTCGATAGAAGGTGGTTAAAGGTGGCAACTAAAAAGGCCAGCGTTTTACCTGTACCCGTTTGAGCCTGACCTGCTATATCTTTTTTTTCTAATAAAATCGGTAACGATAAAGCTTGAATTGGTGTACAAAACTCAAAACCAGCTTCGTTAAGTGCTTGATGTACTTCCTTATGTAGAGGGAAGTCAGCAAACTTTTGTGTAGATAAATGTGTATCGCTCATAGCGCAGGCTTACCTGTAAAAGGTTGCAATAAAAAACTCGATCGTTTGAAATAGCGATAGAATTTTATCACGGAAAATTAGTGCACTCTCGGAGAAACGTGTATCACGATATATTTGGCATCAGTGACGGAATCATCATTCCCTCTATTTATATACGATGCGATGAAATTTAAGCGTGTGTATACAGTTCTCTTAAGACAATTTTAAACGCATCAAGCGTTAAACGTCGTTGACGTAGGCTAACTATGCCTGTAAATCAGCGTCTTGTCTAAAGCGTTTTAACGAACTAAAGAGTGCCGACATTAATATTTGCATAACTTTTAGCTTGAAAAGTTATTTTACCGACCCAATATACAGGTTAAGCCATTAACAAACCAGCAATGGCAGCCAAACTGGAGAACGACATGAGCGACAAGATTGTATACCTAAGCGACGATAGCTTTGAAAATGACGTAATTAATTCAGAACTACCAGTTCTGGTTGATTTTTGGGCTGAGTGGTGTGGTCCATGTAAGATGATTGCCCCAATCTTAGACGACGTAGCTGAGGAGTACGAAGGTAAGATCACTATCGCTAAGTTAAACGTTGACCAAAACAACGTATCACCAGCTAAGTACGGCGTTCGCGGCATCCCAACTCTATTGCTTTTCAAAGCTGGTGAGCTTGCTGCCACTAAAGTTGGCGCACTATCAAAAACTCAGCTTAAAGAGTTCATTGACGCGCAGCTATAATCACTCTAGCGCCCATTAATCCAATATTAGGCGCTATTAAGTGACTCCCGACACAGCTTCAATAAGAAAATGTGTCGGGTTTAGCTAAACTTCTAGACGCCCCGCCTTGTTAGTGCTACTTTAATAACCAGAAACATTCTTAATTAACCCACTTCTCGCTATCCGATCGATACTCTAGTAAGCTACAAACCTTTGATCGTAGATGGCATTGCCACGTACAAAACAAGACCCACCAAGATGAATTTATCAGAATTAAAAGACACCTCAATATCAGATTTAGTCCAGCTTGCGCAGGACATGAAGCTAGAGAATATGGCTCGTGCTCGTAAGCAAGATATCATTTTCTCTATTCTTAAGGCCCACGCTAAAAGCGGTGAAGATATTTTCGGTGGTGGCGTTTTAGAGATTTTACAAGATGGCTTCGGCTTCCTTCGTAGCTCTGATGGTTCATACTTAGCGGGTCCAGATGATATTTATGTATCACCTAGCCAAATTAGACGCTTCAATATGCGAACTGGTGACACGATTTTCGGTAAAATCCGTCCACCAAAAGAAGGCGAGCGTTATTTTGCCCTTCTAAAAGTTACCGAAGTTAACTTCGACAAGCCTGAAAATTCTCGCAACAAAATCCTTTTTGAAAACCTTACACCTTTACATGCGCAAGATCGTCTACGCATGGAACGTGGTAATGGCTCTACTGAAGATATCACTTCACGTATTCTGGATTTATGTTCACCAATCGGTAAAGGCCAACGTGGTCTTATCGTTGCGCCACCAAAAGCTGGTAAAACACTTCTGCTACAAAACATGGCGCAAAGTATTACTCACAACAACCCTGAAGTGGTGTTGATGGTTTTGCTAATTGACGAACGTCCAGAAGAAGTAACTGAGATGCAACGTATGGTAAAAGGTGAAGTTATCGCTTCTACTTTTGATGAGCCTGCAAGCCGTCACGTACAAGTTGCAGAAATGGTTATTGAGAAAGCTAAGCGCTTAGTTGAGCACAAGAAAGACGTTGTTATCTTACTTGACTCTATCACGCGTCTAGCACGTGCTTACAACACGGTAATTCCTTCATCAGGCAAGGTACTTACTGGTGGTGTTGACGCTAACGCTCTACACCGTCCAAAGCGTTTCTTTGGTGCTGCACGTAACATCGAGCATGGTGGTAGCTTAACAATTATCGCAACTGCGCTAGTTGATACTGGCTCTAAAATGGATGAAGTTATTTACGAAGAATTTAAAGGTACCGGTAACCAAGAGTTACACCTTTCTCGCAAAGCGGCTGAAAAGCGTGTGTTCCCAGCAATCGACTTTAACCGATCTGGTACGCGTCGTGAAGAGAAACTCACTACGCCGGACGAGCTACAGAAGATGTGGATCTTACGTAAGATCCTTAATCCTATGGATGAAGTGACAGGTATGGAGTTCCTTATCGATAAATTGGCAATGACCAAGACTAACGATGAGTTCTTCACAGCGATGAAACGCGCTAAAAGCTAATTAGCTTTTACACTATCCGCCCTAAACGGATAAAACAAAAAAACCGCATTCGTGCGGTTTTTTTGTATCTGCTATTTGCACCTATTGGCATTATCGGCCCATCAGGTGCTTTACCCGTGCCAAGCGCTGTTTACAACGCTCACGTAGCATATCCCGCAGCAACAGAATCACCGGCGTAACATGCTCACGACCAGGACATACCAGATATAAATCCGCATCTTCCCCTTGGTACTCGTTAAGTAACGGCACTAACCGACCACTATCTATATCCTCAGTAAGATCTAACCAAGACTTAAACACTAAACCTTGGCCTGCAACTGCCCAGCGCCTTGCAATATCGGCATCATTACAAGTTCGGTTAGCCGTTACTCTTACCTTATGCTGTTGACCATTTTTATTGAAAATCCATTGGTCATGAGTCCGCTCATCTAACATAAAAAATAAGCAGTTATGATTAGGTAGCTGCTCAAGTGAAGTGATGTTACCAAAGCGGGCTATATAGTCTGGCGATGCACACAGTACTCGGTGAGAATTACAGATTTTAAAGGCCACCAGCGAAGAGTCCTTAGGTACACCAGAACGCAGTGCTACATCGATTTTGTCATGATAAAAATCAGATAAGTTGTCACCAATATGCAGCCTAAGTTTGAGCTCTGGGTACTCTAGCAAAAAATCATCCAGCCACGGCAGCAACACATTGCGACCGACATCTGACGGCACAGATAAACTCACTAACCCAGAAATACTCGCTTGGGTACTTTCAATAGCGCGCTGACCCACTTCCAGATCTGATAAAGCGCGGCGGCAGTGAATTAGATAACGCTCACCCGCATCGGTTAAACGTAAGCTGCGTGTGCTACGAATAAACAATGCCGTACCTAGTTCTTTCTCTAGTCGTTTTAAGCCTGCACTGGCAACAGCTGAGGAGATATCCAGCTCAAGTGCTGCTGCAGTCAAGCTGCCGCAGTCAGCGACGCGCACAAATAGCTTCAAATCGTTAAGTTGCATTATCAATATTCCGTGTATAAATATCGCTTTATTATAATTTGATTGTAGATAAACAGCGGTTAAACGTCACCCACAAAAAAGCCTGCGTTAAGCAGGCTTGTCAATATAGGTTCTGAATGAAACGCTTAGTTTTATCGAGTCGATTAAACCAAGGTAACAGCCATCTTACGGCGTAGATAAGCAATCTGTTGCATATGCGGCAAATCCTTCGGACAGTTGTCCTGGCAGCCTAGTAGCGTCATACAACCAAACACACCGTCTTGGTTACCAATCACATGGTAGAAATCTTCTGCATTACGTGCATCACGACTATCTAGCTCAAAACGCGCAATCTTCATTAAGCCAACAGCACCAACAAAGGTATCACGCATTTGCTTAGTCGCACACGCTGACACACATACACCACACTCAACGCAGCGCTCTAGCTCATATAGCTTAGCCGCTTCTTCTGGTGACATTGGCGCTTCTAAACGATGAATATCATCATCGCCCGCTTTCGGGTGTAGCCATAGCTTTAAGCGCTCGGCAATTTCACGCATAAACTTACCCGTATTCACCGACAAGTCGCCAATCAATTCAAAGCCTGGTAGCGGCATTAACTTAATTTTTCCATCAGCAAACTTACTTGTTAAGGTGCGGCACGCTAAAGTCGGCATACCGTTAATCACCATGGCACAGCTACCGCAAATGCCTGCACGACAAACAAAGTCAAACTGCAGCGATGGATCTTGCAACTCACGCAACTGATTTAGTGCAATAAAGACCGTCATACCAGGCGCTTCTTCAATCTGGTAATCCACCATCTTCGGCTTATCATCCGGCATTTGCGGATCATATCTGAAAATACTGAAAGTTAAGGTGCGGCCCTTAGCCATTTGTTGGCTCATTTAGCGATCTCTCCTGCGCCTGAATTTAGTTTGTCACTCAAACGTTCGTTCTTTGGTTTTAATGATTCTGGTACATCAAATGGCATAACCGCCGCTTGTTTTTGATGTCTGTCGGCATCAGGGCCAAGCTGGCTGATAATCTCTGCAATTTGTTGTTCACGCTTTTCCGTGTCTGGATGGGCAATAGCGTTGTCGATACCGTAACCACGGTAGCCAGGTGGCAATTCCATCTTCATCACATCTAATTGCTCATACTCAAGCTGTGGTGACAGACTGTTAGCGTCTGGCCAGCTTGATAACGTACGGTTTAGCCAATCTTTGTCGTTACGCTGTGGGAAGTCCTCACGCGCGTGTGCTCCGCGGCTCTCTGTGCGCGCAGCAGCACCTGCAGCAACGGTTAGTGCCACTTTAAGCATGCGCTTAACACGCAGCGCTTCTACTAGTTCAGGGTTAGCATGGCGCTTCTTACACTTAAGGCCTAACGCATTAGCACGCTTAAGCAGGTCTTGTAGTTCACTCACTGCTTTATCAAGCTCTGGGCCATTACGGAAAATACCCACGTAATCCATCATGATGCGCTGCATCTGCTGCTTAAGCTCAAATGGATTCTCTGTGCCGTCACCGTCAATTAGCTCGTCAATTTCACCTTGTAGTTTACCCACAAAGGTCTCAACTAGATTAGTGTCGATTTCAAGGGTATTTTGCTCACAGAAGTCAGCAACATACTTACCGATGATCATGCCGCCAACCACAGTCTCAGCTAATGAGTTACCGCCTAAACGGTTAAAGCCGTGCATATCCCAACATGCTGCTTCACCGACACTGAATAGGCCTTTAAGCTGCGGGCTTTGGCCGGTAGCGTCAGTACGAATACCCCCCATAGAGTAATGCTGCGTTGGTCTGACTGGGATCCAATCTTTAGCAGGGTCTATGCCTAAGAAATTCTCACAAATTTCTTTTACTTCACGCAGGTTGGTTTCAACATGCTTACGACCTAGCAAAGTAATGTCTAACCACAAATGCGGACCGTACGGGCTATCTACTCCCTTACCTTTGCGCATATGCTCAGTCATACGGCGCGATACCACGTCACGTGATGCTAGCTCTTTCTTTTCTGGCTCGTAGTCAGGCATAAAGCGGTGACCATCTTTGTCACGCAATAAACCACCATCACCACGACAACCTTCAGTGGTTAGAATGCCCACAGGTACAATTGCGGTAGGATGGAACTGTACCGCTTCCATGTTACCTAGCTTGGCAACGCCGGTTTCTAGTGCTAGTGCTTGACCCACACCTTCACAAATAATCGCGTTGGTCGATACTTCATAAATACGCCCATAACCGCCCGTCGCAATGGTGGTCGACTTAGCAATATAAGCAATAAGCTCACCGGTAATTAAGCAGCGTGCAACCACACCGTGACAACGCTTGCCATCATGGATCAGCGACAATGCTTCCATGCGCTCATGCACAGGAATATCCATTGAAATCGCTTTGTTATCTACCGCATACAACAGCGAATGTCCTGTACCGTCAGCCGTGTAGCAAGTACGCCACTTTTTAGTGCCACCAAAGTCGCGGGCGTTAATTAAACCGTGCGCCTCTTCTGCTTCTTCAATGGTGACTTTCTCTGCATTCACCACCACCTGACGTGGTCCTTTAGTAATCCGCGTCCAAGGTACGCCCCAATTAGCCAGTTCACGCACTGCTTTAGGTGCACAATGAGCAAACATACGAGCGACATCCTGATCGCATCCCCAGTCAGACCCTTTTACAGTATCTTGGAAATGCACATCTTCATCATCACCCATGCCTTTTACAGTGTTACCAAGGCTTGCCTGCATGCCACCTTGCGCAGCCGCAGAGTGTGAACGTTTAGCAGGGATCAGAGATAGCACAACGGTGTCGAGCCCTCTCTCTTTCGAGGCGATGGCGACCCTTAGTCCAGCCAGACCGGCGCCCACGACTAAAGAATCGGTATATATGAGTTTCACGCTTGCTCCTTAAATAGGAATAGGTCGATGTTCTATTGCGCTGTGTCATGACTCATTGCCATGCTCAGCGTTATTTTTATTAATTTTTATTGATACCGACTGATTCAATCGGCATCAATTAATCTGTTGGCTTATGGACGAAATGGTTCAATCGGGAGCGTTAATTCACTGCCAATAATCATGTACTGAGCTAGGCTTAACAGGCCAATCACCATTAAGTACACCACTAAGATATGAGCTAATTTACGTAGACCATTACGATTAGCACTAATGCCCCATTTCACTGCAACGCGGTACAAACCAAACATTGCATGAATAACCACTGCAGGCAGCAAAACGATATACAGTAACCATGCATTATCGTGATACACGCGCTCAGCACTTAAATGCGGGCCAATTTCCGGAGTCGCAATCATGGTGTATAGATGAACAGGCACAAGGAAGAATAAGATGAAACCACTGACAAGTTGCCAGAACCACACGCGAGTATCGCTATGGTTAACCACTTGCATTTGGCTACGTAGCGCACGCCACTGACCAATTTGAGCAGGGAAGCGACGTAGTGCAAACGCTGCATGGACTAAAACCACTACCAATAAGAAGGCTGAGAATATGCTGGTCAATAGCGGATAACCGTGGCCGGTTTCGCTAAACATGCCGCCCTCAAGAAATTGCACTACATGGTAGAAAGCTTCTTTACCAAATAAAATGCTAGATTCAAAATGTAGGTGCACCAGCAAAAAACATCCTAAAAGAATGCCGGTAGCGCTTTGCAAGCGGTCAGCTTTGGCAGACCAGGTGTTAGCTACTTTTTGTTGAAATAGGTTTACAGTGTCAGTTAGGGTTCTCACGGTTCTTTTTCTTTTATAGTGCCTATTGTCGGGACTTACACCATAACAGGAAGATTTGCCCTACAAATATTCGCCATTTTAAAGCGTGAGCTTGCTCACCAAGCTACTCACCACTCTTTGACAGTGATCACAAACGCAAACTATAAAAGCAAACGCTGGTCAAACCATTTTACCGACCAAATTCAATAACTTGACATCGAATTGTAAACACTAAAACACTTAAACACCTTATACTTTAGTCTATATTTAAATTCACAATTTCGCACACAATCTAGTCGAGATTTTTACTCACAACGGTAAGCTTAGGCCTGCTCACAACAAAAACCACTGCTTTTTAATGTTGGCGCTGACGTAAATCGAGCAGATGGTTTACAATAACGCCATTATATCTAGCTACAGAGACGATCCCATGCCTTGGATCCAATTAAAAGTCGACACCGACAACCAGCACGCCGATGCCCTAAGCGACATGCTTATGGATCTTGGTTCACTATCTATCACTTATGAAGATGGCAAAGATACGCCAATCTACGAACCAACCTTAGGTGAAACACCACTATGGAACCACACAGTATTAACGGCACTATTTGAAGCAGATTACGATCTAGCACCAATCGTAGCGATGCTGAAAGGCTTGCCTTACCTAGGCGAAAACTTTAGCCACAAGATTGAACAAGTTGAAGATAAAGACTGGGAACGTGAATGGATGGATAACTTCCACCCAATTCAGTTTGGTGAGCGCCTATGGATCTGCCCAAGCTGGCGTGAAATTCCAGACCCAACCGCAGTTAACGTGATCTTAGATCCTGGTTTAGCCTTTGGTACTGGTACTCACCCAACTACCGCACTTTGTCTAGAGTGGCTAGACGGCTTAGATTACACTAATAAAGACGTTATCGACTTTGGTTGTGGCTCCGGTATTTTAGCCGTAGCAGCACTGAAGCTTGGTGCTGAGCGCGTTACCGGTATCGATATCGACTATCAAGCGATTGAAGCATCAAAAGCTAACGCTGAACGTAACGGTGTTGAAGATAAGCTAGATCTATATCTACCAGAAGATCAGCCTGCAGATTTGCTTGCCGATATCCTAGTTGCCAACATTCTTGCAGGCCCACTGCGCGAACTTGCACCACTCATTGCTGAAAAAGTGAAACCAGGTGGCCAATTGGCACTTTCGGGTTTATTACAAGAGCAAGCAGAAGAAGTCTCAGCTTTCTACAGCGAGTGGTTCGATATGGATGCACCGGCTCACAAAGACGACTGGAGTCGCTTGACAGGTATACGCAAATAGCGGTAACCAGCGGCGCTTTAAGCGCCGCGACTGACTTCTCACTCAACAAAAGTCAAGCAAAAAAGTTGCCCTCAGGTCATTTATTGACCTTTTCACAGGCTTGAAAAAGGCGTACTATAGCGCCCCTTTGACGAGCAAGGTGTTTTGATAAATGCAGATTGGACCCTATCGCCTGAAAAATCAGTTGATCGTGGCCCCAATGGCAGGTGTCACAGACCAACCCTTTAGAAATCTCTGCTTACGTTATGGCGCAGCCTTAGCCGTGTCGGAGATGCTTTCGTCTAATCCTGAGGTTTGGGATACAGATAAAAGCCGCTTGCGTATGACACACGCAGGTGAAGACGGAATACGTTCGGTTCAGATTGCCGGAGCAGATCCTGAGTTAATGGCCAATGCCGCTGTTGTCAACGTACAACAAGGGGCGCAAATCATTGACATTAATATGGGCTGCCCAGCGAAAAAAGTGAATAAGAAGCTTGCAGGATCAGCTTTGCTACAAGATCCAGTACAAGTAGAAGCAATTCTACGTGCTGTTGTCGCCGCAGTTGATGTGCCTGTCACGCTAAAAATTCGAACGGGTTGGGCTCCAGAGCACAGGAATGGTGTTCATATCGCCCAGATTGCAGAAGATTGCGGTATTGCTTCATTAGCCGTTCACGGCAGAACGAGGCAGTGCATGTACAAAGGCGATGCCGAGTACGACACAATTAAAGCAATTAAAAAACAGATCTCGATACCTGTTGTCGCCAATGGAGACATTTTAACGCCAGAGAAAGCACGTTTTGTGTTGGATTATACTGGTGTGGATGCCCTGATGATTGGACGAGGAGCTCAAGGAAGGCCTTGGATATTTAGGGAAATCCAACATTACCTGGATACAGGTAATAAGCTAGCGCCCGTTGAGATGGATGAAAAGCGTCAAGTTATGCTTGAACACCTGGAACTACTATACAAATTGTATGGTGATTTTAAGGGCATCCGCTTCGCAAGAAAGCATGTTGGCTGGTACCTAGACCAAGAACATCAACGACCTTTTAGGGCCGAATTTAATCGACTCGAAACCGTTGAAGAACAATGTTCCATGGTGGAACGCTATTTTGATGAATTTGTTGCATATTAATAAAGAGCAGAATACGAATGTTTGATCAGACTACTCACACTGAAGTTCACCCACTTACTGTTGGCAAAATCGAAACCGCAAGTGGCGCTATCAAGCCACAATTACTACGTGATGCGGTAAAGCGTGCTGTCACTAACTTTTTCGCTCAGATGGACGGGCAAGAAGCTGAAGAAGTATATGAAATGGTGTTAAGCGAAGTTGAAGCACCTCTGCTAGATATCATCATGCAACACACTCGTGGCAACCAGACTCGCGCTGCCAACATGCTAGGTATCAACCGTGGTACTCTACGCAAGAAATTAAAGAAATACGGCATGAACTAAGACTTACGTCTTAACATGTTGTATTAAAACGGGCTTTCCAGCAATGGAAAGCCCGTTTTGCTTTTATATGTACCCTCATATGTACCCCGCTATCTCTATTGCCTCTATCAAAGTCCCATTCTTTCCATTTGTAAATCAAGCAAATAATCCTCAAACCATGCAGCGCTTTCAGCTTCGGCTAATTTTCACCTTGTAGACTCGCAAACCATGTGACAATTTCTAACAAGTTTTAACTTAGTTGTTAACTAAAAAAGTGATAAATTGCACCACCCGCCGCTACTCAACAAAGCATGAGCACGGCCATTGTGCAGATTGAAGAATCAGTATCATTACAACAATTAAAGCTGCGGCATATTTGCAAACATGACCGCAGAACTAAATCCCGATAGAGGACATTATGCTAACTAAGAAAACCCTACTAAACAGTGCATTAAGCCTAGGTCTATTAACCAGCTTCACTGCAAATGCCGAGACATTTGATTTTGTCGAAAAGCAATCTAATAACATCGACACGTTAGTGGTCTTCCAAGCAGGCGAAAAAGCATCAAGCGCGCTTAGCAAGTTAGATAAACAATCAAAGCAGCAAATTAGCAATGCCTTAGCCTTGCAAGAGTTTACTGGCGAAAAGAAACAAATCGTAGAGATTTTAATGCCTACTGGTATCGATGCTAAACGCCTTGTAGTGATTGGTGTCGGCGATGAAGCAGAATTAACTCCCGGTGAAGTCAACAAACTTGGTGCGGAAATCACCGCCCATTTCAACGGCATTGAAGTAAAAGACATTCAAGTATTAACCGATGGCCTTAACGATGCCACCAGCAACGCTAGCTTCGCTGCAGAGCTTGCTCACGGTATTAACCTACGCGCTTACAAGTTCGATAAGTACTTTTCAGAGAAAAAGCCTGCTGAAAAAAATTACACCATCGCCGTCGACGCAGCGAAAGACACTGACAAGCGATACACTCAGCTAGCAGCGATTGAGCAAGGCGTATTCTTAGCTCGTGACTTAACCTCTGAAACCCCAACTGAGATGACACCGGTAGACTTTGCCAATGCAGCAAAAGAGCTTAAAAAGCTCGGTGTAAAAATTACCATTTTAGAGCCTAAGAAAATTGCCAAGCTAGGTATGGGCGCATTACATGCGGTTGGTCGTGGTTCTCTAGAAGGCGCTCGCCTTGTTGTTGCTCACTGGGAAGGTAATGACGATGCCCCAATCGCGCTTGTGGGTAAAGGTATCACCTTCGACTCGGGTGGTTATAACATTAAGGCATCTGGCGATTCGATCTCGCGCATGAAGTCTGACATGGCTGGTGCAGCTGCAGTACTTGGTGCAGTTAAAGCCATGGCATTGCAAAAAGCTGATGTTAACGTCGTCGCGGTAATGCCAATGGCAGCCAACATGGTATCTGAAACCGCTCTGGCGCCAGGTGATGTATTGATGACAGCTGAAGGCTTAAGCGTTGAAGTGCTCAATACTGACGCTGAAGGTCGCCTAATCTTAGCCGATGGCATGTGGTACGCCCGTGAATACTACAAGCCACAAGTAATGGTTGATGTTGCGACATTAACCGGCTCTAAGGTTCGTGCACTAGGTAAACGCTACACTGCGGTATTTAGTGAAGATGATGCCCTAGTCGATGAACTCACTTTCTCAGGTAAAGCAGTAGATGAAAAGCTATGGCGCTTACCACTTGCATACGATGACTTACTAAAAAGCCCAATTGCTGATTTGAAAAATGCCGGTTTTGGCGGCCCTGGCGCTACTACAGCAGCGGTATTCTTACAGCAATTCACTGGCGATACTAAGTGGGCGCATTTAGATATTGCGGGTAGTGCATTGGCAGCAAAAGATGTGGGTGTGACTCCAGCAGGCGGCACAGGTCACGGCGTACGTTTACTAAGTAACTGGCTTATGACTCAAAGCAAATAAGCTTTTGGTACGACATCTATAACTTAGATGATAGCAAGTCATAAAAAAGCCCTGCAATGCAGGGCTTTTGTTTATCTGGCGGACTGAACTCACTACTTTCGCAGCCAAGCTCCACGCTATAATAGAGCGACCAGCAATGAGTGCCGCTCTTTAGCGATAAGGGTTAGTTCTTAGATAGTCGCCTCATCAGAAACTTTGTGTTTATTCTCACCACGCTGGTGCGCCATACGATACAAAATTGGCAACACGAATAAGGTCAGAATGGTCGATGAGATAATGCCGCCAATCACTACTGTGGCAATTGGGCGCTGCACTTCAGCACCTGTGCCAATATTAAGTGCCATCGGAACAAAGCCAAGCCCTGCTACTAAGGCTGTCATCAATACAGGGCGCAGTCTTATTAGTGCACCATCAATAATCGCAGACATCAACTCGCCCTTCTCTTGATACAGCTGACGAATAAAGCTCAGCAGCACTAGACCGTTAAGCACCGCCACACCTGAGAGCGCAATAAAGCCCACACCAGCAGAAATCGACAATGGCATGTCTCGCAGCCAAAGTGCAATCACCCCGCCTGTCAGCGCCAGTGGAATACCGGTAAAGATGATTAGCGCATCTTTTACTGAGCTAAAGGCCATCACCAATAAACCTAAAATGAGTGCCAACGTTAATGGCACCACAATCGATAAGCGCTGACTTGCCGACTCTAATTGCTCAAAGGTGCCGCCATATTCAAGCCAATAACCTGCAGGAATATCCACTTGCTCACCAATTTGCTGTCTAGCTTCACTGACAAAGGTGCCCAAGTCGCGACCACGCACGTTAGCGGTCACCAGTATGCGGCGCTTACCGTTTTCACGGCCGATCTGATTAGGCGATGGTGCAATATCTAACGTCGCCACTTCAGATAACGGCACATATTGCCCAGATGGCAACATGATTGGTAGCTCGTGTAAGTGCTCTACGTCTTTACGGATCGCTTCAGGTAAACGCACCACCATTTTAAAGCGGCGATCGCCTTCAAAGATAAGGCCTGTCTCCTCACCACCTATTGCAGTAGCGACAAAGTCTTGCAGCTGGTTAACCGTTAAGCCATAACGCGCTAACGCCATGCGATCAGGTTGGATCGATAACATAGGTAAACCTGTTACTTGCTCAACTTGCAGATCGGCAACACCATCGATCTTTTCCAGCACTTCATGGATCGCATTCGCTGAAGCCAGTAGCTGATCGAGATCATCACCGACAACCTTAATACCCAGATCGGCACGAACGCCGGAGATCAACTCATTAAACCGCATCTCGATCGGCTGGGTTAGTTCAAAGTTATTACCCGGTTGACCCGATACTGCTGCGACAATGTCAGCAGCTAACGCATCATGGCTCATTTTAGGGTTAGGCCATTCATTACGCGGCTTTAGCATAATAAAGGTATCAGCGATATTTGGCGGCATGGGATCGTTGGCAACCTCTGGCGTACCGATCTTAGAAAACACATTTAACACTTGCGGGAAGTGTTTAATGCGATCTTCTAACTGCATCTGCATATCCACCGATTGCTCTAGGCCTGTGCCCGGAATACGGATCGCTTGTAGCAAGATATCTTCCTCATTGAGTTGAGGAATAAACTCAGAGCCAAGAGTCGTTGCCAGCCAAATAGAAAAGCCCACTAACGCCATCGCTGCGCCAAGCACTAACCAACGTAACTTCATTGCGCCAATTAATAACGGCTTATAAAGTGATTTAGTCGCGATGATGACACGGCTCTCTTTGTCACTCACTTTGCCCGTCATAAACAAGGCTACAGCAGCTGGCACTATAGTTAGCGACAAGACTAACGCAGCTAGCAACGCCATCACGACCGTTGACGCCATAGGGTGGAACATCTTGCCTTCCACGCCTGTAAGGCTGAATAGCGGAATATACACTACGGTAATAATCAGCACGCCAAACAAGCTAGGACGGATCACCTCATTGGTAGCTTCAAACACCAGTTGCAAACGCTGTTTACGTGGTAATACATGACCACCATTTTGCGCTTGTGCCTGACCCAGTCTGCGAATGGCGTTTTCAACAATAATCACTGCACCATCGACGATCAAACCAAAATCAAGGGCACCTAAACTCATCAGATTGGCAGAAACACCCGCCTGAACCATGCCCGTCATGGTGGCTAACATCGCTAGCGGAATTACCGCCGCAGTGATTAAAGCGGCTCGTGCGTTACCCAGTAGGATAAACAACACCACGATAACCAGTAACGCGCCTTCTACTAAGTTTTTCTGTACCGTATAAACCGCTTTATCGACTAAGGTGGTGCGGTCGTATACCGCTTCTACCTTAATGCCATCCGGTAGCGATGCTTTAATATCTTCAAGTTTCGCCGCTACTGCGAGTGATACCTGACGTGAGTTTTCGCCCACCAACATCATTGCACTGCCGAGTACCGTTTCTTTACCGTCACGAGTCGCAGCGCCGGTACGCAGCGCTTTACCAATCCCCACTTCTGCTACATCAGCTATAAAGATTGGCGTGCTATCAATATGTTTAATCACCACTTGCTCAATATCACTAATGGTCTTTAGCTGCGCCGCAGAACGCACTGTTAACTGCTGACCATCTCGCTCAATGAAACCAGCACCACGATTACTATTACTGCTTTGCAGCGCCAGCTTAATATCAACAAATGACACACCGTATTGCAGCATGCTTGTTGGTGATGGGGTGATATGGTATTCCTTGTCATAACCACCAATAGTGTTGATCTCAGTAACACCAGGCACTTGAGCGAGCTGAGGCTTAATGATCCAATCTTGGATCTCTCTTAACGCTGTCGCATCAAATTCGCTGCCATCAGCTTGCTTGGCATTAGGCAGCGCTTCGATGGTGTACATGTAGATCTCACCAAGCCCGGTCGAGATCGGTCCCATCTCCGGCTCGATATCACTGGGTAACTTGCCCTTAATCGCATTTAAGCGCTCATTGATCAAGTTACGGGCAAAGTACAGATCAGTGCCCTCATCAAACACTACGGTCACTTGCGATAAACCATAGCGCGATAGCGATCGGGTGTAAGATAACTGCGGGATCCCCATCAGTGCATTTTCGATCGGATAGGTAATTCGTTGCTCAGTTTCTTGTGGTGAATAGCCTTCTGCGCGGGTACTAATTTGCACCTGCACATTGGTAATATCCGGCACCGCATCAATCGGTAGTTTTTGATAGCTCCACAGCCCGACTGCAACCAGCAGCATGGCGAGGAACATCATCATCCAGCGTCTATTTATCGCAAGACGCAATACTGACTCAATCATTGACGTCTCCTTTAGTGAACGTGGGCAGCGCTTGATTTCTCAAGGTCGGCTTTGAGTAGAAAGCTATTGGCAACAGCGTATTCTTCGCCAACTTCAAGACCCGATAATACTTCGCTCATTTCGCTATCGCTGCGGCCAAGGGTTACAGCGCGTCTTTCAAAACCTTCATCATTGCGGATAAATACCACTTGCTGGCCTTCTGACTCCTGCAGCGCGCGGTTATCTATCGTTAATGCCACCGCTTGCTTACTCAGAGTAAGCTTGCCGGATAGTAAAGCCCCTACTGCCCATTGGCCGTTGCTGTTATCAAGTGGGGCACGAGCCAGTTTTATGTTGTCACCGTTTGTTGAATTAAGTAGATATTGAATACTTGAAGTTGCTTTTAGCTGTTCAGCTGAAATGCTGAGCGTTTGCCCTAAGGCAACTTTGCTTAGTTGGCCGGGAAAGATTTGGTACTGCGCCCAAAGCTGACTGTCATCGATAATGCTTAGCAGTACATTATCATTCGCCATTTCGCCTGCATTGGCACTGCGCCCTACTACCACACCAGAGATTGGCGCTTTAATGGAGTAACGCTTTAAGCTGGAATTTGACTCGACTTCTGCCACCACTTGACCAGCTTTAACGCTATCGCCAACGGTCACATTCATGCGGGTTATTAAGCCGGCAAAACGAGCGCGAACTTCCGCTTTTGCCGCTTCAGGCACCACTGCACGACCATATACTGTCATTGTTTGTTTGATATCACCTGCTTCGGCTTGCTGGGTCACTATGCCTGACGCCACAATTTGCTCGACGCTGATGTGAACTCTGCCCTCTTCATGCTCGTCATGACCATGTTCATCGCCATGCTCATCATCGTGACCACTATGTTCGTCTTGATGACCGTCATTATGGCCATGTTCATCGCTATGCTCATCACCGTGACCATCATGTTCGTCTTGATGCTGATCTGTGTGCTCTGTTTGCTCTTGATGCACCGCTTCATGATGATGCTCAGACTCATGGCTATTTACAGGCTCATGGCTAGCGTTAACAGTGCTGCTAATCATCAATACAACTGCAGCAACAACAGCAAGGTGAACTAAGGAGAATTTATTTAATAAACTAGGATTCATTTTGTATATCCTTTCGCAGCATCAGAAGAATTAGCTGACTTTGAGAAATCATTGAAGAAAGTATGTTGAGAAGCAGGTAATGGCTCAGCAATCAGCTGCTCAATATCGACGCCATAACGCAATGCAGAGGCCGCTGCATCAATTAACGCACGGCGAGCAAATAGCAGTTCTTCTCGGGCAGTTAAATAATCAAGATAGCTGTAAAGCCCCTGTTCATAGGCTTGTTTGGTATCTTCAAGGGCTGAGGTTAAGGTGGGGATCACGCTTGCCTGTAGGCGGTTAACAGTCACTATCGCTTGTTTACGGCTGGCATAAGCACGATACAGTTGACCATATAACTCTAAAAGTGCCACTTCTCTGTTGGCGAGTACTTGCTCTTTTGCGGCTTGTGCCGAAAGAACGGCACCAGTGTTACGCTCACCATTAAACAGCGGCATACTAAAACCGGCGGTCAATGCCATATCATTAGTTTGCTGAAATTGCTTTACACCCACCGACCAGCTGATATCGCGGCTAGACTGGGTTTTAGCAAAGCGTAACTCGGCCTCTTTAAGCTGTGCCTGAGTTAAATAAGCGGTAATAGCTGGGCTATATTTTACTTTCTCAAATAACGGCTCGAGTGCGACATCATCTGTAAAAGCAAACAAACTGCCCTGCAGTGAATCAAAATCAACCTGAGATTGACCCCACATCATACTTAACGCCAATTTAGCGTAGTCGAGCTGCTGTAGCTGAGTTTCGGCAACCAGTCTGGCATTAAATGCCGCCGCTTGGGCGCGCTTAACTTCGGCCTCTGGTGTTACAGCTGCTTGAGCGCGCTTAGCTACAACCGCTTGTGTTTCTTCTGCAAGCTGTAATGAATCAACAGCAAGTTGCAGTTGCGACTGCGCCGCCAATACATCGATATAACGACGTGTTGCTTCAGCTAATAAATTTAATGCGGTAATTTTTTGTTCGGCATCTAATACAGCGCGCTGCTCACTAACAATACCGCTGCGAGCATCTAACTTGTCACCCAGTTCAATGACCGACGATAAAGACACGCTAAACTCGGCGCTATCGATTCCTTGGAACTCACCGCTGCCCACGAGATTGTCAGCATCAAAGCCGATTTCAAAGCCTGGCGTCAACGCTTGAGTTTGCGCTGCGCCATCCAGCGCCTTAGATCTAAACTCAAACACTTTAAGGGACGGGTGTTGTTGTTGAACCCGCTCAATAACCGTGATTAACGACAGTGCATCTGTTGTCGTTTCAGCCTTTGCGACCAATGGCACTGCAAATAGCAGGGTAATGATAACGAGAGTGCTTAAAAGCCCTCGCCAAAGACAACGTATAGCCATTTTAAAGGCGTCGTTGCCAGCATAAGTATTATAAAACATCAGAGAATAGGCCTCGATTTAATACAAAAAATACAGAGCTGTTAGTTAAACCCAAAAGAGGCCTAACAGATCTTTAGCAAGCAGATAAAAGCTCGCTAAATGAATAAAATTTTGATTAAACGATTAAGGCTTTAGGCGGGCGCAAGAAAGCGAAATAAGGGGATTCAACAGAGGTAGAGCTAAAAGCAAAAAGATGGCTATTTGGGCTTGCCGTCATAGATGTTAATGCGGTAACAGGGTGCATCAAGGTCATACAGCATGAGCAGCAATTATTACTGCATTCAGTACAATCATCTTCAACATGGCTTACAGACTGGGGATCACACAAGTCAGCACTTGCTATTACATCGTCTTTAAGCTCAGTAATCAACACCACATTATCAGTACAATCATCATGAGCCAATGAACAGTCATCAGCCATTGCAACTACAGATTGCATCGTTAAAATCACGATCAATAACATCCGCCCCAACTTAGCTGGAGTGGTGGTGAATATTGCGCGAATTAAACACGATAAGCTCGACATTAGGCCGCAGCATTACCTTTGTTTTTAATAACGTACATATCTGACTCTAATTGCACTCTTGTATTACCTTTGATGCTCACTAGTTTAAATTAATCAAAATTAAAACACTATGCGTTTACCAGCCTTAATCGACTCTCTGTATAAAAAAGTTCCTAAAACATCGATAAGCCCACATCTATACCTGTAAATTTTAGCGACAGCCCTCTACCCATATCGAGTTAATTCATAGTAAAAAGTGTGATTACCCGAGCATTTTACTCAAGTAATAATTGAACACACCATAAGATGCAAATAATATACATCTAAATTATAAAGCCTAACTTGCCATGGTGATGCCAATGTCTCAATCAAATACATTTCAGCCTGAATCACTTCAATCTAATGAACATCTGCTAGCCTCTCGCGTTGGCGAGTTAGTCGCTAATGACTTTCGTACTGCCCATATTTTTAGTCAGCATGGTATTGATTTTTGTTGTGGTGGAAGCATTTCATTAGCGCGAGCAATCAAACGCTTTGACGCTGATGAAATGGTCTTACTGGATGCATTAATGGCATTAGAAACTGAAGGCGATAAGCAGCCAGGTTTAGAGCTACTCGCTTTACCCGATCTGCTTAATTACATTGAGTCGACTCACCATACTTTTGTAAGAGAGAAAGCGCCTTTACTGCTGGAATACAGCCAAAAAATGGTGCGTGCTCATGGTGAGAACCATGAAGAGATAAAGCCACTCGCAGGTTGGATCCGCGCACTCGTCGACGACTTAATGCCGCACCTGATGAAAGAGGAGCAAATCTTATTCCCAGCAATTTTAGGTCTGCACAACCAAGTTGAGATGCAAAATTGCTTTGGCCACATTGGTAACCCGATTAATGCCATGCTGCATGAGCATGATGATGCATTGCAGATCTTTGAAAAAATCAGCCAGCTAACTAATGGTTTTACTCCGCCTGCACACGCTTGCACCACTTGGCGAGTTTGCTATGCCAGCTTGGCAGAATTTGAAGCAGACTTAAAACAGCATATCGATCTTGAGAACAATATTCTGTTTCCTAAAGCTTTGGCACTAACAGCTTAAATTATTGCACTAATAGTTAGCGTATAATAGCTGCCCCATCAAAGTAAAAGGCTCACATCAGTGAGCCTTTTTATTATTAAACTGAATAGCTAGACTAACCGCCTTAGCTGCATTATTGATGAGATTTCAATATGTGGCAGTTGTTGTTTAGGTAACGATTTCTGCGCTACGCCAAAACCAGGGTTAAGCCATACCGCCTGACAGCCGGCGCCTCTTGCCCCGTCAACATCACTTTTAGCGCTGTCACCCACATGCAGTATTTTATCTAAAGGTAAGGCTAATTTGCTTGCTGCCAACTCAAACATGTCTACTGCAGGCTTTTGCGGATAGCCTATTCCAGGATGCAGTACAAATTCGAGTAACTCACCTAAACCTATGCGCTGATAATCGACATTGCCATTGGTAATCCCAACTAAGCGATACTTTTGCTTAAGCTGCGCTAATAACTCTAGTACTTCTGCTGACACCTTAAAATTACTACGGTGTAAGACAAAGTTCTCCAGCCCAGCTTTAGCACCTACTTTGGCTGTTTCTGTATCGTATCCAAGCTCAATTAGTCCCAGCTCTAACATCTGTAACCGTGCTTTACTGGTGTCGTGACGAAGCTCTGGAGAGCGACTCAACATACGTGATTTAAGCGCGCGCCAGTCATCAAATTGCCACGCCGTTGCTTTCGAATAATGTTGATGCAGAAATTGCTGCAGCGCCTTTTCAGCCGCGATAATAATCGGTCGATTGTCGTAAAGGTTGTCGTCTAAATCAAAGCTGATCGCTTCAAAAGGTTGTGGTCGAATATAGATTTTCATGCTTTATCTCCACGTTTTTTAGCTCGCGGATGGGCACCGTCATACACCTTAGCCAGATGCTGGAAGTCCAAACTCGTATAAACCTGAGTGGTCGACAAATTGGCGTGGCCTAAAAGCTCTTGTACCGCGCGCAGATCGGCGCTGGACTCAAGCATATGCGTTGCAAACGAGTGCCGTAGCTTATGTGGATGCACCTTAATGCCGATGGCTTGCTCTTGACCCCACTTAGCCAAACGCGCTTGAATGCTGCGGTGCGCTAATCGTTTACCTTTAGCGGTAACAAACAGGGCATCATCTTCACAAGGGATATCACGCTTGATATCCAACCATTGATTTATCGCTTGCAGTGCCAATTTACCAATTGGCACAATTCGTTCTTTGCTGCCCTTACCGAGTACTTTGACTTGCGCCTGTGAAAACTGAATGTCAGCAGCGTTTAGTGCTGCGAGCTCAGCAAGACGTAATCCTGATGAGTAAAACAGTTCCATAATAGCTTTATCGCGAAAACTCAATGGATCGTTGGCGTCGATTTCCAGCAGATGAGTTACTGAATCAACGTCCATATTCTTAGGCAGAGGTTTGCCTTGCTTAGGTGCACTAAGACTAATCGCAGGATTCACTTTGATAAGCTGCTCACGCAGTAAAAACTCGTAAAACTGTTTAAGTGAAGATAGCGTCAGTGAAAGTGAACGTGGACTGAGACCTTTGCGGTGTAACTTAGCCAGAACAGCCTGCAAAGAATCGTGCTGCTGCGTTAACCATGACTCTGTTTCAGTAAATAGCTTAGCAACCCTATTAAGTTCAAACAGATAATTACGCACTGTATAAGCCGACACTTGACGCTCAGTACGTAAATATCGTTCAAAGTCTGCTAACGCTTTATCAGCCATATCGCCTCGCGATTAGATTTTTGTCAGCTGGTGATCGAGTAATTGTTTCAGCTGCGACAACAGCAGGTGATCCATTTCTGGATGAAAGTGCATTGGATCTTGGCTAGCAATCGCAAAAATCACCTGACCGCACTCTTTGGATAAACGAGAAAGCGCAACTGAACCCACTTCAGTACCAAACAAACGTTTGGACTCTTCATTGGTTAAACGGCCAAAGTAATAGCCAGAGTCTAAACGTTTGCTCCAGATCTGCGACAGTTCACTGTCGATATCATGCACTGTGATTAGCCTAACGTGGCTAAACTGAAATTGCTCGATTAGTCCATTAGATAATACTTGGCGTAAGTCGCCCATATCTTCACATTTTAGCAGCTGCATAGATAAGCGGCTGTTGAACATGTAGATCTGCTCATTACGCGATGCCATAGCCAATAATGCAGTGATCTCTTCTTCAAGCTGGCTAACGCGTTGACGCAACATCTCTTGTCGACGCTCAACCAATGACACTGCGCCACGCTCGGCATGAGGAATTCGCATCGCCAATAATAGTTCTGGGTAGCGACTAAAAAAATCTGGATTATCCAGCAAGTATTCGCGGATCAAGATCTCGTCAAAGGGGGCATTTGAATTAGGATTATCGATCATTGCGCGATCTGCCCATCATAAACGTGTTCAGCCGGACCTGTCATCCACAACGGTTTGCCTTCGCCGTCCCAGTTGATCATTAGTGTGCCACCTGGGAGATCGACTTGCACATTGCGATCTAACTTACCTTGTTGAATACCTACAACAACCGCCGCACAAGCACCTGTGCCGCAAGCTAAGGTTTCCGCTGCGCCGCGTTCATACACCCGCAGTTTAATATGCCCAGAGTTAACCACCTGCATAAAGCCAACATTAACGCCTTTAGGGAAACGCTCATGATTGGTCAGATCGGCGCCAATGGTATCAACATCAGCCGCTTCTACGTCATCAACCTCAATCACACAATGGGGATTCCCCATTGAAACAGCGCCACATAAATAGGTACCACTCGATGCCATTAGCAGATAGGTCTTTTCGACTTTTTTAGCAGTAAATGGGATCTTACTTGGCTCTAAAACCGGCACCCCCATATTCACGGTCACTTTACCGTCACGCTCAAGACGTAAGGTAATTTTACCCGATGAAGTGCTTACGCGAATTTTATGTTTATGGGTTAAACCTTTATTACGCACAAAACGTGCAAAACAACGAGCGCCGTTGCCGCACTGCTCTACTTCGCTACCGTCAGCATTAAAGATGCGATAATGAAAATCTAAATCGGGATCGTATGGCGGCTCAACCAATAATAACTGATCAAAACCGACACCAAAATTCCGATCGGCTAGACGCTTAATTTGATCTGGCGAGAAAAACACATTTTGTGTGACGCCATCGACGACCATAAAATCATTGCCTAACCCATGCATCTTAGTGAATTGGATCAAGGGGACATCCTTAAAAAGTATCAATAGCGGATCTCAAGATCCGCTACTTAGTATTATGCTAGTTTACGGCAGGATCTGCTCACCTTGCCATAACTGAGCGACTTTTTCTCGCTCTCGAATGACATAAGCGTTATCTGCATCAACCATCACTTCGGCCGCGCGTGGACGAGAGTTGTAATTTGACGCCATAGTGAAGCCATAAGCACCTGACGAACGCACCGCAAGATAGTCACCTGCTTGCACGTTCAACTGACGATCTTTACCCAAGAAGTCACCGGTTTCACAAACGGGACCAACCACATCGTAGTTATGAGTTGCGCCTGCACGCTCGATTACCGGAATGATCTTTTGCCATGCACTATAGAGTGACGGACGGATCAAGTCGTTCATCGCGCCATCCACTAAAGCAAAACGCTTATCGCTGTTTTCTTTCAGATAAAGCACTTGGGTAACAAAGATCCCAGCATTAGCTGCGATAGCGCGGCCAGGTTCAAAAATCAGCTTCAGATCGCGATCGCCTAAACGCTCAAGTAGCGCAGCGGCATACACATCTGGCTGTGGCGGCACTTCATCATCGTAAGTCACACCGAGTCCACCGCCCACATCAAAGTGCTTAATCTTGATCCCTTGCGCTGCTAAGCGATCAATTAGCGCTAGCATACGATCCATTGCATCTAAGAAAGGTTTTATTTCGGTAAGCTGCGAGCCAATGTGGCAATCAACGCCCTTAACAGCAAGACCTGGTAATTCGTTAGCACGGGCAAAAATAGCCTCGGCTTCTTCCATGGCGATACCAAACTTGTTTTCTTTAAGACCGGTAGAAATATAGGGGTGAGTGCCAGCATCAACATCCGGATTAACGCGCAATGACACCGGAGCCACTTTACCCAGACGCAAAGCCACTAGGTTTAGCTGCTCTAACTCAGCTGCAGATTCAACATTAAAGCAATAAATGCCTAAGTTAAGCGCCATTTCCATCTCGGCGACCGTTTTACCAACGCCAGAGAAAACCACTTTAGCTGGATCGCCGCCAGCTTCTATTACCCGTGATAGCTCGCCGCCAGAAACAATATCAAAACCACTGCCTAAGCGCGCTAGCACGTTAAGCACGGCTATATTTGAATTTGCTTTTACCGCATAACAAATAAGGTGTGGATGATCACTCACCGCATTATCAAAAGCGTGCCAATGACGCTCTAGCGTTGCGCGAGAATATATATACAGCGGTGTTCCATGCTGTTTTGCGAGTTCGGCAACTTGGCACTGCTCCGCATAAAGCTCATCTGCTTGATATAAAAAGTGATCCAACGTCTTTAGTCCTTTTTGTTTTGTTCGCTTTGCTCATGCTCTGCGTCAGACACCTGCTTATCAGTTGTCTGCTGATTAACTTCCTGTGGCGGCGCTCTAAATAATGCACTTTTTTGCCCACAGCCCAAAAGTACTAGGCTACCAAGCCCTACCAGCAAAAACAGTCTCATTTTTTTCAACATCAGATGACCCTTGCAGCAATAGCAGCAACGCTTGCTATACGGCTAAAATTGTTAATCCTGATGTTTGCAGACAAGTCCGCTATGCGTCAACCCTCTAACGCATTTATATCGGGGCTTTATTACATAATATCTCAACGCAGAGAGGCTAGTATTACCGCAGTTAATTAACATAAATCACAACTTAGCGCTAAAAAGCCTCACTAACTTAAAAAAAATCACTCTTTCCTTGTTAAAAGCAGTGGATAAAAAGCGCAGTGAAAAACTACTATTTGCATGAATATAAAGAGTTTTAATGTATTTATTTATGAGTGTGATTATTTAGTTTCTGATTAACCACAAAATTAATGTGATTGGTAATCAGGCTAGTGATTGGTAAGATGTTGGTATTACCTAAATCTGAGGAAGAATTAGCATGGCTATAACAGATTTCGAATTTCATCAATTGGTTGATGAGATATTTCAAACAATTGATAACGCATTAGAAGTGCTGATTGACGAGCAAGATGCTGATATCGATGTTGATGGCTCTGGCAATGTGCTGCAATTAGAGTTTAATGGTACATCGACAATCGTGATGAATAAGCAAGAGCCCCTGCATGAGATTTGGTTAGCAACGCAGTTTGGTGGTTATCACTTCGCTTATGTAGATGGTAAATGGATGGACGAGCGCAATGGCAATGAATTTATGCCATTCGTTGTTGAGTCTATCTTTAAACAAAGCGGACTAAAGCTAGATATTTAATCTAGCAATTTCCTCTTAGTTTATTGCAATTAAAGGGAGCCTAGCTCCCTTTTTTATTATCTACTAACAATACCAAGCATTTCACTTCTTATTAAAACGCCCTTCTATTATTGCACCAAGCAAACGACCAATGTTAAAAATCGACCTCAGCCGATTCATGAGTGACCCCGAACGGGACTGCCGTTAACTCGCCTTTTACTCGCTTCAATTTAAAAAATTGTGGCAAATTGAAGTTATCCTTAGTCAATTGTGGATCTTCAAAAGTATGATAGTGACTGAGTTTATTTACTAGCGCATTAACGTCTGTACCCTCTTGTACATAATGATTTAGCTCGTTGCCCTCATCTAAAATAAACACATCCAAGCCTTGCTTGCGTTGACGCAAGAAATATTGAATTGCACCTTTAGCCGCGTAGTCTTGGATCACTGCCGGCAACTTAGCAAACGGTTCATCGCCTAAAGTAGGTCTGGGTAGCTCGAGTAACTTGCGTTGTGACAACTGCTGATAAAAAGATTTGGCATCACTTAAATTTTCATAATGCATACCACGATTATTAAAAAATAAGCCATAACGCAGCTTACCCACTTGCAGTGCATAACCTAATGTTGTTGAGCTTTGTGCCTGACGACTGAGCCTAACTGCGCGATAAAGTAAGTCTTGCACTGTGCGCTCTGTTTGCGAACGTAGCTTAAGCGAGCAACTAATAACCTGCACGGAAACTTCTTCTACCGCACGCTTCATTCCAGGAGTGACAAACGACAGCGCATCGAGAATGCTTTTTTTGCCTTCAAAATGATGGCAATGCCATTCTCCCCAGCTATTAAGGCTGATCACATCAATCGAGTCGACCATATTTAAGTGATTACGGCCAATTGAAAACACGTTACTGTTCATGTAATCAACCATAATATCTTGCCCTGACCAGCTCTCTGTCGGATCGCTATTAAAGTTTAATAAAAAGACTAGTTTACGAAAATGCCACGGCTGATAAAGTGCCATCTTAGAGACTTTTATAGACTCATTAACCACTAAACCATCTAGCCTATTTGCCGCCTGAGTTAAATAACTGGATTTACGTTTACTTTGTCTAATTTCATGCCAACGGGTTTGACTATTTGCTACACCATTTAAACTGGCCCAAACTAATAATTTGGCTTTGCTTTTCGAATGAAAAACAGCACTATGCTCTAAAAAGTTTCTTGGATTTGGTGAGCAGCGATAAAGATAGTAAAACTTGTCTTGAGAACTATATATCACCGACAAGTGCGGCTCTAAAATAGAGCGGCTCCATAGCGAGTTCAAGCGCATAATCTGATGTGCATCTTCGCTAAAATAAGTGTGTAGTTTTCGGGTAAGTAAACCCAGCTCAGAGATCCGTAAGCTTTCACTTAATTTATGGGTTGAAGCAAACTGTAATAACGTACGATAACTGCCTAACATCAACTCATTAAGCTGCTCGTTAAACCACTGTAACTGACCGCAGTGCCAATTTTCACAGTTATCCAGAGTCTTCAATAAACTGTCTGACCAATTCCAGTCAGCCACCAATTTTTGCATCTTAAAATAACGCCAATCCACCGCCTGATCATGTTGGCTTAACTTAACGCCACATTTTAGATAAAAACAGCGTCGGGTGATCTCTAGTCGCCTAACATCATCTCGCTTAAGCAAATAAGACTCTATCGATTCGTACAATAAGTAATAGGCGTCATTAGCAGAAGAAAAATCCCCTTCTAATGTATGCTGCCAAATACGCTCACTTACAAGTTGAGTATGGGGATACTCGCTGGCATAAGCTTCAAGTAAAAGTACCTTTAATAGTGCCTTATGCGGTTTTTCTACCCCCTTATAAAGTTGCCAAAGCGACGCTCCAAAGTACTCACTTGCAGGTAAGGCATTCGCGTCGCCCAAAGATAGTAGGCTTTTTGATTTATCAGCATTTGGCCACCACGCAATAGACTTACCAGCCAATCGAAATTGACTACGGTAAAACTCCTCTAATAACAACCAATGCTGCGCACTCCCGCTATGCTCATGGCCCATGCAGTTATACAGATCGCTCTTATCATTACGCCCTTGAATAAACTGCTTAGGGTGGACTAAATAAAAATTGACCTCAAAATCAAACAGAGCAAACCATTGCGTTAACAGCTGAGTTTTATTAACCAATAGTTCACAAGCATTTTGGGTTAACTGCTCACTATGTACTAACCAAACATCAATATCACTTTGTATATTTTGGCCAAAACTTGCCGTACTCCCCATGCTGTAAACACCTTCGATAAGAGGGTCATTTACGGAGCTAGTTGTGGTAATTTCAATATTGAGAGTATCGCAGGCTTCAAGCCCATCGGGCCCTAAAACGTAGTCAGCGACTCCACTTGGAGTTAATGGGCCGTTGTAACCTGGTAACTTTGGGGAATGGTAATGCAATAAAACCGAGATGAGCCGAAGGAGATGACGCTTTAAGGGCGACAACAATGCAACTGCTCTAGCATACCTAATGACATCTAACCTTTGCGCGGCATGCTCGAGTTTAGCAATCTCTTGTGGCAAATGATTTGACCTTAAAAAATAGATAACGCTCCGCTAATGTATCTCGCAAACTAACCCTCGGCAAGTAAATGTGATCAAGATCATGTTTTTCGCCAATATAGAACAGGGTGGACTTCAAAGAATCGGCAGCAGAATGTTACATCTGTATTCAGGCAATGTTAGCATTGGCGCAAATAAGTTCTAAGATGGAATATCGTTCATGTCTCAAAATCTGATCCGTATCGCAACACGTAAGAGCCCTCTTGCCATGTGGCAAGCCGAATTTGTGAAAGCTGAACTGGAAAAAATCCATGAAGGCCTCACGGTTGAATTGCTGCCAATGAGCACTAAAGGTGACATCATCTTAGACACACCACTGGCTAAAGTGGGTGGTAAGGGATTATTCGTTAAAGAACTTGAAGTCGCTATGCTTGAAGGTCAAGCTGACATCGCGGTGCACTCAATGAAAGACGTGCCAGTTGAGTTTCCTGAAGGTCTAGGCCTTGAAGTTATTTGTGAGCGTGAAGATCCACGTGATGCTTTCGTATCAAATACCTATAAAACTATTGAAGATTTGCCACAAGGTGCAGTAGTCGGTACTTCAAGCTTACGTCGTCAATGCCAAATTCGCGCAGCACGTCCAGACTTAGTCATTAAAGATTTACGCGGTAACGTAGGTACACGTCTAGCTAAGTTAGATGCTGGTAACTACGACGCAATTATTCTTGCTGCTGCAGGTCTTAAACGCCTAAAACTAGAAGAAAGAATCGCTAGCTTTATTTCTGCAGAGCAGTCACTACCCGCTAACGGTCAAGGTGCTGTAGGTATTGAATGCCGTACAGATGATGCTCGTGTTAAAGCATTACTTGCTCCGCTAGAGCACGCTGAAACGCGTATTCGTGTTATTGCAGAACGTGCAATGAACACTCGTCTTGAAGGTGGTTGTCAGGTACCTATTGGTGCATATGCTGAAATTGACGGTGATACATTAAATCTGCGTGGTCTAGTCGGTAATCCAGATGGTAGCCAAATCATCACAGCTTCTTCTACAGGCAACACTGCCGATGCTGAAAAGCTAGGTGTTGCATTGGCAGAAGAACTACTCGAGAAAGGCGCAAAAACCATTCTTGACGCTGTGTACGCAAACGCGTAACTAGAATGAAAGTCTTACTGACACGCCCTGAGGGGCGCAATCAGTTAATGATAGAGGCGTTGACACAGCGCAACGTCTCTTACTTTGTTACACCCCTTTTAAATGTACAACCCACCTCAAATCTTGATGCTACTCAGATCAATAGCACGCTAAAGCAAGCCGATATTGTTATTTTTATTAGTACCAATGCGGTGACTTTTTCTTCTCAAGCTATCAATCACCAATGGCCTCAATCTGCGCACTACCTTGCTGTGGGTGATGCGACATATGCAGCGTTAAAACAGATTGGTATAGAAGCGGAAAAAGCCCCCGATGATTGCCAACAAACCGAAGGCTTATTAACGCTAGACTCACTCAGTAATATCGATGGTAAGCACATTGTTATCGTAAGAGGCCAAGGTGGCCGTGAAGATTTAGCCACAGAGCTTAGTCTCAGAGGCGCCCAAATGAATTACTGGGAAGCTTACAAACGTGGCTGTCCGCCCCTCGATACATCTCAAATTTGTCAGCAATGGCAAAGCTTCGGCATTAACACTATTATCATTACTAGCGGTGAAATACTCGATAACCTTGTTAAAACAGTACCAAAAGAGCTATTTGCTTGGTTGCAAACTTGTCATATTATAGTGCCAAGCTCCCGAGTATATGAAAAAGCAAAAGCGTTCGGTTTACAACAAATTACTAATGCAAAAGCTGCCAACACCAATGCTATGTTGACTGCGTTATTTCAAAAGTAGTTAGCCGCTAATTGTAAGTTTATACTCGCTATTTCTGCAGCACCATAGCTTTCAAGGACTGTTTAATGGAAACCAAGAACACTGACGCCAGCGCTTCAGAGCCAACAACTGAGTCAAAGGTTGCAGCGCAGCCTGCTGTCGAGCCAGAGTCAACAGTAGAAGCTGAATCACAATCAACTGCAGCCCAAGCTACAGCGAACACAGCCCAAGACACGACAAGCACTTTATCTACTCAAAATAAAGCGACACCTTGGGGCACAATTGTCACATTGTTCTTATTGCTGATTTTGACTTTTGCTGCCGTTGCAGGTGGTTACTACCTGTATCAACAGCTACTGACGCAACAAGCTGAATCAGCAAAGCTTAGCCAACAATTACAAGCAGCTTTAATTGAACCTAATAAACGTATTGCTATGCTGGAGCAACAACAAGGTCAGTTTAAATCTACCGTCGACTTAGCCATGGCCCAATCTCTTGAGCAGCAGACTCAACTTGAAGAGCGCGTGTCTATTATTGCTCAGCGTAACCCTAATCATTGGCGTGCAGAAGAAGCTAAGTACCTCGTTAGACTCGCCGGACAAAAACTGTGGTTAGAGAAAGATCCGAGCACAGCCACTAGCCTACTTAAAGCTGCAGATGAGCGCATTAAATCAATGCGAGATCCCTCTTTAATGCCGCTTAGAAAAGCACTAGCAAAAGATATTGCGGCTGTTGCGGCTGTTAAAAATACCGATATTTCAGGCACTGTTCTTACCCTAGATTCAATTATCGATAACCTTGATAAACTACCTTTAAATCGCGCTGAGACGCACTTCTCTGCTGAAGAACTTGCTGACACCCAAGTAAGTGATTCACTGGATGATTGGCAATCTAATTTATCTAAATCTTGGCAAGCGCTAATTGATGACTTTGTTATTGTAAGAAAGCGTACAACCGATGCTGCGCCGCTATTAGAACCAGATCAGCAATGGTATTTAGTTGAAAATACTAAAAATAAATTACTGCAAGCACAGTTAGCTTTGTACCGCCAAGATCAGGTGAATTACCGCAACTCTATAAAGCTTGCACGAAAATGGATATTTCAATATTTTGATCTAAAAGACCAACAAACTACCGACGCACTTGCCACCTTGGATGCTTTAGAAACCCTAAAGATTCAATCAACTAGCATTGAGCGCTTTCAAGCCTCTAACTTGCTAAATCAGTTAGTGACCTATGGCAATTTAATGACTGAGGAGACGCAATAATGGTTCGCGCCCTCGTCTATCTAATAATTATTCTACTTGGCTTATGTATTAGCCCTTTTCTAGTAGGCAGCAAAGGCTACGTTTACCTAGCAATTGGTGATTACCAAATTGAAACGAGTATTGTTTTTGCTGTTATCGCACTAATTATTTTTTATAGCTTATTACAGTTAGTTGAGTTTGTGGCAGTTTGGCTATTAAACTTAGTACTCAATAGCCGTTACTTACCAGAAAGATGGCGTCGAAAAGCGGCACGAAAACATACACTTCTCGGCGCTCTAGCATTAGCCGAAGAGAACTGGCCTGCCGCAGAAAAAGCTATGGCAAAAGGCGCGGAAAAAGGTGAGATCCCAGCGCTAAACCTATTAGCCGCTGCTCGCGCAGCTCACCATCAAAATAATCATCAAGCTCGTGACGAATATTTAGCAAAAGCACAATTAGAACCTTCGGCAGTAAAAGCGGTTAGCACTACACGTACTCGGTATTTATTGCAACAAGGTGACTTAGTTGCCGCTAGGGAAGAACTCGATAAGCTTAATCCAACTAGCAAAAGTAAATTTCCAGTTCTAAAACTGGCTATAGAGCTGTACCAAGCACAGCAAGATTGGCAAGCGCTTAAGTTGTTACTGCCAATCGTTGCTAAAAAGCATATTTTAGATGATGACGGCTTTAAAGTGTTATCGCTAAAGACGAATACAGCGCTATTGACTCAAGCGGTTAAATTAAACGAGCAAGAGCTAGAAAAATGCTGGCATTGGCTTACTCGTGCAGAAAGAAAACAACCTGAATATATTGCTTTGTATGCGATAGGGCTAAATCAATTTGAGAGAAAAGCTGAAGCGATAAAGTTACTTTTAAAACAAGTAAAATCTTCGGCTTCTGCGGCTATATTCAGCGCGCTATCCGAAGTAATAACGCCCGCCGATGTTGAAGCTAAAAAGCAATTATTAGCATTAGACAGTCAATATGAAAACAATGTCGACTACCAAATCTGCTTAGCCAAGCTTTATCAACAAAATCACGATCATCAACAAGCCAAAGTTTGGTGGCAAAAAGCTTGCTACCTCAAAGATGATAAAGACAATTTACATGCGCTAGCCGACGCTCAAGAGCACTTAGGTGAGCTTAATCGTGCCCTACAAACACGACGTAACGCGGCTAAACTTATTTAGGCTTTATACCTTTTTAAACTAAAGGCTGAATTTTATTCGGCCTTTAGTTATTTGAACTCCCCTTTCCCTCTATTTTTAATCTCCTAACCTACTGATAAAAAACTGATAAAAAGCATAAAACACAAACTTCAATTAATTGTCACCGACTTGCTTGACTTCCCACAATTTGACAACGCCTCAATGCAGTACAGAATTTGTACTGTTAGTGCGTAAATAACAACTAACTAAGCACTAATAATTCTTCATTTAACTCACGGATGAGATAGGTAGAGTATTTTAAGATGGATAAATTTATTCCAAAGCAGGACGCCAAGATTCTTGAGCTTTCTGGTGCCATAAACACAAGCACTGCACAAGGTAACAATACACCTCTCAAAGTAGGCGATACCTTAAGAGAAAATGTGGTTTATAGCGCATCTGTGGGCACAACATTTTTACTGCAATACAGTGATGGTACAACCGTCACGCAAGATGAAGTAGCCAACCTTTCTGAAACCGAAGCTCCTCAAGACCTCGCAACCATAGATCCTAGTGTGGATGCGGAGATAGCTGCACTACAAGCTAAAGTTTTAAGCGGGGAAGATCCTACACTCAACTTACCTGACACAGCTGCAGGCGAAAGTGCGCCAACGGGTAACGAAGGGAGTGGCTTTATCGCTGTAGGACGCACCGGTGATGAAACGATTGCAGCAGCAGGGCATGATACCGAAGGCTTTACCCAAGTTGAGCTTCCTCGAGTAGAGGAAGAGCAGAACTTTTTATCACAACTGAACCCACCAAGTATTATCTCAAGGTCTGTAACTCTTTATGAACAGCACTTAGAGCAAGGTACAAGCCCCCAATCAGCCTTACTATCGCAAGCTGAAAGTGTCTCAGTAATAGTACAGGCAGGCATACAATCGCTGACCATCAATGGGCTACAAGTTTTTGCTGACGGTAACTTTGTTGGACCAGTAACCATCATTACTCAGTTTGGTACTTTAACAATAAGTAGCTACGACATAAGCACTTCAACCTTAAGTTATAGCTATACCTTATCGTCTAATTTCGATCATTCAGCGACTGACACGCTTTCAGAGATATTTGTATTAGAACTAACAGATAGCCAAGGTGCCAGTGTGACATCAGTCGTTACTGCTAATGTTATTGATGATGCACCCAATGGACTAGATGATAGTAATCAAATCGCCGAAGGCGACATTGATGGCGTAAATGGCAATGTTCTGCAAAATGACACTTTGGGTGCAGACTCAGGCTCGTTAACCCAAATAACCAATAGCGACAATATCGGTGTAGATGTGACAGGAAGTACCGTTATATCGGGAGTCTACGGCACTTTAACTATTGCAGCTGATGGCAGTTATACCTATCAGCTCAATAATCAATTACCTGAAATACAAGCACTTGCTATTGGTGAGCAGTTAATCGAATTTTTTGACTATCAACTTAGTGATAGTGACGGTGATTCAATTGTTCAAACGTTAACTATTACTATAACAGGTGAAAATGACGCACCAGAAGTTACCTCTTCACTCGAAGATGCTATGGGTACCGTTATTGAAGCGGGTGTCTTAGTCGGTGGTAATACAGAAACGGCAGGTATCCCGCAGGTCTCAGGAACTTTAACAGCAAATGATATTGATAACGGAGCTGTACTGACTTGGCAACTAACCAGTGACCCAATTACTCCATATGGAGTATTTTCAATTGATCAAGTAACTGGGGAGTGGACGTTCAGCCTCGATAATGAGCTAGCAAACAGCTTAGCTTTTGGCGAAACAACGACTGAAATCTTTACGATAACGGTAACCGACCAATTTGGCTTATTCGATACTCAAGAAATCACAATAACGATTGTTGGTACTAACGATATTCCTGAGCTGACGGTAACCAATAGCGGCAGCGTGACCGAAGACAGTATTGATCTGCAGCCCGATCGCCTTGTGGCCACCGGCGATATCACCACCTTTGATGTCGATAACAATGATGTGCTCACCTTAAGCGC
>NZ_JBFRNX010000016.1:0-38509 GCF_041471165.1 Shewanella sp. 10N.261.52.F9
TGAGGATCAACAACTTCGTCGGGGCGGCAGGGGTGATCCAAGAGGGGATTGCTGTTGATCCCCTCTTGGCCGAGTGTGAGCTGGAAGCTCACGACTTTGGTCAGGCGCAGCCTGATGCATTAGCAATGTTGGGGCGAAGCGTCACACTTTTTTCGGCCGATAGGCCGCATATATAGGCGTAGCTCACTACCTTTATCAAGTAGAGCTTGATTGCTTATCAACTTAGATTATGAGACAACCCCATATTAGATAATAGGATGATAAATATAGGGTTAAACAAGTGATGAGCCTCAAGCTAATCACTCTACTGGCATGTCTGCTCGGGTATTCAAGTTTCGGGTATGCGGCCAGTTTCGATTGCACTAAAGCCAAAGCTAACATTGAAAAGCAGATCTGTGCTGATGATGAGCTGAGTAAGCTAGACACCGAGTTAATGGCTGCTTACAAACTGTATCGAGCCCAGCTTACTGATAATGACAAATTGCAGCTAAAACATTCGCAAAGAACTTGGCTTAAACAGCGCAATAAAGATTGCAGTGATAATACTCCAGCTTGTAAAGATGTTTACCAGCGACGCATTACAGAACTGTTAATGCAAGTATCTGAAGGTAAACAGCTTTCAGTTAAAGACTATTATCAGCATTTTAATATGCGAACCATTTATAGCTCCTACGGCCAACGCTTAAAGTATTATTGTGAGTCATACCCTAAAGACTTCTTTAAAGCGCCGGGGGTTATCTCTGACACTAAGCTTGAAATGATCGACGGTGATAATATCTGGACAGTTTCAATAGCGCCGGGCAACCACGTTACCATGGGTAATCAAATCACCTCAGGTACTTATCACTCTGTGTCTTCTCACAGACTGTACTTTGATAAAAATAGCAATGACTGGCGCTCGTTAGAGACATTTATCGCCGTGCCTGAAGATTGCGTGACTTATTCATCACAAGGCATATCAAAGTAAAAATGCGAGTAGAGGAAGATAGTGACTCAATGAAGCCGAGCTAGCCTCACAAACAAGCGGAGTTTGCTTATTTATAAGCTCTAGCGCCGCTTGTTTTAGCTATGTGGTAAATGCCGTCATCTAAATGTCTATTTTAACTGCTAAGTTAATCCTTTCTTACTTCTTCGACGTATAGCTATGGACAAACCACATCGTCCGGTAAGTGTTAACGCAATTGCCTGTCTGATCAATAGACTAAACACCAGAGTTAATGGGGTAACTAATGTTTTCAATATTTAAACGAGATCCTGCCAAGAAACTCAAAAAGCTATATTTTTCCAAGCTTGAGCAAGCGATGTTTGCGCAGCGAAATGGTGATATCAAAACTTACTCTGAACTCACCGCCGAGGCGGATGAAATCGATAAGCAAATATCCAATCTCAACAATTCGCCAAGCTAAGCTCACCACGATAAAGCTCACCGCGACAAAGTTCACCACGTTAAAGTTTACTAAGCTAAAGCTCACTAACTTCGCCGAACTGCCAAAATCTCCAGCAAATAACAGATTGATTGAGCATTAATGGAGGCTTATCAAAACTGCTGACATAGGGTCACAGTTTGTCTGAGATTAGCCCCTTTTGTATTTTACGAACTTTTAATTTTTGCAAAGTCATTGATATCTATCAGAGTAATACTTACCCTGATGCGCAATATTATGCTCTGAATAAACCATGTTTACGTTGGCGAACGGCTGTTGCTGATTCAGGTTCAGGCTGATTGTCTTGAGAAAAACGAAATTCTAGTAAGAAATCCTACAAGGAAAAGTATGCGTTATTACATAGAACAGGCTGTAAGTTCTCCAAGCCCGGGACTGAGGATTATTGAGCGTCACCAAGATGGCAGCGAGACAGTTATCTGGTATTTGCAAACTCAGCATAGTCATCTTATTTTGCAAGAGGTTCAAGGCGAGCATCTGCTGCTGGGGGACTGGGACGGCAAGTTCAGCCGCTTCCATATTCCTAGCCAAAGCTTGACCCACACTCAACAGCTGACGGGTAAGGTAAGCATTGGTGCCGTTCTTTCTCGTGGTGGTTTTACCATTATGGTGACCATGAATAACGAAAATGACTATAACATCCCGACCTTGGTTCGCTTAGATTGCAATAACCTGTCTATCCTCAGTGACTTTAGATTGCCATTCGAGCTCAACGATGAAGATGACGAAGAGGATGAAGATAGCGAACTAGACACTGACGACGATGAAGAGTTTGAGCCTCAGATAGACTGCTATACTCTCGATGTTTATCGCCCAACAGAACCAATAGCAGGGCAGCTGTGGTTGTATGCATGTAATACCAATTCAAACTGGGAGAACGCCACGGCGCATGAATTTTATCGATTGGATTTGCTGGCGCAGCAAGAGTCTTTGCTTCCCCTACCTGGAGTAGGTAACGCTAACAATGACTTGTGCATGCCAGCATTGAATTTGACCGCCAACCTTGGTGTCATGCTGAGTTGGGAGGCGGCCCCTGTCATAGCGCAAAGTGCTGAACACAATGGCGAACAAGCGATTCAACTGCAGCTAGAACTGTTTGATATCGAGCTGTGCGAGGTTATTCGTAAACTACCGCTGCGTACATACAGCTTTGAGCAGTTGCAACAGCGTAGTGTCGACATTGATGTATTGCAGGAAGGCCCAGAAGAGGATGCTGAGCAATATTTCGAGGAGTTAGCAGATCTTTATGAAGAGCTGAAAGAGATGCGCTGGCAGAAAGATAAGCTGCTGCTGACCTTTGAAGATCAAAGTCTATTACTCGATATTAACGGCCATGCTGAGCTATTTACTGCAGCAAGCAAAGCTGCAAATAGTCATCCAGATATAAAGCGCAGTTACTTGCCTGAGGCAATATTGGCTGAACAGTTGGCAGGTTGTCATCCGATTAAAACTGATGACATTCCACAGGCGATGCAGCAAATGCTAGCGCTCTGTAAAGATGTCGGTTCAGCAAGCTATGGCGATCTGTTCTCATTCGCTCTAGTCGACAGCGCAGGCAATAAGGTGGAACCCACACCATTCTACCAACAAGCAGTACAGCAACATGCTGAATTTATGCAGGAAATGGTCGCCAACTATTGTGATTATCTGGACACCACTAGATTAAAAAACAATTTGTGGGAAGGGGATTATTGTACGGGCTCTTTATGCCATGTTGTCTATGCCCTGGCATCCACAGGGGATGTTACTAAGCTGCCGTTAATTAATCGCTTTGTCAGCTTTATTGATACCGACCATGAGAGTTTTGTCAGAGATGATTTACTCCCTAAGTTAGCTGTTGTATTTGATGAAAACTTGCCTTTAGTGCAGAACATCAGAGGCTGGTATGAGGACGACTGGGAAGACGATTGGCAAGAAGAGTAAGCGAGTTTTAAAGGGTGTTGTACCACCATTTTATCTGTAATCGGAGGGCTTATTTAGCCCTCCATCACTCTTGAGTTGGCAGTTAAATCAGCTGTGATTATTGATATTGCTGAGCATTCACCCATGCAGTCACTTGGTCAGCCTCTTGCCTGTATAGGCTTTACACTGATTGGTATTAACCCATCTCGCATCAGCTAGAGCCTCATTCAAAGTGTCAATTAAGCCAGTTTTCAACCATACATTGGCAGCCATTTTCATAAGAATTATTCGCAATTTTTTTTATGGCACGCTAACCTGCGGTCGCTTTATCTATTTGTTTTCTTATTCTATTCAACCGCCAAGGATGTCGTATGGCCCAGTTTGATAAGCATGTTTCTATCGTCGTTGATCCCAATTCCTCTGAAAGTATTGCCAGTGCACTTGTTGAGTATCGTCAGCGCTTACAAGACGGCTCTGCGCTGCGTTTAACCATGAATCTGCTGCTTAATGTGCAGTTTGTTAAAGTTGATGGCGGTAGATTAAAGCTAGAAGATGCAGGGACTAAACGTTCTTTGGTCGAGCAAGCGCTGAATACTTGCCGATTTGATCAGAAACATGCCTTTATCACTGAGCCGGTATTGTTTGGTGCGGCGTTAAATTTCCCTGAATTAATGCCAGAGGTGGTTGCTACGCTTGAGGCTTTAGTGGCGTTCTCTCGTAGCCGGAATGACTCTAACGATCTTTGGTTAGATGATTACAACGCCTTTGGTGTCGAAGCGATTTATATGCTGATTGAGACTGATGCAGCTTATAGCTCAATGCTTACTCGCTTCCTTGTGCCGTATTGGGATACGCAAACCATGACGGCGCCGCTTTGTTTACTGAGTGGTTTAGTTGCTAAGCATGGCTGGACGCGGGATTTAATCAAGGCTTATGTTTACTGTGATAGTGCTGAAGTGCGACGTTATTTTTATGAAGACGCTTTTGTTGAAGAGCAGGGCTGTGACGCCGTGCAAGCAGACTTGTTATCACATCTGAAATCTCACCATGATGACTATCTCTATTTTAAAAGCGAGCTAATAGTGCGGCTGAAATCCACGCCTATTTTACAAATGCCAGATGAGTCTAGCTCACTTGCGCAGTTGCTGGTTGAGTATTACAGCACCATGGGTGCATGGCCAGTGGGATGTGAGCGCTGGGAACTTGAAGATGAGCCAGATGAGTGGAATGACCGAGTTAAGCAACAGCTAATTTGTGGCGTTAAGGTTGAAGATGAAATAACTGCTTTAGCGGCAACGCTTACCGAGGCTCGTGATGAGTCCACATATTTCTCCGTTGCTGAATCGCAGCGTGGCGAAGTCGAGGATAGTTATCAGCTCTGGAGAGATCTTGAAGCAGCAGAGATAGCAGCCACTCCAGTTATTGAAGACCTGATTGCAGATAAACCAGAACCTGCAGTTGAACCAGAGCCTGAAATTGAGCCAGAGCAAGAACTGCCAGCTATTGCATGGGATGATGCAATGGGGCGTAAGATTTTTAGCTGCCTACACCCAAGAACCGATTTAATTTCTCAATCTCGGCTTGAGCGCCTTAACGATGAGCTTGGCTATCGTGACGGCCAAGAGCTTATTTACGCACTGCCATTTATGCCCTTGCATTTAGGTAGCAGTACTTATTTAGCTTTACGCCTACACCAAGATCCAACCGATGATGAACTCACGGCAATTGGCCAGTGGTTTGAGCAACACTTAAATCAACTACTGAGTGATTTTGTGCTTAAGTTTTGCAAGGTTGCCGAAGACGATAATGAGGCACTGCGCCAATGGATTTGTGGTGTAGATCTTGATGCACATCAAGCTGTTGCTACCGATATTGACGCCAAAATGATTGAACTAGTCCGTAACGGGTTAGCAAAAGATGGCGGTAAGTCAGGACCTGAAATCAGTGCTAAACAAGCAGCCTACTGGAACTTGTTTACCCATGATGCGGGTCAGCGCTGCATGTTAACGATTTTGCTGCTGCAAAGCGCCAGTCGGTTAACTGAATGCCGCAGTTCAGAGCTACTCACTCAATCAGGAGCCGTTGTTCAGCTTGCAAAACGTCACTGGCAGATGTGGTTAGCTATCGCGCCGCAGCGAGCGATTAACCGTATTATCAAATTTAAAGCCGATTATGGCTTATATGCGGCGATTAATGATCAAGATGCAGAGGCATCGCTATTTGATTTATTACAGCAATTCGGTGTAACAGACGCCATGCTGGAAGCATTCACATTAATGGCAGATCAACAGGTTGCCGATTATCGTCCAGCTGATACACGCTTTGCCCAGCGTTACGCTGCCAAGGTTGAGCAGTATGCCGAGTTAGATCCCGCTGACACAAGTATGATTGGTCGCCAGCAACTCAAGCAGTTCGATGCCTTATTACAAGCGCTTGAGTATTGTCGTGAAGATCAAGTATTGGATTTTTTCCAACATCTTAAAGCACTGAATCCACAGCTTGAACTACCGATAATGCCGATGTTTGAGGCTGCTTTGCTTAATACCTTAAAAGAAGGTTTTGAAGACGATAGCGCGCAAATCTTGTATGACAAACTCATGGCTTACTTAGCTAGTGGCGAAGGCTTAGATAGCTTGAGTCCGCAGGCGCTAAAAATGCCGAAATTGCAGGGTTGGAACCCTTATCCAATGTACCGCGGTAAACTCGGGCCTGCAGATTTTATCTGGATGCTACCAAGCGAGATGGCAGAGCGCTTAGCCCTGTTTTTAGCGCAGTTAGGTAAGCGCGGCTTGCACTGGTTGGGTCGAAGCTCTGTCGAGAACGCTTATGTGGCTAGCCTTATTCAAGCTGGCGACATCGCAATGGCAGAGCGTTGGAGTCATGCTGAGGTAGGCAATGAGCGTCACCGAGACAGTGACATGGGCGATGCGCTCGATATCGCTAAACAAAACTGGGCGCTTAATTGGCTCGATAAAGCTGGCGTGCCTGAGGCGGCATTGGTGTATTTTGCAGTGCATGAGGGTTATGAGCAGCAACAATTTGTGTGTAGGTTAGCCGCTGAAAACCGCTTACCAGATCTGCAAGATTGGTTAACTGCTAACGAGCGGGTGCAGTTACTGGAGATGCTCCAAGGTGCTGAATCATTGCCTGAGGCAACCACGCAGAGCTTTTTACAGGATTGCTCCAATGCTGTGAAACAGTTGGCCAACAAACTATTTGGCAGTCGAGATTAATAACTTACTGCTATTAACCACCGCATGCTATTAATATCAATGAGGGGGCATTGTTACCCCCTCGTTGATATATGAACTCTTGGCTTAACGCTTTGCGTTGTATGTTCAGTGATGAAGCAAAGCACTCCAATGTCGTTAGAGCGTTAAAATAGGCAATTAGCACAAAAGTGCAGCGCATTTCTCTGTTGAATAAGCCCATTGTTAGTAACTGCGTGTCATCCCCACCAAATGTCTTCTATTATTTGTCGTACAAAACTTAATCTATCCTTATCTATTTTAGTTTCTTCCTCCTAAACTCGGCCTAAATCCACTAGAAATTTACGTTTCATTTTGTTGACCACATGCAAGGTGACTTTGGTCACATAAATGCCTGCTAGGTTAACTTTAGTTGACGGTTATGCCGGAGTATTTATTAATTTAGTAACCGTTAAACTTGATTTTGCTATTTTTTAGCATGTTACCCATCCTTGTGAATGGCTGTTTTAGTAGATGTTTGTCACGTAAGTGGCTGAAATTAAGATATGTGCAGCATATTCAACTTTATCTTAGCTAGTTTTGTTCAAAAAAATCTACCGTATCGTTTAGGTCACATTTTTTAACTTAGCTATGGGTAAAATGCCCCTCGAAGTAAACAAAACTTAACTGAAATCCGCGAGGCTCTATTCGTTAAGCAAGCAAAACATAATGCTAGCTAATAAGAGTAGATAGTCCGTAGCAGATCAAAAGATCCTGATCCCCCCTGAGCCATTGCAATCTGCCCAGACAGGACACTAAAGGTAAAATAAAATGAATATCACCAACAAAGATGTTGTACTAGGATGGACCGCTGCAATCGCAGTGGCTGTGATCTGGGGCGTAACAGGCGTAGTGTCTAAGCCATTATCTATGGCTGTCGATCCAATGACGTTAGTCTTTTTCCGTTACGTTACTGCTGTAATGGGTTTATCGGTTATTTTCTTCTTTACCTCGCGCAGCAAGAGCTTAAGCAAAGATCTTGGTGGCTCACTTAAAATAGATAAAAAAGATATCCTAAAAATCGCCCTTTGCGGCATCATAGGTCAAGGCGCTTTCTCGCTGTTTAACTTCTTATCTTTATCGCACATTGGCGCTACAGAGAACGGCGTTATCCAAGGTATGCAACCATTTGCAACGGTGTTCTTTGGCATGCTATTTATGAACTTCCGCATGAACAAGCTGCAGTGGGGCGCGTTTATCGCATCAGCTTTGTGTATCTACGCCATGAGTGTAGGGCCGACGAATAGTATTGAGGGCGGTACACCGCTATTAGGCTACGTGTTTGTAACTTGTTCTATGTTATCACTTGCTTGGACTGCTCACTTACGTGCTAGCCTGGCAGACAAATACGGTTCGGTAGTGTCTATGCTGTACCAGTACATCTCAGTTGCGGTAATGGGTTTCTTTGTCGTGATGGCAATGGGCCTAGACTTAAGCCAAATCTTTATCATCTTAGACAGTCCACTATTACTAGGTCTACTTATCTTCTTGGGTACGGGGATCTCTGGTGGTAGTTACTTAATTCAGCTTTACTCTTTTAAGCGTATCGGTGTTGAAAAAGCCACTATGGCGCTAAACCTAATGCCACTGGTTGGCTACATGGTAGCGGTATTGACACTAGGCGAGCAGATGGAACTAAGCAAAACCATTATTGTGACGCTAATTGTAGTGGCGCTGTATGTATTCACTAAATGTGAAACTAAAGCTACCCCAGCTGTAATTAATGACGCTGATAAAGAGGCTGTGCCGCTGAAAGCTCAAAAGGCATAAGATTCTCGTTAGTTATTATTCCCCCCAAGTTCCCAACCTTTATCCCCCGTAGGCTAACCACCTTGGGGGATTTTTATTGTGTTAAATAACAAACTATAGCCCTTAGTTAATGCATAGAGCCTATGCACAAAGCTAGGTATTAATAGTCAATATCTATGTAAGTTTGGTGTAGCGCTTAACCCTATCTCCTAAGCTAAAGCTTGAAATAAGCCTAATAGCTAACAGTGCTATAAATTGGTGCTGTTAACTAAGCTTATTCAGTAAAGTGTTTTCAGTTAGTCGCTGATAAATGCACTTTCAATAAAATGCTTGTGACAAAGTACTCTTAATAAAAGACTCGCAACAAAACGCTCTCATTAAGGTGCTCTCTTTTCTATTTTTAGACTTCCTATACTCAATAATTGGCCATTATGAATCGCTGCTTGGGCGGCTGCTTAATGGCCTGAGCTTGTCGGTTATGATTAACCACAGCCTATATTACTGAGGCTGAGTTCAATTTAAAGTGAGGATAACAGTCGCAGGGCACTTGGTATTAGCGATTGGCGAATATCAACAAGGGTTGAGCTAATGGCTTTATAAATGCCTCTTGGTAACCTTAACGCTTCATTTTACTATCCTATTTAATTATTCATTTTTCTGGCCTTTTAACAGTTTAGTTTTGCTGTTTCATATCCTCTGTTTAGTCATTTTATTTGGCTGCTTTAATTGTCCTTAAAAAACCTTTAAGACCCAATTAAGGTTTTAAGGCGGATGAGTGAGTCTTCCTGTTGCCGTGCATCTGCTTTTACCTACCTCTTTATAGATATTGTTTCGCAAGCCCTTATCCCTACTCGCTTTGCAAGAAATACAAAATTATCGCTGTGTGTTTTATCGGCTATTTTTGCAATTTTTTTTGGCGTTAAAAAAGCTGAAAGCTGTATTTTTATATCTAAAAAGATCTATTTACTATCTTTTAAGTCTATGTTTTAAAAGATTAATGTGTTTTTTATATCTAATCGGTTCTGATGGATTTTTAAGTGTGCAGTAGCGCAGATTTTTACTGTTTTTTATATGGAAAATAGGTGTCGCTCAGTTGTTTAGCTCAATCGGTGAACGGTTAGTTTTTAAAAATGTGTGCCGCTATAGGCCCACAAAAAACAGTGAAAAAATAAAATAATATAAGTAGGAGTGAATGATGAGACGGTGGAAACACAAGGTAGCATTAAGCGTGCTGTTTTGTTTTGGTGCCATTGCCAATGCGAACGCTGCTGGAAAATATGACAGCATCCCTCAGATGGGTAAAACCGCTAAAGGGGCTATTTCTGAATATAACGGTATGCAACAAGTTAACGGTGTGAAAACGCTGCAAGACTATATCGTTCAAGAAGAAGAGTTATTCGATTATTTATTTGAGAACCACCCAGTATTCAAATATCAGCAAGCCGGTAACTTGATTGGTGATTACCATATCAGTGACCGTGGTGAAGAGTATTTAGATACTGGCCACAGCCCTAACTATAGTGAGCGTGTTGGCGCACCTCGCGCGGTTCAGTACCGTTTAGGTGCTAAATCAATTCTAGATTATCCAAACAATTTCGTTGGTCCAGAGAAGTGTGCTGAATGTCACGCGACTCAATACGAGAAGTGGCAGCGTTCGCGTCACGCTCAAACAATTCGTTTCCCAGGTGAACACCCTGAAGTGGATAACGACATTGAAAAGACCATGTATAACACTAAAGACACGTCCATTTTGCCAGACGGTATTACACCAGACATGATCTATGCAACTGTTGGTACACCTCGTACTAAATACGGTTTCATCGATGCATGGCTAGTACGTGGTACTTACCACATCAGAGACGGTTTATTACGTGACGGTACCGGTAAAATGGTAGCGGGTGCTAACCAGTTCTCTCGTGGTTGGGCTGAATGGTTAACACCAGAAATGTCTAAGAAAATTAACGATGTTATCCCAGAATTCCCAACAACCTTAGCAGGTTTCGGTGGTTCAGGTTCGCACCAGCAAGGTATGAGTTCATACGGTGCTAAGTACGAAAAAGAGATGTTGTTCCAACCAGCAAGTTCTTACTGTGAAGTTTGTCATACGTTCAAGTTTGACTTCCAAAACAAGCAAGAATTCTTCGATGCGTTAGGTGATCCTAAGAAACTTCAAGAGCACACGATTTCTCGTGGTATCGCTTGTGAAGAGTGTCATGGCGCGGGTGGTCACTTAGATGGCGGTACTGGCGGTATGCAGTCTAACTGTGAACGTTGTCACCAACGATTCCAGTACGATCCAACACTTGCTGACACGCCTCAAGCACAAGAAAAGCGTGAATACGCTTTCGGTGTGAAGATGAAGTCACTATGTCCATCATGTGGTACTGAAGGTTCACAGATGTATAACTCTGTGCACTACGAGAAGGGCATGCGTTGTACTACATGTCACGATCCACACGAAGTGACTGATGGTGATTGGAAGTCAGGCTTCACTACGCCAAAGCTGAAGAAAGACTGTAAAGACTGTCACGAAGCACAGACGTTGATTGCTGAAAATTCAGATACACACAACCAGCAAACTTGTCAAAGCTGTCACATGCCTAACATGGGTAGCTGTGAAAACTTCAAGGCACTGCAGTTCCCTGACCAAGCTGGTTTCGACGCAGTACGTAAGTCACATATGTGGAAGATCCAGGTTGATCCAACACTGAAGACACTAAACCCACCAGAAGGTGAACCACGTACTCAAGGTCCTAAGGCTGGTAAAGGTTGGACTGTTGCTAAGAACGAAGAAGGTCGCTCATACCTAGACTTAATGTGGTCTTGTGCTCGTACCTCTATCTCTGACCACGACGTGGTAGAGAACAAAGGTTGTCACAGCCAGTTCCAGTCTGAACTTGAAAAAGGCCTACATTACGAAGACCAGTTAGAGATCTACGGTGAAGTAATGAAGATGCAAACTCCTGTTAAAGAAGTTTTCGCGAAAGTTGAGCAAGCTCTTGTACGCATCGACCAGCTATTAGAAGTGACTAAGTTGTCTACTGAAGACAAGACTCAAGTTCTAATGCTAGCTGAGAAAGCTGCAGAGACTGTTGATCTAATCAAGAAAGACGGTTCTTGGGGTGTGCATGGCTTCCGTTATAGCCAGAAGCGTCTAGATGCTGCACTAACGTATGTTACGCAAGCGCAAAACATTCTAGATGGAACAGGTTACGCAGCTAAATAAGCCGCATAACTAGTTAACCGCCTCGGCATGCATTGCATTGCACTGCAATAATTGCCGAGGCAATAGAGAGAAAAGATGATGAAAAAAGCACTGGGTCAAATTCTGTTAAGCCTGACGTTAATTACAAGTTCTGCCAGCTGTCTAGCAGGTGGTGGTTCTGAGATGGCACCTGCTCATCGTTATGAACATCAGCTTGCGACTATCAGCATGATGGAAGCTGAGTCTTTAGTCGGCAAGGAAGGGGTATATTTCTTTGATGTGAATACGCTAGAGCTTTGGGCTGAAGGTTTCATTCCAGGTGCGATTTACTTCAACGTTAAAGAGTGGAAAAAGCTACTGCCTGCTAAGAAAGATGCAGTGATGGTGTTTTATTGCGCCAACCGCCTGTGTAACGCCAGCGAAATTGCTGCGCATGAGGCGATGAAGATGGGTTACACCAATGTTCTGCAGATGCCTGATGGCATTTATGGGTGGCGCTTATCGAACCGAGTAACAGAAAAGCCATAACAGCCGGATGTTGGGTCATAAACGTAATACGTAGCAAATTGATTTAAAGAGATAATTATTATGAAAACATTTACAAAAACTACCCTAGCTGTTGTGACAGGTTTCACCCTGTTTATGTCTGCCAACTCAATGGCCGCAACCGAGCTGACTTCTGATGTACAAAAAGAGTCTTACAGTATCGGTGCTTCTTTAGGTAAATATATCTCTGGCCAAATCTACAGCCAAACAGAGCTTGGTGCAGAAGTAGACGTAGACCTTGTTATTGAAGGTGTGGTGGATGCACTTAAAAACAATCCACAGTTTTCAGATGAAGAAATTCTCACTTTCCTAAACCAGCGCGCAGAGATCCTTAACACGGCTCGTGAAGCAGCTGAGGCTAAAATTGCCCTAGCTAACGTTACTGCCGGTAATGAATATTTAGCTGAAAACAAAAATAAAGATGGCGTAAAAGAGACTGAGTCAGGTCTGCAATACCAAGTGATTTCTGAAGGCGAAGGCCGTAAGCCTAACCCACAAGACGTAGTGACTGTGCATTACAAAGGTTTCTTGATCGACGGTACTGAGTTTGATGACTCTCACAAGCGTAACGAGCCAAACCGCTTTGCATTAATGAGCGTCATTGAAGGCTGGCAAGAAGGCATTCCGTTGATGAACGAAGGCTCAACTTACAAGTTTGCTATTCCTGCTGCTCTTGCCTACGGCGACAAGCAAGTTGGCATTATCCCACCGCAATCAACATTAGTGTTTGAAGTTGAGCTAGTGAAAGTGGAAGCACCAGGTGATAACGCACATGGTATGGGCTTAAGCGGTATGGGTATGGGCGGCATGATGGGCGGCGGTCACTAATTGCTGAACTTAACACGATAGTGTTAAGCAAGTTTTTACAGTTAGTTTTTAAGTCAGTTTTTAAGTTTGTCGTTTGTAGAGAGTCATTATGAATAGTTTAGCTATCGGTATTACTGTCACCCTATGTGCAGTTATCACCTTAATTTGGCGTCATCATCACTCTAGTCAAAAGTATGGTGTAACCCCGATAGCTAACCTTGGCGAAGATGGAATAGATGAGCACTCCGTCAACGTTAAGGCACCAGTGGTGCTATCTGTAGTGCTCTTTACAACGACAATATTAATTTACTCACAATTAGGCCATTTCAATGGTTGGAACAAAGGAGTGGTAGACACCAATATTGATTATCTGATCACCGCAGAAATCAATAAAAACGCAAAGAAAGTAAATGAGCAACCTAGCAATGAAATTGCATTATTAAATTTGGCTCAATCCTACGTGGATGGCGGCCTATATAGCGAGTCAGTGCAAACCCTTAATGACTTACTTACTCTGTCAGGCGATAGCGCTAGCGTACTCGGTATGAAAGCCAATGCTATGTATTATCGCGACAAACGAGAGATGAGTTTAGACGTTAATTTAGTTATCGCCAGAGCATTAGCCCTGGATGAATACGAACCACAGTCTCGGCTATTACTTGCCAACCATGCTTACCTTAATGGCGAGTTTGAATCAGCCATTGAGCAATGGTTGAAGCTACTCGAAAGCGACAATCCAAGCGTAAATCGAGCCTCAATTAATAATGCAATTTTACGAGCCGAGCAAAAAATAGCTAATCGTTCAGTGGCTGCATCTGAGTAAAGTCACGTAAAACCTAATAAGTATAAATATATCAGTAAAATAGCTGATAGCTGGAGGATGCTGTGAGTGAAAATATAGAGAGACGGAGGTTCCTTAAGTGCTTAGGAGCCAGCTCTTTGATAATAGCGCCCCTAGGGTGCAGTTCTGTCAAAGAGGGTGAGTCAGATGCAAGCAAGCCCCATTATGCGATGGTGTTTGATCAAAACAAATGTACTGGCTGCGGCGAGTGTAAAGAAGCCTGTAATTTAGCTAACCACTTGCCTGAAGGTAAGTCGAGACTGCTAATGGAACAGCATTCAGGTGGCGTAGAAGGGCAGCCTTGTCCACACTGCGGTAAAACCACAGAATGTGGCTGTGAACGTAAGTTTGTCCGTGTCTCATGTCAGCAATGTAAGAACGCACCTTGTGTCACCGTTTGCCCAACAGGCGCGGCGCACAGAGATGAGAAGACTGGCATTGTGACTATGGACGCAGCTAAGTGTGCAGGTTGTAAATACTGTATTGCCGCTTGCCCATATGACGCACGTTATATTAATAAAGAAACCGATGTTGCCGACAACTGTGACTTCTGCCTAAACAGTAAACTTGCCATTGGTGAGCTACCTGCTTGCGTACAGAAGTGTCGTTATGACGCACTTGTATTTGGTGATATCAACGACCCGACATCCTATATCAGTAAGTTACTACGAGTAAAAGATTCTGTGCGCATTAAGCCGGGATTTGGTACGGAACCAAGCTTACGTTATATACCTATTGTTAAGCAGGGAGTATAGATATGGACGGTAATATTGAGTTTACCATGGGTCTATCACAGGGCCTTGCTTGGCCTTGGCCTATTGCTGTTTACTTGTTTTTCGCGGGGATATCAGGTGGTGCGCTAGCCACTGCATTATTCTTACGATTCTACAAAAAACAGACGACTAACACGCCATTTTATAAAGCTGCGGCACTGATTTCATTTGTGACCATCAGCTTAGGTATGTTGTGTTTGGTATTGGACTTAACTAACCCATTATTCTTCTGGCGAATTCTGGTTTACTACAACCTAAATTCAGTGATGTCTATCGGTGTTATTGCACTGTCAGTGTATATCCCGTTAGTGGCACTAATTTGTTTATTCGCCTTTGAAGAAGAGATCCGTTCAGTACCTGCACTTAAAGTGCTAGTGCCAGTAGTTGAAAAGCTGCAAGGGATCCGTCGTCCATGTGAAGTCACAGTATTGGTACTGGCCCTTGCGGTGTGTGCTTATACCGGTTTCCTTATTTCGGCGCTTATTCGTTTTCCTATCATCAACACTTCTGTACTGCCGGCGCTATTTATTGCCTCTGGTATTTCAGCGGGTGCTGCAGCAGCCAAAATGGTTGCAGTATCGATGTTTAAAGAAGACTTACATAGCCAAGATATGAAGATCCTACACGGCGCTGAATGGCCAATCATGTTTGCTGAAATCCTTTTCATCTTCATGATTGTAACATCACTAATGACAGGTAACGCGGGTGCACAAAGTGCATTTGAAGCTTTCCATACTGGAGAGTGGGCAGCGGTATTCTGGTTTGGTGTTGTTGGTCTAGGTTTCGGTGGCCCACTATTACTGAACTTTGCCACAGGTAAAACTTTTAGCCACAGCGCTAAAGCGTTTTATTTATCAGGTGTATGTGCCGTTGCCGGCATGATGTGTCTGCGTATGTTTATCTTATATGCAGGCCAAAACTTCGCTATCTAGCCTTAGAGCAAGTTAGCAAAGTTGGTGAGTTGTTCACTCCTAATGCGCCGTCCCTGCAAGGTGAGTATTAGGAGTTGAACTCCGCGCTAAACAACTAAGCTCACGCCTTGTCATGCTGTATAACGACAAGGCAGTGAGTGCTCCTCTTCGATACTCCAAATTGGACCTACTATGAAAAAACTGATGCTCATCTTGTTATTTATTCCGCTAATGTATGCTTGTAGTCAAGGTGATGCGGCGTTGCAGTCGACCGAAGCGCAACCAATCCACGACCATGATCGTTGCCACCTTTGCGGTATGATGATCACTAAGTATCCGGGGCCTAAAGGTCAGCTAGTTTTGAAAGGTGAAACCATAGTGCCAAAGTTCTGCTCAACGCGAGATATGTTTAATTTTGCGCTGCAACCTGAGAATAAACGTCAGATCACGCATTTAAAGGTGCATGATATGTCGGTAACAGATTGGGACACTCCCAGTGATAATGCCTTTATCGATGCGACAACAGCTTGGTATGTTTATGGCACAAGTAAAAAAGCGGTAATGGGGCCTGCTGTGGCATCATTCTCTTCTAAGGAAGCTGCAACTCAATTTGCCACAGAGTTTGGCGGTGCTGTATTAGCTTATGACCAAATTACCATTGAGCTACTCGACGGCGAGTAGTGCAAATTAGATGAGCTGGTGTGATTTTTTAAATCGGTACAACAATCTGCTGAGCGGGTATTAATCTATGTACAGATCAGTCTGTAACACCTCACTGCAGCGAACTTGGCAATTAGCCTTATTTATCGCTCTCGGTTTTGGTACTAATAGCCATGCCGAGACCATCACTGTTGCCAGCACTTCAGAGTTAACTCAAGTATTAGTCGAGGTTAAGTCCGGCGACCGCATTATTCTTGCTCCTGGGCGTTACCAAGCGCCATTTGAAATTCGTCAGTCCATTACTCTCTCAAGCTTAGGTGACAGTATTATCGATGCCGCTGGCATTGGCAGTGCCATTACCGTGTTTGCGGCTAATGTTGAGATCTCAGGTTTGAGAATTACAAACTGGGGTAATGATCATTACGAGCGTGACGCTGCTATTTTGATTGAGCCCGGTGCTGATGGCGTTAAAATTCATAATAATAATTTGCAAGGAAATGGCTTTGGCGTGCGGGCTGATGAGCTTAATAATATTAAAATCAATAACAACGTGATTGTCGGGAATAACACGCTATACACCTTAGACCGAGGTGATGGGATTCATCTGCAACATGTTATTGGCTCTGAGATCTGGGGCAATACTATCTCTGGTGTACGTGACGGGGTGTATTTAGAGTCCAGTAGCCAAAGTAAAGTTTACGACAACCAACTATTTGATCAGCAATATGGCATTCATTACATGTACACCCATGATGATGAAGCTTTTAATAATCGCAGTTATCAAGTTGATGGTGGTTATGCACTGATGGATTCGAAACGAATTCATTTGTATAGCAACAAAGTATGGGATGCGATTGATTTTGGCATCTTACTCAATATGACTAAAGACTCGTTGGTGGAATTAAACCAAGTTGAGCAAATCGTTAACCGCAACGAAAACCAAATCCAAGGGCAAGAGGGCAAAGGCATCTTTGTCTATGGTGCCCGTGACAATACCATTATTAATAATCACTTTGCTGACAATGACATCGGTTTTTATATGGCGATGGGGGGCGAGGGTAACTTGGTCTATGGCAATCAGTTTATTGATAACTTTAGTCAGGTGAAATATGTCGGTGATTCGCTGCTGGAGTGGAGTCATGAAGGCCGCGGTAACTATTGGAGCGGTTATTTAGGTTGGGATCACAAATCGCAAGGGGTAGGCAATACCGCTTATCAGCCCAATGATAATATCGATAAGTTATTCTGGCTTTATCCTGAAGCTAACTTCTTGATGGATAGCCCGATAGTTGTGGTGCTGCGCTGGGTACAAAATCAGTTTGAAGTCACCAAGCCTAGCGGCATTGTCGACAGTTACCCGTTACTGCAACAAAACCCCGCTTTTAGTTTGTAATACCATAGCTTACCTAAAGAACGTAGCAGCATGTTTGGAGAGTCAATGAATCCTAGTTTAGCGGTATCAGCACATCATATACGGCATCATTTTGGTGAATTCGCTGCGCTTAATGATGTGAGTTTTGAGGTTGAACGGGGCCAGACTATGGCACTGCTTGGGCATAATGGTGCAGGCAAGTCGACCCTGATAAAAATTATGTTGGGACTTATCAAGCCAACAAGTGGTGAGGTAACCGTTTTAGATAAAAACCTGTTTAATCTGACGAATAGAGCTGATTTGAAGATTGGCTATTTACCGGAAAACGTCAGTTTTTATGACAAGTTAACAGGTAAAGAAATCTTAAATTACTTTGCCGCGCTAAAGGGCGTGAAGTCAGTTCGGGTTAAACAGCTGCTACAAGAGTTTGGTTTAGAGTACGCTCAAGATCGCGCATTAAAAACCTATTCAAAGGGCATGAAGCAGCGACTTGGGTTTGCACAAGCCATTCTATCTGAGCCGGAATTATTGCTCCTTGATGAGCCGACAGTCGGTCTCGACCCAGTGGCATCCAAGTTTCTGTACGGCAAGATTACTGAGCTTAAACAGCAGGGATGTGGGGTTATTGTGTGTACCCATGAATTGTCATTAATTGAAAACAACATAGATATCGGGCTGATCCTAGCTAAAGGGAAAGCGTTAGCGACGGGCAGTCTCGCTCAGTTGCGCTTAGCGAGCGGATTAAAGACACGTTTGACCTCACCGCAATTGAAGCAGGTTATGGCTATACAGCCAAAGCTTGCCGCTTTATATCGAGATGATGCTTTGTTATTAGATGAACAGGCTAAACCCGAGGTGTTAAAGCTGTTGACTCAAGAGTGTCAAGTTTACGATTTTAGTCTGCAGCAACCTGCGTTGGCCGAGATTTATCATTTTTATATGGGGCAATGCGCTCAAGTTGAAGGAGTGAGCTAAGACTATGCTGATGTCTCCTGTGTATGTTATCGCTAAAAAAGAGATCCAAGATAGCCTGCGTAATCGTTGGGTGTTATTTATCTCGTTAATTTTTTTGATTTTGTCATTAAGTGTGACCTTTGCTGGCAGCGCCGTTGCTGGCCATCTAGCTTTGCCTCAACTTGGCGCACTTATTTCTAGTTTATCGACTATTGCGGTGTTTATTATCCCTCTAGCGGCGATGCTAGTGAGCTACGACGCCTTTGTGGGGGAGGATGAGTCTGGCACTTTATTGTTACTGTTGTCTTACCCGATTACTCGTTTACAGATTCTAATGGGTAAGCTACTCGGTCACAGTTTAATTATGAGTGTGACTATCGGCTTTGCCTTTGGTTTAACCGCATTGCTATTACTGGCGTTTAATGAGGATTATGAAGTTGTTCAAATTGTGAGTCAGTTTGGTCAGTTTATTATCAGTAGTATCTTATTAGCGGTAGCTTTTATTTTGTTCGGTTATATCGTCAGCTTAAAATCAGCAGAAAAAGCCAAAGCCGTAGCGAGTGTTTTATTTGTTTGGTTTGTGTTTGTGCTGATATATGACTTGTTATTATTAACATTATTGGTTGCAGATTTAGCTTTTTTTAATCAGTATATAATCAATGTCTTAATTGCGCTAAACCCAACAGATCTTTACCGGGCGATTAACCTGATTGCTAGTGATGCAGGTAAAGGCAGCTTAGCCATGCTGGCTTCAGTTGCTTGGGGAAAATGGGCTCTTTACGCAGTTATGTTGTTGTGGATTGTCTTGTTAGCGTTTATTGCTAACCAGATATTTAAACGTCGAGTTTTATAATGGTTAATTAGATTTAACTAGTCGAATAATATTTACAAATAAGAATTTGTATATTGATTAAAACGGCATTTAAAATAGAGCAATAGCAGTAACTTAAGGCATTTTAGATTTATTCAACTATTAAAATGTTAGTTATGTGAACATTAACATGCTGATTTTTAGTAGCTGATTTGATATCAGGGCGAAATCACGTTTTTAATAAAATTTTTTAGTAAACTAAGATTAAGTTTTATTAATGCCAGAGTTACAGTGAATTGATTTGTAGAGGTTTAAGGTGCTGAAAATTACTCCATACTTGGAGCTGGATGAAGAAGCTAAGCAATTAGTTGATCATGCGAATAATAAAACCATAACCCTGACGGTGTCAGAGTCTGCGGTTTTGCATCAATTAATACTCGCTGTTAGTTCGGTGTGTACCAAGGAAGACCTATTGGCTGCAGGGTGGCCGGACCGCGTGGTTGCCGCCACGTCGTTAACCCAATGTGTCAGTACTCTTAGAAAGAAGCTTGAAGCCTACCCTGAAGTTATGTTGCGTACTATTGCTGGTCGTGGTTATCAGCTTAATGTCTCAACACGTTCGCATATTAAAATGTTGGCGGTTAACGATCCTGAATCGGTACGTGCCGCGATTGTCGATGTCTCTTTGTTAGTTAAGCTTAGCGGTATTTTTATCGTTGTGCTGATTGTGCTTTGGGTATGGTACTTCAGCGATTATCACGGTGTCGTTAAGGCTAAAAACAGTTGGGATTCTGATAAGAAAATAAGCTTAAACATAGGGGGGACTAAGCAAGACGTACAGCTTATTCATAAAGATAACGTTTCACATTTACACGCTTCTATGTGGCAAAAGCATTTAGCGCCAGAATCGAACCACCTACCAGGGATCAGTAAGTTTAATGGTTTTGCTGTGACTGACGGTAATTACTATTCGATGGCGGTTTGCCCTGATGCGGACAAGCAAAACTGTTCAGGCAAAGGCTTAATCAATATTACAGCGATCGATCTAACTCCAGCGGGTTTGAATATGCAAACCTTTAGAGAGTTAACCCAAAAGATGGAAAATCGCATTCGCTATAACCGTGTGATCATTCCTCATGATGAACCGGGCACTAGTGGCTTTATTGAGCATCACTATCACGCAGACGTATATTTTCCGGTGCAAGGGAATATGTTGGTGCGCTCTGATATCAGTCTATCGTTGATTTACGAAGGTGAAAAAACCGGTAAGTTTTACTCGGCTGCCTGTGTCACCGATGAAGAGTGTAAGACCACACCGATTAAATATAAAATTAAAGGTGATTTTACTCAGTACCGTGAACAGATTAATGACTTAGATGTGGATGTTTTCCATGTCAAAGTAGCGCAAAAAGAGTTGATGAAGCCAGATCAGGTGAGTTCGTCAGCAATGCATTTTTATCGTGAAATTCGTAAGCACGAAATCATCGATAGCGACTTGTATTTTTACCGTATCTATAAGGACTCTGAAACCGCGGTATGGATAGTGCCTATCTTAGGTAACCTAGTGGCTTGGTATGAGTACGATAAGGTGAAGCTTTAACAAAAGAAGGTTCTAGGTTAAAAGCAGGTTCGAGGTCTTAGGTCTTAGGTCTTAGGTCCTAGGAAAAGCTGAGACGGTAAAGCACAAGATACAATGTGGCTTCTTTTGATCGTATAGCAGGGCTTAGCCCGTTCTCGCAGCAAAGCGCTCTATGAGCTAGGTTCTAGAACAAGCTGAGACGGTAAAGCACAAGATACAGTCTGGCTTCTTTTGATCGTATAGCAGGGCGTAACCCGTTCTCGCAGCGAAGCGCTCTAGGATCTAGCCCCTTCTTTTTTCAAAAAACTATTTTCTTCCTCCATCCCCCACTGTTTTCGTTAGCTAGATCACAATTAAAAACTGATCACCATGCATGATCGAAACGTTTCGATTACTCTGCTTGAAATCGCCATCGAAACGTTTCGATAGTTGGCAATAATCCTTAGGTTAATAGATGAACAAACACGCCTTACTCAATGCCGATATGAACTACCTAGCCGCAACATTGGGCCATACCGATGAAGTGACTATTTGTGATGCAGGCTTGCCTATTCCTGCGCAAGTTAAGCGTATTGATTTAGCACTGACCCATGGCGTACCAAGCTTTATTGCCACTGTGAAAGTTTGGTTAGCAAGCTCGCAAATCGAAGGCATTGTATTGGCACAAGAGTTTGCCAATGTCAGTCCTGAGTGCCATCAAGCATTGCTGGCTGAAATCGAAGCTGAGCAACAAGCAAGTGGGCGGATATTTTCAATTCAATATATTAGCCATGAAGCATTTAAGCAGCGTACAGGCCATAGCCGAGCAGTGATCCGCACTGGTGAATGTACCCCGTATGCCAATGTGATTTTTAAAACTGGTGTTGTATTTTAAGCTTAGCGGAGTCACCCATGACCCAAGCAATATTGCAGTTACAAGCCATTGAAAAGTCTTTTCCCGGGGTAAAAGCCCTAAATAAAGCCAGCTTAAATGTCTACCCGGGCAAAGTGATGGCATTGATGGGAGAAAATGGCGCAGGTAAATCGACCCTGATGAAAGTACTCACAGGGATCTATAACTTAGATGCTGGGCGTATTGTTTATCAAGGTAAGGCACGTCGTTTTGATGGTCCACGCGACTCACAAGCGGCTGGGATTAGCATCATTCATCAGGAACTAAACCTGCTTCCTGAGCTAACTATCGCAGAAAATATCTTCCTCGGTCGTGAGATCACCTCGCGCTTTGGCCGCATACTTTGGGATGAAATGAATGCCCAAGCATCAGCACTATTAAGCCGTTTATCTCTATCCCATGCACCACAAACATTAGTCGGCCAATTGAGCTTAGGTGAGCAACAGATGGTTGAGATCGCCAAGGCTATTTCGTTCGACTCGAAAGTCATCATTATGGATGAGCCGACTGATGCGCTAACTGACATCGAAACCCAATCTTTATTTAAGGTGATAAACGAACTGCGAGATCAAGGTTGCGGTATCGTTTACATCTCCCATCGTATGCAAGAGATTTTCACTATTTGCGATGCGGTTACGGTATTGCGTGATGGCAGTTTTATTAATGAATCAGCGATTGCCGATATCACTGAAGATCAACTGATAGAACGTATGGTGGGTCGCAAGTTAGCAGACCAATATCCGCGTATCGCGATTACTCATCAAGGTAGCCGTTTAGCGGTAAATCAGATATCGGGTCCGGGGGTAGCCAATGTGAGCTTTAACCTTAACAAAGGCGAAATCCTTGGTTTCTCTGGCTTGATGGGGGCTGGGCGCACAGAGCTAATGAAAATGATCTTTGGTGCAGAGACTAAAACTCAAGGACAGGTCTTACTGAATGGCAGCGACATTAAGATTAATAGTCCGCAACAGGCGCTAGCTGCCGGGATTGCTTATATCTCTGAAGATCGTAAAGGCGATGGTTTACTGCTGGATTTGTCGGTTAAAGAAAATATGTCTATTTGTGCATTGTCTAAGCTCAGTTCGGGGCTGCAACTACGCCACAGTGATGAAATGGCCGAAGTCGACCGTTTTATCGATGCCTTCAATATTAAAACCCCAAGTCGTGATGCGCGCATTGGCAATTTGTCGGGGGGAAATCAGCAAAAAGTGTCTATTGCTAAAGGTTTAATGACCTTGCCACAAGTACTCATATTAGATGAGCCTACTCGCGGTGTAGATGTGGGGGCAAAGAAAGAGATCTACGATTTAATCAATCGTTTCAAGGCGCAAGGAATGAGCATTATTTTAGTATCGTCGGATATGCCGGAGTTACTGGGAATGTCAGACCGCATTTTAGTGATGCACCAAGGCCAGATTAGTGGTGAGTTTGATGCAAGCCAAGCAGATCAAGAAACTATTCTTGCTTGCGCAGTGGGTAAAACATTACATAAGGATATTGCATGAGTCAGTCAATTACAGCGCAGCCGTTTTATAAGCGCATTAATAAAGCGTGGTTAATTGAGAATAAGTCTCTCATCGCCTTGTTTAGCCTTATATTTGTGGTGTCTTTACTGAACCCCAATTTTTTAACCCTTGATAACTTACTCAATATCCTGCGTCAGACTTCGATCAACGCCATTATTGCTGTGGGTATGACCATAGTGATTTTAACCGCGGGGATTGACCTAAGTGTCGGTTCCGTCTTAGCGCTCAGTGGCGCGATTGTAGCGACTTTAATCGGTATGGATGTGCCCGTTGTGGTGGCGTTACCGGTAGCGTTAATTGCTGGTGCAGCACTCGGCGCAATTAGCGGAATTATTGTCGCGAAGGGCAAGGTGCAGGCCTTTATTGCAACGCTAGTGACCATGACACTGCTTCGCGGCGTAACTATGGTTTACACCGACGGTCGCCCTGTGCCAACAGGATTTACTGACACTGCAGATAGCTTTACTTGGTTAGGTACGGGCTATGTACTGGGGATCCCTGTGCCAGTATGGTTAATGGCGATTGTATTTATTGGCGCTTGGTATTTGCTTAATCACACGCGTTTTGGCCGCTATATTTATGCGGTCGGTGGTAATGAGTCTGCGGCGAGATTATCGGGTATTGCAGTAGATAAAGTTAAGATTGCTGCTTATGCCATTTGTGGCTCAATGGCGGCGCTAGCTGGCATTATCGTCACGGCGCGTTTATCGTCGGCGCAGCCTACAGCGGGTATGGGTTATGAACTCGATGCGATTGCGGCGGTCGTGTTAGGTGGTACCAGTTTGATGGGCGGTAAAGGCCGGATCATGGGCACCTTAATTGGCGCACTTATCATTGGCTTTTTGAACAATGCCTTAAACCTGCTTGATGTGTCGTCGTATTACCAGATGATTGCTAAAGCCAGCGTGATCTTGCTGGCGGTACTTATCGATACTAAGCAAAAAGCATAACGCGATATGGCAGTGCATTTAGTGTGCTGCCTTTTTGTATTTCCCGAATTGACAAGGTTTACCATGAACCGACTTGCTAATCTTAAAGCCTCTGCTCTGTGCTCGATCGTGCTGTTGTCTGCCTGTGCGCCTTTTAGCGCCAGCGCACAAGATGCGATTGCTATCGTACTGTCGACAATGAATAATCCCTTTTTCGTCACCATGAAAGATGGTGCTGAAGCGCAAGCCAAAGAACTAGGTTATAAGCTGATTGCACTGGACTCGCAAAACGACCCGAGTAAAGAGCTGGCAAACGTTGAAGATTTAACGATGCGCGGCGTTAAAGCGATTTTGATCAACCCGACCGATGCGTTAGCTGTAACCAATGCCATTCGTACCGCTAACCGCGCTAACATTCCAGTGCTGACATTAGATAGAACCGCTGCGCATGGCGATATCGTTAGTCATATAGCGTCTGACAATATCGCTGGTGGTGAGCTTGCGGGGCAGTTTATTGCGCAGCAGTTAGGGCATGACGCTAAAGTAATTCAGTTAGAGGGAATCGCGGGTACCTCTGCTGCTCGTGAGCGCGGTGAAGGTTTTAGCAATGCAGTGATTGCCAATAAGTTACAGATGCTATCTAGTCAGCCTGCGGACTTTGACCGCTCAAAAGGCTTAAACGTGATGGAAAATATGTTGGCAGCTAATGGTGATGTGCAGGCGGTATTTGCCCAGAATGATGAAATGGCCTTAGGCGCACTACGGGCAATTGAAGCGGCGGGTAAAGATATTATGGTGATTGGTTTTGACGGTACCGATGAAGGTATTGCAGCCGTTAGACGCCAACAGTTATCGGCCACCATTGCTCAGCAACCTGAGTTACTTGGTGCCACCGGCATTATTATTGCCGATAAGATTTTAAAAGGCCAAGTGGTTGAAAAATCGATACCTGTTGCGTTAAAAATCGTTACTCTAACACAGTAATCTAAGCCGCAATTTGGCAAACTAGTATTTGGCGTCAGTAGAGTTAATATCTAGGCGCATTTTCCTCTGAGCCCAACAACAAGTTAAGTTGGCAGTGAGTCAGAGAACATCAAGGAATATGTAAATGTCTCAGTTAATTGTTTTAGGCAGTGTTAATGCCGACCATGTTTTACAAGTGCCTTCTTTTCCTCGTCCGGGGGAAACTTTACATGGGCGGAATTATCAAATTATTCCAGGTGGCAAAGGTGCTAATCAAGCCGTTGCAGCCGCACGTTTAAATGCCGATATTGGTTTTATTGCTTGTGTGGGTGATGACGGTTTTGGGCAAAATATTCGTGGCGTGTTTGCTGACGACGGCATAGATATCTCTGCGGTGCACATGATTGAGAATACGCCTACCGGTATTGCGATGATCCAAGTGAGCGATTGCGGTGAGAACAGTATCTGTATTGCCGCAGCAGCGAACGATGCCTTAACCGCTGAGGTTGTGAACCAACACAGTGCGCAAATTGCTGCGGCTAATTACTTATTGATGCAGCTAGAAACCCCACTTGCAGGTATTGAGTATGCAGCGAGCATAGCTAAAGCGAATGGCACCCAAGTGATTTTAAATCCCGCACCAGCACGTGCTTTACCTGATGCGTTGTTGGCAATGGTTGATATAATCACCCCTAACGAAACAGAAGCCGAAGTGCTAACAGGCGTTGCCGTGACTGACGCTGATAGTGCCGCTAAAGCAGCTCAAGCGTTACACGATAAAGGCATTGCCATTGTGATGATTACTTTAGGTTCTAAGGGCGTTTACATAAGCCAGCAAGGCACAGGTAAAATCATCCCAGGTTTTAAAGTAACAGCCACCGATACAACAGCCGCTGGCGACACTTTTAACGGTGCATTTGTAACGGGTTTACTTGAAGGTAAAGCTATTGAAGATGCAGTGGTATTTGCCCACGGTGCGGCAGCGATTTCAGTCACCCGTTTTGGCGCGCAAACTTCAATTCCATCGCGAGATGAAGTTGAGCAGTTTATTACTGCGCAATAATTAGTATAAGTGACAAGATAGGAAGCTAATCCATGGCCACCATGAAAGATGTTGCCAAACTTGCCAGCGTATCCACATCAACAGTCAGCCATGTGATGAACGGAACTCGGTTTGTAAGTGATGATATTGCAAAGCGGGTGCAAGATGCTGCGCAGCAGTTAAATTATCATGGCCCTTCAGCCGTGGCTCGTAGCCTTAAACAGAACTGCACTAAAACTATTGGCATGTTGGTGACGACCTCGACTAACCCATTTTACGCTGAGGTTGTGCGCAGCGTTGAGCAAGCCTGTTACCAGCAAGGGTATAACCTTATTCTGTGTAATACAGAGGGGGATGCACAGCGATTAAAGCGCTCGTTAACCACTTTAATTGAGCGCCGTGTCGATGGTTTAATCATGATGTGCGCTATGCTTGAAGGTGAGGATGCATTGCTGTATCGCCGTTTAGGTGGCTTACCTGTTGTGGTAATGGATTGGGGCCAAGTGGATTTTCCTTGCGACAAAATTCAAGGCCACTCGCGCCAAGGCGGCATCTTAGCGACCCAATACCTGATTGATAACGGTCATACGCAAATAGGCTGTATTACCGGTCCGCGTAATCGCCAGCAGGCAGACTTACGATATCAAGGATTTGTTGATGCTATGGCGGAGGCAAACTTACCGATTAATCCAGATTGGGTTATTGAAGCTAACTTTGAAACCGAAGGTGGTAAAGCGGCATTTGCTCAGCTACAAGCTAATGGAAAATTACCGAGCGCGTTATTCGTGTGCAACGACATGATGGCGATTGGTGTATTACATGAAGCCCAGCGCACTGGAGTGCAGATCCCGCAGCAGTTATCGGTAATTGGTTACGATAATATTCAGCTGGCGAAGTTTATGACCCCTGCGCTAACTAGTATTCATCAGTCAAAAGCGCGCTTGGGCGCTGCGGCAGTAAATGCATTGATTGCGCGTTTGCATGACCCAAGCTTGCCGCCACAGTTTATGGACATTGAGCCAAGGGTGACCGAGCGCGCCAGTGTAGCAAGCAAGGCATAGTCGAAGCTAAAGTTAAAAGCAAAACGACAAAAAAGGCGAGTGGATTTTGCATCCTCTCGCCTTTGGTTGATCTTACAACTTATTTACTTAATAAACGCGAACGCATCGCCGTAGAGGTGGTCTTCTTCAACACCCATAGTACGGAACACTTCACGCGCAGCACCAACCATATCAAAACGGCCAGCAATATAGATGTCATAGCCTTTTAGACTAGTAAAATCGTCTTTTATCTGCTCAAGCAGATTCGCTTCTTTACCTTTCCAGTCATCGGTTGCTTCTTCAATAACTGGGATAAAGTTAAGCCATGGGTGAGCATCATGCCATTCACGGGCAATGGTTTCATAATACATGGCGTCTTGGTTACGACAGCCCCAGTACAGTGTGGTTTCAATATCTTGGCCAAGAGCAATCTTTTGCTCAACAATACTTTTAATATATGAAAAACCTGTGCCGCCAGCAATCAACAGGCGAGGGCGGACGCTTTCACTTCGTAGGTGAGCATCACCACCAGGTACTTCAATTTCAATGCTATTTCCTGTGGCTAAGCATTCTTTTAAACGCTCTACCACTTGCATAGGGTAGCTTTCGCTAACAGCTGCACCGATATGTAGCTCAATATGTTCTGCATCAGGTGCTGAAGCGATAGAGAATGGACGTTTGTCTTTCTCTCCCATAACTACGCATAGGTATTGGCCCGCTTTAAAGTTGAAAGCGATGCTAGGCTTCAAAATAACCTGAAACACAGCATTATTAAATGGCGCTACTTTTTCAATCGTACAGCTAATAGTGTTCATCTTTAATCCTTGATGAGCTTCTCTTTGGAAGCTTATTCAGTCTAAATTCATTTGCCTGCTAACCCGTAGCAGGCAATATAAACCCTTGCTAATATTTGGCAAGGTAAAGTTATAGGGTTGGTGCGTCATCAATGCCTAGGTCATCCCAGATGGCATCAACTTTTTGTTTTACGGCTTCATCCATTACGATCGGTGTTCCCCATTCGCGGTCGGTTTCGCCTTCCCACTTATTCGTGGCGTCCATACCCATTTTTGAGCCAAGACCTGCAACAGGCGAGGCAAAGTCGAGATAATCGATAGGGGTATTTTCGATCATAACTGTGTCGCGCTTAGGATCCATGCGGGTGGTAATCGCCCAAATTACATCGTTCCAATCACGACAGTTAACGTCTTCGTCGACCACCACAATAAACTTGGTATACATAAACTGGCGCAGAAACGACCAAGCGCCCATCATCACTCGTTTAGCATGCCCTGGATATTGCTTACGAATCGAGATCACTGCCATACGGTACGAGCAGCCCTCTGGCGGCAGGTAGAAGTCGATGATTTCGGGGTATTGCTTACGCAAAATTGGCACAAATACTTCGTTTAGTGCCACACCTAGCATAGCTGGCTCATCTGGTGGACGGCCGGTGTAGGTGCTGTGGTAAATGGCATCTTTTCTGTGAGTAATGTGAGTTACAGTAAACACTGGAAAGGAGTCGGTTTCGTTGTAATAGCCAGTGTGATCGCCATATGGACCTTCTTCAGCCATCTCTTCAGGGTCAATATAACCTTCTAAGATGATTTCGCTGGTGGCAGGTACTTCTAAATCACAGCTCAGTGCTTTACACACTTCAGTACGTTCACCGCGCAGTAGTCCGGCGAAGGCATATTCGCTCATGGCGTCAGGCACTGGAGTTACCGCACCTAAAATTGTCACCGGATCTGCACCTAAAGCAACGACTACAGGGTAGCGCTCACCTGGATGCTTTTCTTTGAAATCTTTAAAATCTAGCGCGCCGCCGCGATGATCAAGCCAGCGCATAATTAACTTGTCTCTACCGAGTAATTGTTGGCGGTAAATACCCAAGTTTTGGCGCTTTTGGCGTGGCCCTTTTGTGATGGTTAACCCCCAAGTCACTAGTGGCGCAACATCACCCGGCCAGCAGTGTTGAATAGGCAGTTTAGTTAAATCGACCTCGTCACCGGTTTTTACTACTTGTTGGCAAGGAGGATTACGTACGGTTTTTGGCGGCATGTTTAAGGCTTGCTTAAACATAGGGATTTTTGAGATAGCGTCTTTAAAGCCGCGTGGTGGCTCGGGCTCCTTTAGAAAAGCCAGTAGCTCACCCACATCGCGAAGTGCGAGAGGATCTTCTTTACCTAATGCCATAGCTACGCGTTTTGGGGTACCAAACAAGTTAGCTAATACGGGCATATCATTGCCGACCGGATTTTCGAATAACAAAGCGGGGCCTTTGGCGCGTAGAACGCGATCGGCTATCTCTGTCATTTCCAAATGAGGATCAACGGGATGACTAATACGCTTCAGCTCACCATTGGTTTCTAGGTGGTCTATAAAGCTGCGCAAATCCTTAAAACTCATAGGGGAATTCTCATCGCTATAAACTGTGATATGGCGCGCACTATAGCATTATTCGAACGTGCGTTAAACGCTTGTTCATCAAAGCGTGTTCTCGATATATTTCAGGCTTTACTGAAGCAATTGCCTTTGTTAGTAATGGCTTAGTTTATGGCATTGGATTAGTGGTTATTTGAGCGTAAACTTAATTAACGCCTTTCATGTTTGTTGAGTTTTTCCAACAGAGGAAAATAGCGATGAGAATACATAAACAGCACTGTTATCTTGCCGTCTTATTAGCTTTAGCTGCAATGCCGCTAACAGCGAAGCCTGTGGCTACATTGGTAACCTCGCAAGTGATAAGTAATGTGAGTGTCGGTTTTGGCTGGAGTAATTATGATTATCGTGACCCTTGGCGCTGGAATGTAGGTGTATCTAACAGTTGGTACGGTTATCCGTATCGTAATGGTTATTACAGGCCTGGCTGGCGCCCAGGTTATAATTGGGGCGTGGGCTCTCGTTGGCGCTATCCTTATGGTTATAACAACCGTTACTACTCGCCTTATCGTTATGACAGGCAAACCTATAAAGCTCCTGAACCTAAGGTGGTTAGGCCACCAGAACGAGTGACCACGAGTGTCAGCTATTCGAGCGGTTTAGCCCGATTACCTGATAATGCTCGAGTGCTCCAAAAAGATGGTCGCACCGTGTATGAGTGGCAAGGCGTTGAGTATGTGTTTGACTGGAATAGCAATACCTATCAACAAGTTTCTAAAAATAAAAACTAGCGGGCTAAAAGTAACTTAATCAAGGTCCATTCGCAGCCTAGGCGAGTTTTATTCTGGTGGAGAATCTTGCTAACCTTAGAGTAAGTTAATGGCATAACATGGAAGGATAGTTAAATGAGCTGGATGCAATTTACCATTGAGCTGCTAGATAAATTGATTTGGCCAGCAGTGCTGATGTTTGCTGTGATTAATTTAAAGCGACCCTTATCTAAGCTGATCCCATTAGCTAAAAAGCTTAAGTTTAAAGATTTAGAGCTTGAGTTTGGTCAAGGTTTAAAAGCGGTCACTCAGCAAGCTCAGGGGGTGTTTCCTGAGTTAAAAACAGATAAGAAAACCTTACTTATTGCGTCGGCAAATAGCCTACCTAATTCAGCGATTCTAGAGGCTTGGGAGCAAGTGGACTTAGCGGCTGAGCAACTGATTAAATCTCACTGTGACAATATCACTCTAGATCAAAACACGCGCTACAAGCATATAGAGAATATCTTGATTAACGAGTCATTGATCAATACTAAGCAGGGGAAGCTATTTAGCGAGTTGCGCCAGTTGCGCAACAAAGTGGCTCATGCTGTAAATTATGAAGTGGGTAGGGCGGAAGCGATTCAATATATTGAGCTGTGCTTTAAGCTTATAGAACATTTACATAGTTTAACGCCATCTGATATTCGCAGCTGCAACACCGTTGTAAAAGAGATCGCGAGTTAACTTGATATGAGTTGCTGGTAAACATCTGATGTTGGATTACAAGCTTAAATCACCTGCAATGACACATAAAAAGCCCTGTGAATGATTAATGATTCAAAGGGCTTTTTTGCTTAAGACTAGGCTTTGCTTTTTAAATACATGTCGTAACGTTGGATCATAAAGCCTAAATTTTGAAATTTTTTATTGAAGCTCATACCCAGCTTTTTTAGCACATTGATTGATGCGTGATTTTTGTCTACAACATCACCGACGATATAGTCTAAATCCATATGGGCTTTAGCATATTCAATACAAGCTTGATTAGCTTCAGTCGCATACCCTTGGCCCCAATACTCAGGTGCAAAACGATAACCAATATCTGTTTCATCAATACGATAATCATTTTTAAAGCCGCAAAAGCCAATAACACTGTTAGTTTCTTTCAAGACTACCGCCCAACGAGCATAGCCAAATTGTAAATATTCATTGAGCCAGATATCGCGAATAATGCGCTCGGCATCAGCGAGTGACTTTACGACTCCTGCGTCGCCTGTATATAGGTTGACTCTTTCATCAGCATTAAAATCATATACGGCTTGTACGTCATCGAGGTTAAACTCTCTGATAATAAGTCTTGGTGTTTCGGTTATGATTTTGCTCATACTCTTCCTTTTGTTTCCTTTGGCACCAATCGCTATTACCACACGACTTCTGTTATTGGGTTGTCTGTTTCACCGATAATCGTTTTAACTACTTTATTATCAGCGTCTAACAAGATCAATCTTGGAATACCTGTATTGGCAAACTGGGAGTAAATTGATCTGTCTGTATCAGCCACTAAAGCAAAGTTCAGCTCATATTCTGCGGCGAACTTATCTAAATTTGCTACGGTTTCTTCGCGGCCAATACCAATGATGTCGATATTTGGACTGAGATGGAGATTTGAGTTTACTAAGTGTTTCATGGTGCGCTGTGAGTCGTGACACCAAGTGGCGAATAAGATAAGTAGCTTATTGTTGTTAGATTGGCTCAAATCTATGCTGTTACCTTGGGTATCGACAAATTGGCTGACGGGAACAGTATCCCCAGGGGAAACAAAGGTAAGGTACTCAGTTTGTTTATTAGTGTTGGCACAGCCACTTACAACAAAAATAAGCAGGCTTAATACGATGGTTTTACAGGCTTGTACTAATGTCATTGTTCTCAGCTGTCCTTTTTTATTATTAACCTGCTACACACGAATAAAGCTCTAATTTAGTCGCTAGGCAAATGCTGTTAAACAGTAATATCTAAATTAATACGGTTAACCTATCAGAGGAGCAAGCGAATGTATAAGCTTGGGTTGCAACAGTATGTAAATGAATTTGAAATGAGTTACTTTTGGCTTCAAAGCAGCGTAAAACGGCCGAGGTCTGTTTATTCGAAATTAATCGGATATGTTTGTTGACAGTAGAACGTGGACGTCCTATCGTGGAGTCTCATCTAACTTGCTGTTATTTAAGTCGTTGATTAACAGAATTTATTAAGGATAGTCACGTGTTGTTAACACCTGTTCAGGCTTATTACTATCTATAGCCACAATGGCGTAGATAGAGGTTAATTCTCCCCCCTCATGTTTTAAATCACTCCATTGTGGCAATTCCATTTTTCGGAAGTTGGTCACTATTCAAAGCCTGTTCCGAAGCCCCCTCTTATTAATTTGGAACACCATAAATGAACAATAGTAAAATCTTCGGCAGTATGCTTATTATCGCTGGTACCACAATCGGTGCGGGTATGTTGGCACTACCATTAGCTGCATCTGGTCTAGGCTTTGGCGTTGCCTGTATCGTTATGTTTTTGATTTGGTCACTAATGACCTATACCGCATTGTTGATGATTGAAGTACATCAATACGCGCCAGTGGATGCCACCTTACATACTCTGGCCTATAAGCTACTAGGCCGAAAAGGTCAGCTAGTAGCCAGCTTCTCAATGATGTTTCTATTTTATGCACTCTGCTCCGCATACATTGCCGGTGGCGGCGAGCAGATGAATGATAAGCTAGCCAATTGGGCGGGACTCGATTTACCAGAGCAAAGTGGGGCGCTTATTTTTACCTTACTTATCGGTACAGTGGTTGCCATTGGTACCCGTTCAGTAGACATAATAAACCGCAGCTTATTTTCCTTAAAACTTGTTGCGCTGGTGGTGATGTTATTTTTGCTACTGCCTCATGTATCGGTCGATAACTTAGTCGCGTTACCAGTGCATCAAGGGCTTGTGTTAGCTTCACTTCCGGTTATTTTTACCTCTTTTGGGTTTCATGGTTCAATCCCATCAGTGGTGCGTTACTTAGGTAAAGATACTAAAGCGCTACGCTGGATTATCCTTGTTGGGTCAGCATTACCGCTATTAGTTTACGGTCTTTGGATGCTGGCAAGCCAAGGCGTGTTAACGCAACAGGAGTTGATGGCTAGCCAAAGCCTTAATGGGTTTATAGGTTCATTGAGTAACTTGTTACATAACCCTATGATTGCCAATGCGGTATCTGTGTTTGCAGATTTAGCCTTAGCTACGTCGTTTCTGGGGGTAAGCTTAGGCTTATTCGACTTTATTTCAGACCTACTTAAGCGCAGTGCAACACCTAGCCATAGAGTGCAGGTTGGCTTAGTCACTTTCTTGCCACCGTTAGGCTTTGCATTATTCTACCCACAGGGCTTTATTACTGCATTGGGTTACGCAGCTTTCGCATTGGTGATCTTGGCTGTATTTTTACCTGTGGCAATGGTCGCGACTCAGCGCAAGCAAGCTGGGCTTGGTGGTTACCAAGTTAAAGGTGGCACGCTAGGTTTGGCAATTGCATCGGTAGCTGGGTTACTGATAATCAGTGTGCAGTTGATGCAGATGTTTAATTTGTTCCCTGCAGTAGGCTAATCATCTACTACTTAGCAATAACAGCTAGATGTAATCGTTAATAGGGAGAGCTTGTATAGATGCTAGTATCGCTATTGATGGAAGGTTTTGAGTGAGTTTTGGCTAAAAAATGGCTGAATAAGCATTTATTTTTGTATTTGGTTGGTTTTTTAGTCATTTGAATCAAAATAGACTTTACATTGCCGCGGAGTATCCCTATTATCTGCGGCGTTCGGAGGGATGGCAGAGTGGTCGAATGCACCGGTCTTGAAAACCGGCATGGGTTTATAGCCCATCTAGGGTTCAAATCCCTATCCCTCCGCCACATTTAGAGAAAGGGCTTCCAGTAATGGAAGCCCTTTTTCGTATGTTCAAATAAAAGCTGAACCCTGGGGTTCCTGTTGCTTAAAGTCAGCTATCCCAGCGCCACATTTAGATGAGGCCCCAGCAGAAATGCTGGGGCCTTGTCGCATTTAGGAAGCCCGACTTTGAACCCTAGGGTTCCTATTGCTTAAAGTCAGCGATTCCCGCGCCACATTTAGAAAGCCTGCTATTTATAGCGGGCTTTTTGCTATCTAAGCTTTTATAAAGCTGAACCCTAGGATCCGTATTGTTTAGACTCTTTACTAGGAGTTGGCTATCCCTCCGCCACATTTAGAGAAAGGGCTTTCATTCTTGTAGTAAAGAGCGGCAGCTCTTTTTCGTATCTGCGATTTATAAAGTTGAACCCTGGAGTTACTGTTTTAGAAGCTGGCATACATTCCAACATATAGGAAGGTCGGCTATCTAGGCTATATTTACAGCTAATATGAATGAAAATGGCTTGGTGCGCTGAGTTTTTGTGCAAACTAGCCATTTGAGTGAAATTAGGCTTTACATTGGCGACGAGTATCCCTATTATCAGCGGCGTTCGGAGGGATGGCAGAGTGGTCGAATGCACCGGTCTTGAAAACCGGCATGGGTTTATAGCCCATCTAGGGTTCAAATCCCTATCCCTCCGCCACATTTAGAAAAGCCCGCTATTTATAGCGGGCTTTTTGCTATCTACGATTTATTAAAGTTGAACTCTGGGGTTCCTATTATTTAAAGCCTGCAATCCCCCCGCCACATTCAAGATGAAGGGCTACTCGAAAGAGTAGCCCTTTTTCGTATGTTCAAATAAAAGCTGAACCCTGAGGTTCCTGTTGTTTAGACTCTTTACTAGGAACCGGCTACCCCAGCATCACATTTAGATGAGGTCCTAGCAGAAATGCTGGGGCCTTTTCGCATTAAAGAAGATGCGTTTTGAACTCTTAGCCTTCTATTACCTCTAGACTTGTTATTAACTGCTGTCTATTTTGATGTGACGGTTGAAATTTGCACAATCAAAAGGTGTTCCTCGGCAAGTTTGATGATTTCTCTTTTTAATTGCGGTTTTATTGGTGAATCATCATCAGTGGGGGAGAATGTTTGATTTTCTTGAAGCATCACACAGGTTCAGTAAAGTCTTGTATTCATTAACTATCAAATGCTGATATAAACCAATTCACAAAATAACTGCAGGCGTGTTTTAGCGCATTCCAAGCAGTAGCTATCTTAATTCTTTGTATACCCTGGAGCACCAAAATGAGCTGCGAAATGACTCTTGATAGTTTTCTTTCTACCGTTGCTGAGCGTAACCCTAACCAGCCTGAGTTTTTACAAGCGGTTAAAGAAGTACTGACTTCTATTTGGCCTTTCGTTGCTGCACGCCCTGAATATTTAAATGCTGGCATTTTAGAGCGTTTGGTTGAGCCAGAGCGTTTAATTCAATTTCGTGTTTCTTGGGTAGATGATAGCGGTAAGGTACAAGTTAACCGCGCTTTCCGTATTCAACACAACTCATCTATTGGTCCATTTAAAGGTGGCATGCGTTTCCACCCGTCTGTGAACCAATCTGTACTTAAGTTTTTAGCATTTGAGCAGACATTCAAAAATGCACTAACGACGTTACCTATGGGCGGCGGCAAAGGTGGTAGTGACTTCGATCCTAAAGGTAAGAGTGAAGGCGAAGTGATGCGTTTTTGTCAGGCATTGATGCTTGAGCTGCACCGTCACTTAGGTGCGGATACTGATGTTCCAGCGGGTGATATTGGTGTGGGCGCACGTGAAGTGGGTTACATGACCGGCATGATGAAGAAGCTAACTAATAGTGCTGAATGCGTATTTACCGGTAAAGGCTTGTCTTTTGGTGGTAGCTTGATCCGTCCTGAAGCCACTGGTTATGGTTTGCTATATTTCGTTGAAGCTATGCTAAAAGCAAAGGGCGAAACATTAGTGGGTAAAACGGTTACTGTATCTGGTTCAGGTAACGTAGCCCAGTATGCAATTGAAAAGGCAATGGAGATGGGCGGTAAAGTGATTACCGCATCAGATTCAAGTGGCGTGGTATTTGATCCTGAAGGTTTTACTACTGAAAAATTGGCTAAATTAATGGAAGTTAAAAATGACCGTCGTGGCCGCGTTGCTGATTACGCCCATGAAATGGGGTTAGAGTATGTCACTGGTGGAACCCCATGGCAGTTTGCTGCAGACGTCGCATTACCTTGCGCAACCCAAAATGAGCTAGATGCTGAACATGCTGAAATGCTGATTGAAAATGGTGTGCAGATTGTTGCTGAGGGCGCGAATATGCCAAGTACTGCTGAAGCTATTGCGTTAATGCACGAAGCCAAAGTATTGTTTGCTCCAGGTAAAGCAGCTAACGCTGGCGGTGTAGCAACCTCTGGTTTAGAGATGAGCCAAAATGCATTACGTTTGAGCTGGAGTCGTGAAGAAGTTGATGTGCGTTTACGTGACATCATGTATTCAATTCACGCGACATGTGAGCAATATGGTCGTGAAGGTGAGCATATTAACTACGAGCTAGGTGCTAACGTAGCTGGTTTTGTTAAAGTAGCCGATGCCATGAAAGCGCAAGGTGTTTACTAGCTTTTAGAGATAATAACAAAAAAGGGCCTTTTGGCCCTTTTTTGCTTTTTACTTATGCTGCATTGCCATAATGCGATGTTTTACATAAATTATTGTGTAGCTGGCGGTGCAAATGTGCATCGAGTAATAATGAGGAAGTAGGCATGAAAACAATCGGTATGCTTGGTGGAATGAGTTGGGAGTCTACAGCGAGTTATTACAGCGCACTCAATCAAGGGGTCAAAGCTGAGCTTGGTGGGCTACATTCGGCAAAGGTAGCTTTATATAGTGTCGATTTTGCAGAAATAGAAAAGCTGCAGCACAAAGGCGAGTGGCAACAAACTGCTGCAATTCTTAGTTCAGCAGCTAAATCAGTTGAAGCCGCTGGCGCTGACTTTCTACTTATATGTACTAACACTATGCACAAAGTCGCAGATGACATACAAGCTAGTATCAATATTCCAATTTTGCATATAGCCGACGCTACAGCGAGTCAGTTGGTTGCTGACGGTATTAAAAAGGTAGGGCTGCTAGGAACTGCTTTTACTATGGAGCAAGACTTCTATAAAAGCCGCTTACAAAACAAGTACGCGATAAACGTGATTGTTCCTAAAGAGGCCGACCGTAAAGTAGTACATAGCATTATTTATGAAGAGCTATGCCGCGGCGTTATTTCGTCAAGCTCTCGTGCACAATACTTAACGATTATCGCAGCATTAGAAGCGCAGGGAGCTGAAGCTGTGATTTTAGGTTGTACTGAAATTGCATTGCTTGTTCAGCAGCAAGATACCCATGTACCTTTATATGACACTACAGAGCTCCATGCAGCGAAAGCGGTTGAGCTGGCTTTAATGGATAGGTAATAAAAGACGGCATCTTATCTCGGGGCCATTACTTAATAGTGTATCAATCATTAAACCGATATTGTCGTGACTAAGGTGCCATCATCGCATCGAGCTTCATTAAGAGTAAGTTAAAGGTAGGGAAGGTAAAGACGGGTCTGTTAAAGTTGAGGGCCGATTTAAATCTGCAGGTTCAACTCGTCAGCTTATTATAGAAGCCGCAGTATAAGAGAGCTATAAAGCCGAGGAGATATTGTTTATATGGCGTGCTTGCCAAGCAATATCTACTTAAGCGGTCATAATTAAGTTTATTGCTTACGTATTAGTGAACACAACCTAGCATCAGTAAACATGCTAGAAAGTCGATAAGCTTGATTATATTGGCCTCTAGCGCATATTTTTTATACTTACAAAGGCATTGCTGTGCATAACTCTGTGGGTATTTAGTGAGTATGGTGTGCTTAAAAAAGCTTTTTCAAAAAAGAGTAACTTTCTTTAAAAAAGCGCTTGCGCTCTTTTAAAATCTCCCTATAATGCGACCCCACTGACACGGCGAAGCAGGCCACCTACCAAGCGTTAAGCTAGATAGAATGGGACTTGCAGCAGAGTTAGAGAGATTAACTTCTACGGAAATTAGCCTCAGGTGACAATCGCTTTAAGAGCTTCGGGTTTTGCTTCTTTTCACGAGAGTGATTAAGAAATCATCGCTTGGAAAACTTCTTAAAATAAGCGCTTGACGCCGACACTGGGAAGTGTAGAATACGCCTCCTCAGCCAAACGACCTAAGCGTCTAAGGCG
>NZ_JBFRNX010000017.1:0-875 GCF_041471165.1 Shewanella sp. 10N.261.52.F9
TACGTATCATCAAAATCAAAGAGTTTGCCCGTGTGGTGGAATCGGTAGACACAAGGGATTTAAAATCCCTCGCTGAATAAGCGTGCCAGTTCAAGTCTGGCCACGGGTACCATCATCAAAGCCTCCGCATCAAGCGGGGGCTTTTTTGTATCTGAGATAAAGTGGATGTTAAAAATCCCTCGCACTCTTCATTGAAATCAGGCGTGCCAGTTCAAGCCCAACCACGGGTACCATCATTAAAGCCTCAGCATCAAGCGGGGGCTTTTTTGTTTCTGAGATAAAGTGGATTTTTAAAATCCCTCGCACTCTTCATTGAAAACAGGCTTGCCAGTTCAAGTAAGCCCACGGATACGATCTTGACCATGAAGAGTGACTAAACTGTCTTTTTACTGACAGAAAGAAGTAAGGGGCCTTACCACAGCACTTCAATACTAGTGGCTGGCACCCATCACAACTAAGCCTCTATAGACCAGAATCTAAGCTTGTAAGAGGGGAAATGAAAAAGATTAATCGAAATAAAGTTCATTCAACATGACGATGATTATCATGATCCTGGTGGTTACCTGTTATTAATTAATCACCAATAGCACATATTTCGTCTTGATAGAATATGTTTTAAGCAGTTGAATAAAATAAACAAATAAGCGGTTGACTCATTTTCATAATCGAGTAAAGTATGCCTCGTTCCCAGCAACAATGGGAAACAAAAGGGCGCGATGGCAGAATGGCTATGCTGCGGATTGCAAATCCGTCGATCTCGGTTCGACTCCGGGTCGCGCCTCCATAACTTCTAAGTCAGTTTACTGGTAGAAGTATAAAGAATAAGAGTTTGGTGAGTTCACTTAATCGCATCTTGATAAGAGTGAGCAGTATTG
>NZ_JBFRNX010000017.1:1509-131984 GCF_041471165.1 Shewanella sp. 10N.261.52.F9
AAAGCCTCCGCATCAAGCGGAGGCTTTTTTGTTTCTGAGATAAAGTGGATTTTTAAAATCCCTCGCACTCTTCATTGAAATCAGGCGTGCCAGTTCAAGCCCAACCACGGGTACCATCATTAAAGCCTCTGTATTAACGTACAACGTTTTTTAGCTACATTTTAGAATTACAGGCACTAAGCCTATCTGGTTTGCGGTAGCTTTTTAAATTGAACGTTTTTCAATCTCTTTAGTCTTACTTCTACGACTCAATAAAGACGGAGTTAGTTGTAGAACATTGCTCATGCTTTCATATATTGTTTAATGGAGGAACGATGAATATTATCTCTAAGCTTCTGTACCTATTTGCTTTTACATTAATTCTTTACCCATTGTGGGGCATGTTAAGTCCATTAACTTTTTTAACTGAATTAATCGAAGATTATCCAAAAGCAATAGAGGCCGCACCTTTGCAAGTTAGAATCGTCGCGTTACTTATGCTTATTGGTAATGGCTTCTTGGCAAGCGCATTATTTACTATTAGTGGATTTATCAATAATCCCAATAGACTCTACAAAATAAAATCGGCAGGCTTACTTTTGCTACTTTATCCGTTTGTATTAACGGTAATTAACGCATTGAGTGGGGTGGTTTTACATAGCCATTTAACTGAGGCGGCATTAGTCATTGAACTATCAGCCCAAACCTTATTTTATAGCGTTATGGGTCTTGCTTTAATTGGCATATATCAAGCGCAGAAAAAAAGGCTATATGAAGTTTAAAATTAGGAAAGCCCAATTTAACAGGGCTTTTTAAGATTTGATCATGGCAAAGTGAGTCTAAATACACTTAGCCGGTTTCGGTAAACCTGCGATTTTTGTCGCTTGCTTTGCGGGTCCTACTGGGAATAGGGTGTAGAGGTACTTAGAGTTACCTTTATCTGCTCCTAACTTTAAACCAATAGCTTTAACTAACACTCTAATAGCTGGGCTGGTTTTAAACTCTAAATAAAAGTCTCGGACAAAGTTGACCACTTCCCAGTGCGCTTCAGTAAGAGTGATGTCTTCTTCAGCGGCAATAATTGGAGCAAGCTCAGGAGTCCAGTCATTAACAGACTTTAGGTAGCCTTGGTGATCCGTTTCGATTTGTGTTCCGTTGAATTCAATCATTTTACCAACTAATAACTTTATTAAATTTAAGACTGAGAGAGACAAACTCATCGTAATTGATTTGTTTTGTGTCTTTTAAAAGGCTTGTAAGTCCACGAGCAATGATATCTTCTTGCAATGCAGCCACATTATACTCTTTTAACTGTGTGGCCCAAGCTTGTTTTAGCAAGCAGTTAACCGAATTACCCGTCAGCAAAATAGAATCCGATTGCCTCGCATAGCGTAAGCAGGTCTTTAATGCAGAACTTTGCTCAGGTGAGCTTTGTATTAGGTGTAAAATCATTAGAAAACGATAACCTCATCCACTGCATTTAAATGGCTAGCAATCTCTTCTGGTGCGCTTAAGGTTACGCCAATCCGCAGTTCTTGTTCTGACAGTCCCAACTCTTGCATAGACTCGCTACACACCAAGACTGTATCTATGTCATACAAAGGTAATGCGCCTAATGTCGCAATATAGTCTTTAGCTCCAATAGACTCAGGATCTTGGTCTTTAAGCAGAGTTAACACTGCCTCATTAGTAAATAACAAGCTAACTTCTTGCTCAAAACTTGCGCTGAGCAAAGAAAAATCAAGGCCTTCTCGGCCATGTGCAGTACCATGAGGTGGCTGCTTGAAAACAATACACAATTTTTTCATAAACGCTTTTGACCTTGCAAAAAAGATTAACTCAAAAGTTAAAAGCAGACTAATCTATCAGCCGATTCTATGCCGATCACTAACTCACCCAGACCGCCCATAATAAACGGCGCCTGCATATTCCAGTGGCCGTGGCCACTCTCTTTTGCATCAGACTCGGACATAACGCCACGACGCAGTGCAGCGGAAACACAATTAACTAAGGCTGTACCGTATTGGTTATGCAATTCAATCCAAGCTTGCATTAGGTCGAATTCATCGCTGGCTGGACTATTGAGGTAATTGGTATTCAACACACCATCCTGATAGAAAAAAATCTTATCAATACTGTGGCCACTCTCTAATGCGGATTTGGCGAAACGGTAGGCACTGTAACTTGCTGCGTTACCGTATGCGGCAGAGTTAACCTGGATTATAAATTTGCTCATGGTAAAAAAAATGGCCCTGTAATAGGACCATTTTAACTCAATTAAATTTAATTGGTATTAGTCATCGCCGCCAATGCCCATTAAATGCAGTAGGGCAACGAAAAGGTTTAAGAAATCTAAGTATAAAGCGATAGTAGCGCGAATATAGTTAGTTTCGCCGCCATTAACGATTTTGCTTGTATCGTAAAGAATAAAGCCCGTCATTAACAGTGCGATACCCGCATTGAGTGCCATAAACACCATGCCGTTACCTAAGAATAAGTTAACCAGTAGGCCTACAACCATAATCACAAGACCAGCGATTAGGAAACCACGCATGAAAGAGAAATCTTTCTTAGTCGTTACTGCATAGCCAGAAAGTGCAACAAAGATAACAGACGTTAAGCCTAACGCTTGCATAATTAGCTGTGGACCGTTTGCCATACCAGCATAGTGGTTAAGGATGTAACCAAGCGATGCGCCTTGCATACCTGTGAAAGCGAATACCCAGAAGATCCCAGCACTAGAATCAGCTTTTTTAAGGGTTACAAACAATAACACTAAGCTACCAAGAGATAGACCAAGAGACATCATAGGGCTGATGGCTAGAGCCATTGCCAAACCCGCACACACTGCAGAGAATGCAAGTGTCATAGAGAGCAGCATATACGTATTTTTCAGCAGTTTATTTACCTCTACGGTAGTACTGCTATACGCGGTTTGTTGTGTCATATCTTTCATTTCTTTCTCCGAAGACAAATATTCAAGCTATATAATTTGAGCACAAGATTAACAAGGAGTTCCCTAAATTAGATAAAAGGAAGTAAACCTTGCGTTAAGTTATTGAATCATACAGCAGCTAAACCAAGGTATAAAGCGCTTAACCGCCAAAATTAGCTAAGTTAAGCGTAGTTAATCTAACCAGTCTTTATGAAGTTTCTCGCTATCGCCCAAATAATCAAGTACCCAAGCCATGGCAGGGGACTTATTGGTAGCGTTCCAGGCTAAACAGCACGGACTTGTTTTATTGGGCCTTTCAAGCTGCTTTTCAATTAATGCACCGGTTTTAATAAAGGGAAACGCAAAGTGGGCAGGCATATAGCCCACACCTAAACCTTCTCGAAAGCAGTTAATGGCGCGGATCCAGTCAGGCACAACTAATCTACGTTGATTTTCTAACAACCACGTCATGCGTTTAGGGATCTCTCGAGAGGTATCTTCTAGACAAATAGAGGGGTATTGTCTTAACTCATCGTCAGAGAGTGGACGGTCGATATCAGCAAGAGGGTGATTTTTACCGACGAGAAAACACCATTCAATTTCGCCCATGTCTCTAAAGTGATAATCACCACCAACAGGAATAGCCGTTGTTGCACCAATCGCAATGTCACTGCGCCCAGTCGCAATTGATTCCCACACGCCGTTAAACACTTCAATGCGAATAATTAGCTCAACATTGTCAAAGGTTCGATAAAAATCGGCGATTAAATTACTTATTTTGTCTGCGCGTACGATGTTATCGAGCGCAATTGATAGAGTGGGTTGCCAACCATTGGCAACACGTATGGTGTCTGCACGCATTGCGTCAATATCAGTGAGTAATGAGCGTGACTGTTTAACGAAGTGCTCTCCGGCTGCAGTTAAGCTAACGCTTCTGTGGTGGCGAACAAAAAGCACCACGCCCAGTTCTTCTTCTATTTGTTTAACTGCATAACTTACAGCTGACGGGACTTTATGTAATTTATTGGCTGCGGCTGTAAAACTGCCCACCCGAGCTACCATATCGATAAGTTGAAGAGACTGTTCTGAAAGCATGGTTCACATCCTGCTGTGATTTTTTTTGATAGCTAATGTGAAAAATAAACGTTTCACAGCACATTAGCAAGTGTTTACACTGCGCGACTTTAATAAATCAAGATCAGAATTTCGAATTATGAACTCACTAACAAGTGTAAAATACTACATTTTTCTAGCATATCTAGCAGTATTGAGCATGTTGGGCTTTATTGCCACTGACATGTACTTGCCTGCATTCAAAGCAATTGAAGACACAATGGCAACATCACCATCACAAGTCGCAATGTCTTTGACATTCTTTTTAGCTGGCTTAGCGCTAGGGCAGTTACTGTATGGTCCTTTAGTTGAGCGTTTTGGTAAACGCAATTCGCTAATCTTAGGCTTAGTATTGTTTGCTGCAGCCAGTTTCTCAATAGCCGTTAGTGATTCGATGTTAGTGTTCAACATTTCACGTTTTATACAAGCATTAGGTGCATGTTCTGCAGGCGTTATTTGGCAAGCTATCGTTATTGAAAAATATGATGCTGCAAAAGCTCAGGGTGTTTTTTCTAATATTATGCCGTTAGTGGCGTTATCTCCAGCACTTGCTCCAATCCTTGGCGCATTTATTTTGCAGTCGTTAGGATGGCAGAGCATTTTCATTACTTTAACCGGTATGGCTGCAATAATGATTTTACTAACGGTTTGGTTTGTGCCGGCTGAAACTAAAGCTATTAGTCATGATAAGAAAGAGATTAACTACTTATCTATTCTTAAAAATACTAAATACCTAGGTAACGTAGTTATCTTTGGCGCGTGTTCTGGTGCATTTTTCTCATACCTAACGCTTTGGCCAGTTGTGATGGAGCAACATGGTTTTGATGCGACTGCAATTGGACTGAGTTTTATTCCGCAAACTATTACCTTTATTTTAGGTGGTTATGCGAGTAAAACCCTTATTCGTAAAATTGGTGCAGAGAAAACCCTAAAGCTTTTACTATCGGTATTTGGCACATGTGCAATGTCTATTGCTGTTGTGACTATTTTACTTCAGGGTCTGTCTATCTACCCGTTACTGGCTATATTTTCTGTTTTAGCAGCATGTAGCGGTGGTATTTATCCGATTGTTGTTAACGGTGCATTACAGGAATTTCCTGACAACGCGGCAAAAGCTGCTGGTCTACAGAACTTCCTTCAGATCAGCTTATCGTTTGGTGCTTCAAGTTTAGTTGCTATGTGGGCCACAAGTGGTGAAGTCGCGATTGGTTGGGGGATCATGATCTGTTCTTTCATCGTGTTTATCGGCTTTAAACTACGTAACTACAAGAGCTGGAATGAAGTGAGTGAAGAGATTGTAATGCCAGATCCTGCACGTATCGCAATCAATCAGGACGAGAAATAACCAAGTAGGTCTTCTCTAACAGTAAAGTGATAATATTTTCTAATTATCACTTTACAAGATTATAAGAGCGCTATATTATTCGCGGCGTTCGGAGAGATGGCAGAGTGGTCGAATGCACCGGTCTTGAAAACCGGCATGGGTTTATAGCCCATCTAGGGTTCAAATCCCTATCTCTCCGCCATATTTATGATAAAGCCCTTAGCAGAAATGTTAGGGGCTTTTTCGTATCTATAACCATGGTTTACAGCGTACATATGTAGGGGCCAAACCCCTATCTCTCCGCCACATTTAGAATAAGCCCTTAGCACGAATGTTAAGGGCTTATTCGTATCTACAAGCTAATCGGTTAATAACGTATCCATAAGCTCGTGGTTTATGCCTTATCTATGTAAGATTCAAATCTCTACCTTTCTTAATTTGAAAATTAGCGAAAACGCTAAGGGTAGCTGTTGTTTACCGGACTTATCTTGGCGCGAAATAAATAATACGATTCTAAAAGCGCACTCAAATTATCTTTAGAAACCTTCAATTCAAGTCTATTATCAAATATTTCTATAAACTCATTCGTTAACCTAAGCGCTAGAAAGCTAAAACAAAAGCTATTATTGTCATTGCAAATCAATCGCCAATAACTAAGGTTTATAAGATGCAAAAGACAATACTCGTGACAGGCGCAACGGATGGCATTGGCTTAGAAACCGTAAAAATGCTGGCAGAGCAGGACCACAGTCTAATTATTCACGGCCGAAACCCGACTAAGCTTGAAGCTGTTGCAAAGATGGTTATCGATAACTATGGCATTGATGTAGCAACAATAGTTGCAGATCTATCGAGTATTCATGCCACACAAGCCATGGTGGCAGAAATCAAACAACGTTTCCCTGTTATTGACGTATTAATTAATAATGCTGGGGTATTTGCTGCTAGTGAAACCACGACGGCCGATAACCTTGACGTCCGCTTTGCGGTAAACACAATTGCTCCTTATATTTTGACAAAGGGTTTACTGGCTTTAATTGCTGATGATGGCCGGGTTGTTAATCTATCTTCTGCTGCACAAGCAAGTGTTGAAGTCAGCGCGTTAAAAGGTAATAAATCCCTAGCAGATGGTCAGGCCTATGCGCAAAGTAAACTGGCATTAACTATGTGGTCTCACGCATTGGGCTTAGCTGAAAGTCAAAAGGGCAGTAACAAAGTTATAGTGTCTGTTAATCCAAAATCATTGCTTGGCAGTAAGATGGTAAAAACAGCTTATGGCATTGCTGGCGGCGATCTGTCTGTTGGCGCAGATATTTTAGTTCGTGCAGCGCTGGCTGATGAGTTTCTCACTGCCTCAGGGCAATATTTTGATAATGATATTGGCGCATTTGCATCACCGCATCCAGATGCTTTAGATTCCTCAAGAGCAGCGGAGCTTATCAAAACTATTAATGAGCTGATAATCCTTCAATAGCCTCATAACTAAATACTCGCTAAAAAGGCCTGCATGTTTGCAGGCCTTTTTATTGCCACGACGAGTTATTCCAAACCCAACTCACCGACAAAACAATTATCAATAATAAGCATAAAATGATTATCTATTAACGGACATTATCAATTTTATAGAAGTGGTTAGACTAACATTCTCAGTTTGCAGAAGTTGATTCATCAACAGAGCAATAGAGCAGTCGCAGCGCCATAAGGTCGTAGCGCGTCTTAATTTACAAACGAGAGATTGAAAAATGAATTACCAAGGAAAAGTGTATCGCCCTTGGGCAGAGGCGAAAAGCATACTTATACAAATCACCCTAGGCTGCAGCGCTAATACCTGCACGTTTTGCAGTATGTTTGATGATAAGCGTTTTAAAGTTAGAGAGTTAGAAGATGTATTTAACGATATAGAACGATTAAGGCATTACTATTCACATATAGACTCTATATTTCTGATTGATGGCAATGTAATGGCGGCACGAACTGATTACCTATTAAAGGTATTTGATAAACTGCGAAGCACCTTCCCTGAATGCAGTAAAGTTTCAATGTATAGCGGCTTAAATGACTTTAGACGTAAGTCGGTAGCCGAACTTAAAGAACTAAAAGATGCTGGATTAACCATGACATATTCGGGTCTAGAGTCAGGTGACCGTCAGGTACTTGATAAAATCAAAAAGAATATGAGCCCAGAGCAAGCCATAAAAGGCATGCAAATGGCTAAAGAAGCGGGAATACAAACCCTGCTATCTTTTATCTTTGGCTTAGGTGGTAAAGAGCGTTCTCATGAGCATATAGCTGCCACTACCGATCTGTTAAACCAAATGCAGCCTGATGAGATAGCCCCTATGGCATTAGCCATTCAACCAGGAACAGTGCTAGAACAAGAAGTTAAGCGTGGAGAGTTTATCATGCCGACTGAACTACAAATCTTGCAAGAAGAGCAATACTTACTCAATCATCTCGATTTTAATACTTTCTATTGGGGTGACCATGGCAATAATATTGTGTCACTAAAAGGCGCATTACCTGATTGCCAAGCAGGCTTCTTAGCTAAGGTAAACTCAGCCATTGATGTTAGATCGCAAGCAGAAGATAGAGTCATCCAGACTTTCTCTTGGTGATGCAATTGGCGACAAACAAGGTTAGCCATTGTTAATCTCAGATTAAAAGCCTTATAAATAAACCGTCCGCTACCAATAAAACGCGTTAAGCAGTTACCTGTTAGCGGACAATTAGAGCTAGCCTTAAGGTTTGCTCACAGGGCCAATATAAAATGTCTATTTCGATCTCTATTTCGATGTTTATGACTTAGCAGCTTTTAACGCTGTTTCCCAATAAGCTGGCTGGCCATAGTATTGGTTAAAGAAGTCGATAAACGCTCTTACTTTAGGCGCGATTAAGCGAGAACTTGGGTAAATAGCCCAAATAGAGGCGTTTGAAGCAAACGGATAATCTGTCAATACTTCAACTAATTCACCGCTTACCAGTTGTTGGTACACACTCCAAATAGAGTTAACCGATAGACCCAAACCGTCTATGGTCGCATCACGCATTGCATCACCATTATCTGTTCTAAAACATCCTTTAGTCTTGATACTAAAAGGTCCTTTATCTGTTTCAAAACTCCAGGTATCTAAGTTCATTAAGTTAATACATTGATGATTGCTAAGTTCTTGTGGCGTAGCCGGGGCGCCGTGCTCTTTTATATAAGCTGGCGAGGCGCATACAACGCGTCTGTCAGATGCAAGTTTACGCGCAATTAACGATGAGTCTTTCAGTTCAGCAATGCGGATGGCGACATCAAAACCGCCATCAACTAAATCAATAATGGTATCTGAAAAGCGTAAATCTACTGTCAAATCTGGATATTGCTGCATAAAACTTTTCATCGCACCCACCATATGCAATCGGCCGAACGAAGCGGGGGCTGTGACTCTCAGTGTGCCACTTGGTGATGAAAAGCCGGCGCCAACAGCGGCTCTAGCTGCTTCAGCTGTTGCGAGCACTTCTAGTGCATGGGGCAGGAAGGATTCACCTTCTTCAGTTAATGACACTTTACGCGTGGTACGGTGCAAAAGGCGTACACCTAGACTTTCTTCTAACTTATTAATATGTACACTTGCAACCGCTGGTGAAAGCCCTAGCTCTTGCCCCGCAAGACTAATATTGTGGGTTGAGGCTAAACGTACAAACAATTTTAAGTGTTCTAGATTCATAGCACCTTATTTATTTCCTAAAGAGTTCTGCTAAAAGTAACTCAATTTTCTTTAAATGCTAATCAAAACTTTACCTATATAAAGCTAATTCAGCCTTGAATTGCCTTTCCATGTGCTTATTAATACATTTCGGGAATGTTATCAGGTTGAGCTTCAGACTCACATTTTTAAAATACATACTTTTAAAACAAAAAAGCCCGAGTGCTTAGCCCGGGCTTTCAATTCAGTAAGAACCATTGTTTAACTGACAGTTGCTGGTTCGCTTATTGGCTCTTCAACCCGCGATTTACTGCCTATCATGCGCTTGATATCTTCAATCATAATGTACAAGCAAGGGATTAACACTAACGTCACTACAGTCGCAAACAACACACCAAAGGCTAAAGACACTGCCATAGGGATCACCATCTGCGCTTGCATACTGGTTTCCGTCATAATCGGCACTAAGCCAATAAAGGTTGTTAGTGAAGTCAGTAAGATTGCTCTAAAACGTCGACAACCGGCTTCAAGTACCGACAACTTCATGGCTACACCGGATTCTCTGGATTTATTGATGTAATCTACCATCACCAAAGAGTCATTCACCACTACACCCGCTGCTGCGATAATACCAAACACCGAAAGGGCACTTAAGTCCAAACCAAGTAACATATGCCCAAGCACTGAGCCAATCACACCAAATGGGATCACAGCCATAATCATAATCGGCTGTGAATAGGATTTAAGTGGAATAGCGAGTAGGCTGTATATCACCAACATAGAGATTAAGAAGTCTCTTAATTGCGTATCAGCGCTATCAAGCTGCTCTTGAATATTGCCTGACACCTCACTTTTTACGCGAGGATACTTAGCTAATAACTCAGGTAGGAAGTTATCGCGAATATCTTTTGCTAATTTAAATGGCTCTGCTTGGTCAGCATCAACCGAGCCCCACACATTAATCGTACGGTTACCATTTTCGCGGCGAATACTATTCACTCCATCAGTCACCACAATAGCGGCAACTTCAGACAATGGGATTTCAGCGCCTTGTGGAGTTTTAATCATCACATCAGAAACCTGAGCAATAGAGTTACGTTGCTCCTCAGGGTAACGCAGCATCACTTTAATCTCTTCACCGTTGCGCAAAATACGCTGGGCTTCAAGACCGTAAAAACTATTACCCACCTGACGAGCGATATCGGCAAGGGTTAATCCTAAGCTATGGGCTAGGGGTTTTAGTTCAAACTGGATCTCTTTAGCACTCGATTGACGACTATCATTGACATCGCCAACACCTTTTAGGGTATTTAACTTAGCCTTTAACTCTTTTGCTGCTGCAACTAGCTGAGCGTCATCTTTACCTTCTAACCTAAAGCTAATATCACCGTCATCACGGCCACCACCAAACAAGTTGTCTTGAATAGTGAAAGACTTCATTCCAGGGATAGACGGCATGTTTTGACGCCAAAGTTCGGCAACGGCAAAAGTATCGATAGGACGAATTTCAGGGTCAACGAGTTTTGTTCTGATCTCTGCAGCCGTTCGACCGCGAAGCTCAACCTGAAGATCTGAAATCATATTCTGGCCGTACTCAGCTTCAATTTGCTTATCGACTTGTTTAAGCGCTTTCTCAATGGCCAAAGCTGCCGACAAGGTAGAACGCTCAGACGCATCAATGTTCATCTCAAATGAGATCCGCGGGAAATCGTGTGGGATTTTAGGTTGACCAATAAAGCGCACTAAACCACCGGCATATAGGCCTGCGCACACCATAATCAAGCTAATGAACACCATAATAACCGTGTAGCGATACTTAACTGCAACTTCTAACGACGGGCGATAGTACTTAATGATTAAAATCTTTAAACCGCTATCGACTTTATCTTGCAAGAAGTTAACGATGTTTCTTAGCCAATCTAAAGGATTCTTAGAGCCAGGTTTAACTATGGTCTTTTGTTTCATTCTCGCCAAGTGAGCCGGCAAGATAAGCTTAGACTCAATCAATGAGAAGATAAGACAAAGAATAACCACAAATCCGATAGCTTGGCCAAATGCTGAAGAAGGGCCGTCATCCATGGTTATCGGTAAAAATGCCGCAATGGTAGTGAGAACACCAAAAGTTGCAGGCATCGCAACACGCTTAACACCGCGAATAACATTATCTAATGTCTGGCCTTTTTCTTCGCATTCTGCGTGAGCACTTTCTCCCATCACAATGGCATCATCGACCACAATACCCAGCACTAAGATAAAGGCAAAAAGACTAATCACGTTGATCGTGACATCTATCATTCCTAGCGGCATGAATAGCAGGGTACCAAGGAAACACACAGGCAAGCCCATCATTACCCAAAACGCTAGACGAACACGTAAAAACAGAGCTAACAATATGAAGACTAATACCGCGCCGCTTTTCATGCTGTCTAACATGAGATCTAAGCGACCCTCAAGGTAATAAGTCATATCCACCCAAGGCTCTAACTTAACGCCTTGTGGTAACACTTTTTGTTTTTCTGCAATGTATCCTTTAACGACATCAGCAACATCAGTAAGACTTTGATCGTTAGCAGCACCAATAAAGAAAGTAACTGAGTTTTTCCCGTTAAACTTTGAGTATTGAATGCCTTCTTCAAAACCGTCGATAACAGTTGCTACATCACCAAGTAATAGCGTAGTACCATCTTCAAGAGTAATAAGCGGTAAGCTTTCAAACTCATAACCGACATAAGCTTGGTTTTGTACGCGAAGGTTGATATAGCCGTTTTCTGCGCGAATTTGTCCAGCAGACATATTACGCGAATAACCACGCACTGCTTCAGCGACATCGTTAAACCCTAATCCAAATTCACGTAATCTATCTTTACTGACTTCTATAGCGATTTCATAACCGAGACCACCGTAAAAATCTGTGATGTTTACTTTTGGAAGTTGTAGCAATTCATCATGAATTTTTTCGCCAAGATCTTTAAGTTGCTTTTGCGATAAGTCACCATAAAGACTCATATACATTACTTCTTGACGGATCTTAATCCGTTCAACCTTTGGGCGCTCCATCCCATCAGGGAAACTGGAAATAGAGTCAATTTCAGATTTTACTTCCTCAAGCACTACCTGAGGGTCGTATGAATCTTCAATTCTAAAATAACCCGACGACATATTACGGTTAGAGTAGGTGATAACGCGTTTAAGACCTTGAACACTTTCAAGTGCTTCCTCAATCTTAATCGTGATCCCTTCTTCTACTTCTTGCGGCGCTGCACCAGGATAGACCGCATTGAACTCTAACCAGTTAATTTCAACTGCGGGGAAAAACTGTTTACGGATCGTATTAGCGGTAAGAAGACCACCTAACAAGATGATAATCATCAGTAAGTTTGCCGCAACACTGTTCCGGGCAAACCAAGCGATAATGCCTTTATTAGTATCGATCATGAATTAGTCCTTCTCTTCCATCGCTAATTGCGTGGCTTGCGGCTCTTTCGTATCATCATCGAGCGTTGCTTCTTGCGGCAAAGCGAGCTGCATGCCTTCAATAGGATAATCAAGCGCAGAAGTGATCAAATTGGCGCCTTCTTCAAGGCCAGCAGATACAATCACTTTTGAACCTATTTGGCGCACAATAGTAATGTCTTTATACCTAAGCTTACCTTCATGATCTAAGATAGCGACTTGGTTATTTATGACTAGATGCCTTGGTAGTTCAGCGACTTGTCCTGCATGGCTACCGTCAATACTTGCGGTGACATAAGTGCCATAACGCAACTCACTACCATTTGAGCCCTTGCTATTCGTTTTAAGACCGTAAGGGTCAACAACTTCAGCCACTAAATAAGTCATTCGGCTACGATTATCAATAACGCCTTCACTTCTCACGATTGTTGCAGGCCATTGCTGCATTTGCCCTGCAAATTCACCGGTTAATACAACCTCGGCGCCTTTGCCTTTACTATCTAAAAACTGCAGCTCTTTATCGGCGATTGGTAAGCGTATTTCGGCGTGAGCAGTACTTAATACTTTTCCAAGGGGAGTCCCCATACTCACGTATGATCCTAAGCCGATATTGCGCGCTTCAATGAGTGCATCATATGGTGCTTTGATAATGGTTCTTTCTAAATTACGATTAGCGCGTTTAAGCCCAGCTTCTGAAGAGTTAAGCTTGGCAACTTCTTGCGCCAGCTGTGGCTTACGTAAACTGAGTTCTGTTGGAACGCCATTTTCAATACGTTTCCATTCTTCCTCAGCAACTTTACCAAATGCTTTTTCTTGCACTAAAGTTGCTCTGGCTGAAGCCATATTAGCTTTGGCATCGATTAGCGCAGCTTCATAATCACTTGGATCGATTTTAGCTAAAACATCGCCCTTTTTAACAAATCCACCTTTGACAAAGGCTTCTGATAAATAAACAATTTCACCGTTTACTTGTGATACCAGTTCTGTTTCATATTTGGCACTGACAACACCGTAGGAGCTAACAGCAAAGCTCATTGGATGGATCTCTACCGCTTGAACAGACACAAGTGGGGTCGTATCCAATTCTTCTTTCTCTTCTGGTGGTTTTTTCATTGCTGACATGCCAATAAACCCAGCTACGCCAACGGCGATAACGACTATAGGTAAAATGATCTGTTTTTTTGTAGCCACAAACACGTCCTCTTGTTGAAGCACTCCACTCTATACACAATCTTTTACTGCTTGCTAAAGATAATATGAGCAAATCTAATTAGAATTTTGATTGTATGTTAATTGAATTGGTGAATTGTGACAGGCTGATTATGTAAACGTGTGTGACGAAAAACGCGTATTACCTCGATTACGTTTTAAGTTTTATCTTCACAAAATCTGTGCGCCAATTGAGAGGTGTTATCTATACTATTGATATAAAACCATTTTGTTAAAATTTATTTAAGTTTCAAACTAACCCATGTTCAAAACTACTCTTTTAACGGTTATTTACATTTATGTAAATAATTAGCAATTATGGGCATTCAGCTGCCAATGATTGCTGTGAATTAGGCGTAGTTAATATTATTTCTGCTCATTTTGTCTTATTTGTTTACCTTAAAGCGTAAAGTCATGCTTGCTAATGGTTGTTTTTGATTGAACTGAACAGCTAAAACGACTCATCGGTCTTCGTAGCACATAAGCAAAACATTGGGTTAGTTTAGAATACGGTAGGGCAGTTAAGTCTGTATGGATGTGTTGCGATGTTCGGGCTATATATCGAAACTGCTAATAGGTAATATTCTGGTAATAAGTAGTATTCTGGCAATAGGTAATATTAAAGGGGGGATTAATCGCTGCATAAGCCTAAAGCTGGCCAACCTGCAGGTTTTGAACTTGATTATTGCTGCCTAAGCGACCTTAAACGTAAAAGGGCAACCATTATTAAAGGCGCCCAAATAAAAAAGCCCTAACTTCGATGACTCAGTTAGGGCTGATAAGTTTTGCGTTAAAACACGAATTTATCCGCAGCACTTTTTATATTTGTTACCGCTTCCGCAAACACATGGGTCGTTACGGTTTGGTGTTTTTTCAAATCGAGTAGTTTGAGGCTTATTTAATAAACCTTCAAGTAACACGATGTTTTCAGCTTGGTCAGCATCAACAGTGATCACGCCCACCAGCTGGTTATCAGCAAGTAACTGGTTCACTTCAGCTTCTCTTTCTGCTGTTTGCACAACAAGTTGTAGCGGGTTTTCAGTCGTGCCCACTTTTATTTCACGCTTTGTATTGTAACCATAGCTTTCGTGCTTAGGCTTTGGCGTTTTACGGCCTTTAAAAAAGAATTTGTCAGACATCGCTATGGTGCTCAGTGTAGATAAACATAAATTTAGGCAAGCTTATACTATAAAAACCGTTCAAGTGGTACTTAAGTCGGTATTTATCGCCTTTTTTAAGCCAAAAATTAGCCGTTCTGTGATTTAACGTTACCAGTTACGGCTATAGCTGGTGGACATATTTTGCAGAACCAACTTTTAGCAAATCTGTCTAAATAGTCAGTGCTGTAATACACTTTTTTAGGTTTCTGGCGAAGAAACGGCTGCCACTTTGTCATATAAGGCTAAATTTATTGCCTTAGCGAGATATCTTAGACGTTTTGGTATTTCCGCATCAGCTAAAACTTTGTTAAAATCGGCGCAAATTAAAGGAGAGCTTTACTATGCCAGTTTATGTTGTGGGCCACAAAATCCCAGATTCAGATTCAATTTGTGGTGCTATCGCACTTGCACACCTAAAAAACCAGATCGGTGAAGAGTCAGTTGCTACGCGTTTAGGTGATATTTCACCAGAAACGGCTTTCATTCTAGAAAAATTTGGTTTTGACGCACCTGAGCTTAAGCTTAGCTATGCTGGCGAAGAAGTGTATATCGTTGACCACTCAGAGCTAACTCAAGCACCGGATGACATCGCTGAAGCGACGATTGTTGGTATTGTTGATCACCATAAACTGGGTGACTTAACAACTTCAACACCACTAGAGTGCTGGATCCGCCCAGTAGGTTGTAGTAACACCGTCATTAAGATGATGTACGATTTCTACAATGTTGAGATCCCAAAAAATATCGCAGGCATTATGCTTTGCGCTATTTTAAGCGACACGGTTATCTTCAAGTCACCAACTTGCACTACCGCTGACATTAAGTGTGTAGAAGCACTAGCTGAAATCGCTGGCGTTACAGATTTCAAAGAGTTGGGCATGGATATGTTCAAAGTAAAATCTGCAGTTGAAGGTACACCAGCACGTGATCTTGTTATGCGTGACTTTAAAGACTTCAACATGAACGGTAACCTTGTCGGGATCGGTCAGCTAGAAGTTATCGATTTATCAGTGTTTGACGATATTAAAGCTGAACTAGAAGCTGATATCGCAGCACTTAAAGCCGAAGGCAACCGTCACAGCGTACTATTGTTACTGACTGATATCATGAAAGAAGGTTCAGAAATGCTAATCGTCAGTGACGACCTGCAAAAAATTGAATCTGCTTATAACTGCAAGTCAGAAAACAACAAAGTTTGGTTAGATGGTGTATTAAGCCGTAAGAAGCAAGTAGTACCACCACTACAAGATGTTTTCGCTTAATTAAGCAAACAACACATATTAAAAAGGCCGAACGCATGTTCGGCCTTTTTGTTTACTGCGTTAACACGTAATCAAAGCGCTAGTCTTTACTGTCTTGCTTTCGTAAACTATTGAGCCTTGCATATGCCAAACCAAGAATACTGGTTTTAGGGTATTGCCCCTTAGCATTAACATTACCCACTTTAGTATCGGTAAGCAGTTCGATTGCTTGATCTACATGGCTAATGGCCCAGATATGGAACTTTCCTTTTTCAACCGCTTCCACAATATCTTTACGTAACATCAAGTTATGTACGTTTGATTGCGGAATGATGACGCCTTGAGTATCTTTACGACCTTTGATTTTACACACATCAAAGAAGCCTTCGATTTTCTCGTTAACGCCACCAATTGGTTGCGCTTCACCAAATTGATTCATTGAGCCGGTAATCGCAATATCTTGTCTTAAACCGACATTGGCAAATGACGACAGCATGGCACAAAGTTCTGCCATCGTGGCGCTATCACCGTCCACACCACCATAAGATTGCTCAAAGGTGAGGTGAGTAGACAATGGGATTTTATCCGTTTTACCCAAAATAGATGCAATATAAGCGGTTAGGATCATCACACCTTTAGAGTGAATGCTACCACTAAGCTCGACATTACGTTCAATATCAAATACGCGGCCTTCGCCAAATGCGGTTGTGGCAGTGATCCGACTTGGTGCGCCAAATTGATAATCTGTTGTCGACATAACAGAGAGCGCGTTAACCTGGCCAACTGTGGTGCCAGCAGTACTCATTAAGGTTGTACCGTTAACGAAGCTTTGCATAAAGTCGTCTTTAGCACGGCAAATACGCTTTTCTTTGTTCGCCAACGCTTGTTCAACATGGCTAACACGGATCATATTGGCATTCACCGCTTGGGCGCAGTAGTTGGCCTCTCTAAGCAAGTTAGCAATATCAACTGAGTGCAACGACAACATATTCTGGTCGTCAGCCTGTCTTGAACTGAACTCAATCACCCTTGCTATCGCTTTTCTGTCGCAATGCAGCATTTTATTGCTGTGAACGATGCTCGAGATAAACTGGGCATATTGCGTTTCAGATTTATCCGTTCTTGGCATTCTATCTTCAAAATCGGCGGTTACTCTAAATAGCTCAGTAAACTCAGCGTCGTACTGTTGCAGCAACTTATAAGTGGCAAAGTCACCAAACAAAATGATTTTTACATCCAGTGGAATCGCTTCAGGATCGAGCGAAATTGTCCCTGAAAGCGTCACTTCACGCTCAAGTGAAGTCAGGCTTAATTTACGTGAGCGCAGCGCACGTTTTAAACCATCCCATACATAAGGATGCTCAAGCACTTTAACCGCATCAATCATTAATACACCACCATTAGCTTTGTGTAAGCTACCTGGGCGGATCAGTGAAAAATCGGTAAATACAGTGCCCTTATAAGTGGCGTTTTCAACATAGCCGAAAATGGTGTGGTAGTTAGGTGTTTCTTCAACAATGATTGGCTGCATTTGCGATGCTTGAGAAACCAAGACATTAATCTGATAACGTCTTGGCATCTTTTTACTCATCGAAGCGTAGGCAAGGGCAGCTTGCTCCTCACTTTCTTCTAAAAAGATGTCGAGGTTATCCAGAATGTCCTTATGCATGGCTTTAATGTACGCCTTAACATTGGGATGTTCTTTGTATTGTTCAACTAGCGCGTCAAGCACATGCGCCAGCACGCCGTCTGCGACTTGCTCATCATGCTTTTGTTGCTTTTCAGCATACTCTTCTTCCCAAACCGTAATTTGGCGTACTATGCCTCTAAGCTGTGCCTCAAATTTAGAAATCGATGCCTGCATCTTATCTTGCTCTTTGGCAGATAATGCAAGGTAGCTTTCTTCACTGTGCGGCTCTTCACCATTCATGGCGACGAGCTCATAACTGCCTTGTGGCGAGATGGAAAGGCCGATGCAATCTTGCTTAGCTTCTTCGGTGAGCAACACTAATGCTTCTTCTTGCTTAGCAGCAAGCTGGTTCTTAAGCTTATCGGCGCGGGTATAATACATTTCGTTATCGAACGCTAATGGCAGCGACTTAAGCAGTTTGCCCATTAGTTTTTCAATATCTTTTTTAAAGGTTAATCCCATACCAGCTGGTAGCTTAAGCACTTTGGGGCTACGGGTATCATCAAAATTAACTACATAACACCAGTCATAAAGCGTGCGGCCATTAGCATTAGGCGCTTGTCGATTTAGATGGCGCAGCACCATAGTGCGCTTTCCAAGGCCATTACGGCCTAAGGCATAGATGTTGTAGCCTTTTTCTTTCATTGATAGGGCAAACTCTACCGCTTGTTGCGCTCTAGCCTGACCGACGATTTCATCTAACGGTTCTAAGTGTTTAGTTGACTTACAGTCTGAAGATAGTTTTTTAAGCGCTGATGCGCGGTACAGCTTGGTGCTGTTGAGAGGTTTAATTGGCATAATGCATCCTCCTGATGACTGTCAATAATTTTACTCTATACCAGTTACCTGCAAGATTTCGCTATTTTTTTTCTAAAAGGGGAATATTTAAACAATTAAAGCACTTAACTGCCGATAAATTAATCGAAAGGCCTATTTCATTGTCATTAAGCTAAGTTTGCATCGTTATTAAACTAAGCTTGCTCGGAATTTATACAAGTAAGTTTCAAAGGTTGGCTGCAAACGCATTTAGAACGCTGATTTAGCAAACGGCTTAATCTTTCAAATACAAAAAGATGGCTGATTAGCCTAGATAGCTGGTCTAGATATCTGGCCTAGATAATTGCCGAGCTGGATATCGAGAAGTTTGAGGTTATGTAGAGGAGTGACTGTAAAAGCGTTCAGTAAAGCTTGAGGTGTTGAGTTTACCATTTAAGCTCGAGGTTAAATTTGCTCAGCATTCTTTAATAATCAGAAAATAGCTAACTTAAGGAGGTACATTACCGAGATAAATTAGCTATTGAGATCCCCAATAAAGTTAAAGTCCTTTTGTTAAAGTCCTTTTAGGTATTGAGCATGGGTTGTATCAGTAATTAATTCTGCTAGATCACTAGCTAGATCGCCGTTAAGTTGCTCATTAACTTGTATAAGCGCAGCCAATGCGCTTGTTTTCCAGCGACTAACGGTATCAATTGAACGCAAATCAAATAGTACTGAGTCAAACTTGCCGCTAAGTTCGGTCAATATAGCAGGGTTATAAAAATGCTGATTGCCATAAAGCGCATTATGCTCACGACGTTTCTTATCAATAACAAAATCAACGCCTTTTACGTTTGTAATTGATGTCGACTTTTTACACACAGTTAAGCATTCGTCGTCCATTACAGATTTATCGCAACCAGAGGACTGTATAAATAGGCACTGGCGGCTGCTCATCAACATGATTGGGTGATAAACACTGTAATGCAGACTGAAATTATGCAGCGCCTTTATCGACTTTAGCTGGTTTTTATTAAGCTCATTCGATAAAAATGCGCCGCTACAGCCCTGTTGCTGCAAGCAATATAAGCTTATCGAATTACTGATATTTAAATAAGGACCGGCAATCCAAGCAATGCTTAGTTCATTGGCAATAACGCCAACGCCGCTATTATTGGTGACGATGCGCTTAGGCTTAATCTGCTTTAATAGCGTTTTCGCGGCTGCTAAGTCATTTTCCATTATCACTGCGCCAAACCAAGGAATAAGATCAGGCTCCTCTGTGAACAACCATGCAAGTTTGTCTTGCTCAGCTGTAATAGCATCCGGCACAAGATAGTATGCCGTTATTTCAGAACTTGAAGCTTGTTCTAAGCATTGCTGTTTTAGCTGTTTATATAGGGCTAAATCACGGCGATTGGCAATTAGTACCGAAAGCGCAGTGCTTTGGTTAACTTGCTCTAATGGCTTAGCGTTGAATTGGTTTGAAGTTTCCGCCGTACGTGCATCAATTAGCGTTAGCTGACTACGAACATCTTGTAAGGTTATTGGCTCAACGGCTTGTCGACCTTGGTTTAAGCCGAGAACTACCTGGCGTTTCATCTCTGTTAGGTCTTTAAAAGGTACAAACAGATCTTGGCCTAGATTTTCAAAGCAAATATGGCCCAGCTGATACTCAGCATTACTAAAGCTTTGAAAGCGCTTAGCTAGCTCCTCATGGGTTAAGCCATACTTATCTGACTCAGTTAAACATGATGTCGAACTTACCGAAAACTCACGATTTTGAGCCGGTGTTAACTGATGATACTGATGTTCATTAACTAATACTTTTATGGTTAATGGCTGATTTGCATTGCCAGCAATAAACAAGCTAATAACAGGCTTATCTAAACTCAATTTAGCAATTTTATCGCCAACAGTTGTAATAATTTGGGTTTTCTCGTCATAAAGTGCTTTGGCAACTGTGATGCTCTCATTCGCTAACGGCTTTAGTGATGCTATGTGGCTAAAATGCTGTACCGCATTATCTCGAGGATTATCGATATACATGCTTTTACCGATAGCGCCTTGCAGGTAGCCATTTGAAAAGTCGCGATTAAACACAGTATATAAAGGGGTTTTATCCAAGCTTGTTGTTAAGTTTTGCTCAAGACGACTTATCTGTTTACGCCAAGTTTCGATTACCCGAAAAACATAATGCGACTTCTTAATTCTGCCTTCGACTTTTAACGAGTCTGCGCCTGCAGCGTAAAGAGCATCAAGATCGGCAAAGGCTGAGTTATCTTTGAGATTTAAAGGGTACTGAGCGCCCACATCTGTCGTTTGGTATTGGTCACGGCAAGGCTGGCTGCAGCGGCCACGATTACCTGAGTTGCCTCCGTGGGCTGAGCTGAAATAGCAAAGGCCAGAGAAACCAATACAGTTTGAGCCGTGCACAAACACTTCAGTCATCATGTTTATTGCATGGGCTTTGTCTGACATCTGTTTGATTTCATTAAGGCTTAATTCACGCGATAAATTAGCGCGCGACGCGCCAAGATCACCTAAAAACTGCAACTGAGCAGTATTATGGGTTGTCACCTGCGTGGAAGCATGAATGTCGAGAGTCGGATAGTGATGTTTTAACAAATAGAAAAGACCAAGATCTTGAACTATCACGCCATCAATAGCGGTATTAACCAATTGGTTTAACAGTTTAAGCAGTGCAGGTAGTTCTTGTTCTAATACAATAATATTCAGCGTTAAGAACAGTTGGCAATTATGACTATGGGCAATACGCAGTAATCCATGTAAATCGTCAAAACTTAAATTTTCTGCACGCGTACGGGCATTAAAACTGTTTAAGCCACAATAAACAGCGTCAGCGCCTGCCACAATAGCGGCCTTAATTGACTCAATGTCACCACCTGGTGCGAGTAATTCAAGTTTTCTCATGGTTTTCCTAGTATGTAACTCGTTATTGATGCCAACGATAACGTGCAGAGATAAGCGGGGATTTCTGGACAGAAAATGCAGTGTCATTGTAAAAGCTGAGCGACTGGATATCTATGTCAGTGAAATGTATTTTTCTAAACTATGATATCGATCCTATAGCTTGCTAAGCACTCGCTTAACTTCTGTCTTGGTATAGATTAGTTTTTTGAATACATTTTTGAATACATATAGAAATAAAAACCGCCTAAGTCTCAAACCCAACTCAGGCAAAATGTCGCTAAGGTGCGATAAATATAGCATTAACGCAGAATTGTTTAGCATTAATACAATTCATGCGCAATTTATACGCATAAGATCCTGCTTATAGGTTTTTTTAAAGAGTATTAGTCTGGTTTAGTGTAAGCTAAATGTTCTTGTTCTCAAGTAATTACTACTCGGAATACCACCTGTTTTCACTTAGAAGTCCACTATGTTTTACAATCAAAATATCGCTGAACGTTTTCCAAAAGGTAGGTTTGCTATGTGGAGCGTATACAGCTTCACGGGCGCGTCTATTTTAGCCTCAATCATCTTTTCATTATTACTATTTCTATCGATTGATGACGACCCTGTCATGCAGTTATTGTTTGGTGGATTAGCGGTTATTTTTGAACTGGGCAAATTCTTTGCTTGGTATGAAGTAGGCGAGCGTTATTCACGTAAAAACTTCTTTGGTATGTTTTCGGCGCTAGGCTTTTATGCGGTATTAGCGGCTATTTCTATCGGCGGCTCGATTGGTGGCATTAATAGTGCCACCAACAAAGCCCAAGAGCATGTTCAAGTACAGCATAGCAAGGTAAACGCCTTTAACATGCAAATTGCTGCGATCGACAAGCAGATTGAGCTAAATAACGTTGCCGCAGAAAAGTACATTCAAATGGAACGTATTGCTACTGGCGTAACTCGCATTCAAAAAGAAAACAATATATTGCGTGAGCAACAACAGAAGTTAGCGATGCAGCGTGATAGTGTACCTGTTGTTAGCCAAGGTTCTATCGTTGGCTTGATTGACAGTTTAGCGCAGTCACTTAACATCAAAGCGGAAACAGCCCAATTAGGTTTAGTGGTATTTTTATCGATTCTTCTAGACTTTTTTGCCGCTTTCTTTGTTGGTTTAATCGGTGAAGAAAATCGATTTAGACAGCGTTTCAAGCAGCAATCGCAACAGTTGGAGCCCATTACATTGGATGCATACCGTCGTATACACAGTGAGCATTCGGAGTATATTCCACACTTTGAGCCTAAGCAGTTACCAGAAGCTGAGCCCAAAAGTATGTATGAGCAAGTTATTGATGTTCTTACAGAGAAGCGTGTGAACTGTACCAAGCGTGCAGTAAGTCAATATCTTAATATTACAACTGAAGAAGTTGATGAGATTTTTGCAAAAATGTTCGCCGCTGGCGTAGTCAGTAAAAAACCAAATAATCATTATCAATGGCATGGCGTAACAAACGCATCGAGTGATGAGCCAGAGGCCGCTTAATTAGCCTAAAAGACAAAAGTTCATCATTAACAGGAAGCCAGTGTAAATGGCTTCCTTTTTTTATGACTTTTTGCGCTAAATATGGGCTTTATTGTTAAATTGCTATTTGAATAAAATCCCTAAAGCCCTTAGGATCTGGCCAACGAAAATATCAACAAGATAACAGTCAATGCCAGTCAATCAGATAGACACACATAATGAACCTTTAACGCTTTATTTTATCTATGATTCACACTGCCCGTGGAGCTACGCAACCACACCAGTGGTTGCAGAACTCCTGCAAGCTTTCGACTATTCAGAAACTCACTTGCTACATTGTGCCTATTTCAATGGTAAGAATGCGCCAAAGCCTAAGCAAATAGAGCAGGTTAGTGCACTTAGTTCAGTAGAGTTCTCAGATGCTTTCAAGCAAGCCAATCATAAAGCTAACTCAATTAAAGTGGCAAACTTTATGTCTTGGGCGCAATCTAAACAGGCTGATAAAGAATTTGAGTTACTGCAAATGATTCAGCAGCAACATTTTGTTGAAGCAAACCCATTTAACACTCGTGAAGACTTCGACAAGCTCATCAATCAATATAAGTTGTCACCGTCGAACAAAGTCTTTAAGGATGCGATCAGCCACGAAGCGGAAAGTGTATTAGCGGGTATTGCTGAAATTGGCGAGGCGATTGGAACTGCTGCGTTCCCAGTACTAGTCATGACCCAAGGTGATGAAGCCATCTTTATTGACCACTCACTCTATCTATCTGAGCCTAAAGCAGTAGTAGAAGCAGTGCGTGCTGAGCTAGCTGCACTTGAAGGCTAGTTTTTAGTGATAGCGTATAGAGAGTCAACGACAACCTTTGTTTAACGGTTTATTTGACTCTCAAACCTCTCTTAACTGCCTTCAGGTAAACTAAAGTAAATGGTCAGCCATTTAGCAGCATCTATCTCAGTTTGAAGACATGCATTAATTGGTATAACAAAGCCGAACTAACGCAATATAAAATACAACTAATCCAAGCCACTTAAACACTAACAGGGTATCTAGCATCATACAGTTACTCCGTAGTAAATCACTATCACTAGCTAGTCACTAGGGCCATGTTGAGCCGGTACTGCTAAAGCAGTCGTTACCCTTTAAACTAGCGTATTTAACGTCAACCACCCTTAACTATCAGTTACTACTTCAATGTAGATTAAGAAAAGCTACCTCTTTCAAATCATCATTTTGTAATACCAGCATTGAGACTTGAACCATTAATCTCTTTAGCCTGCATGGTTAACAAAATAGAGCATAGCAAGCCAAGGTTAACTTCAGATTAAATCGGCTAATATTTACGCTAAAAAGAGTGGCTTAGCTCACAAAATTGAAGCCATTACGGCTTTTTTCGAGCATAAACGTGAATGTATCGCCCTAACGACAAAAACGGCTCCTGACGACACAGTTTTTGCTCCATCGCGACAATCTGCTCAAAGGTAAAATCGCCCATATCATGATTTTGCATGTAATCATGGAAAGTCCTAACACCCGTTTTGCCCAAGATCTCAAAACCTGCTTGCTCTAAACACTGATATACAGATTCTGGCGCGATCCCTTGTTGTGGTTGTAGCTTAAAACGCTTACGGTGCGGCATGCCTTGTTCAATATGATTCAAGTTGCCACAAATAAGGTTTTTAAACAAAAGACCGTTGTAGTTGTAGAACATCACCGAAATGATCCCGCCAACTTTAACTTGCTCAGTTAATGTAGCTAATGCGCCAATAGGGTCGGCAAGCCATTCCATCACCGCATGAAACAAGATTAAATCGACAGGTGCAGAAAGATGCTCAGCAACCTGCTGCACAGGGCAATGAATAAAACGGTAGTTATCGATTAATTGATTTTCAGTGATATCTTGCTTAGCGAGTGCCAGCATCTCGCTGGAAAGATCGCACAGGCTAACATTGTGGCCTAACGCTGCAATTTTCTGTGACAGCTGCGCCAGCCCGCCACCGCCATCTAATACAGATAGAGTACTAGATTGCTCAATGTTGCCAACGGGCACACCTAACGCTAGTAAAATTTGCTCAATATCTTGCCAAACTACTGTTTGTCTAATTTCACCCTTTGCGGTGCCATAAATACTGGCGGCAAACTTATGGGCTAAGTCGTCAAAGTTTCTGTCTTTTTTAATCACTGCAGTGTTACGTTTTCAGGCTAATTTGATAGGGCGCGGATTCTCTCACAGCAAGACAATAAAATAAAATTTTGTCGTGAGTAAAAGTGATACCAAGATAAAGTAGCTAAGTTTAATGGGGGCTTTTAGCGCTAAAACGGTTATTCAATGAGGTTGCACGGTTTTTGCCTTGGCGTTACTTATGCTTGATTTTGAATAAAAGTCTCAAATTTCCCCGGCGTTATATTTTTATTTTTGCATAACTCATACATAAATATGCGTAACGGACATGTGTTCTGTTGAAAGCAACAAATAAAAAAACGGCTAAGTGAACATCACTTAACCGTTTTTATCACACTGCATTAACGTATCGCCTAACGACGGAAAGTCACAGCTTCGACTTCGTTAAGATGAATTTGGGTTTGTGCAATTTGCGTCTCGGCTAACACCTTACCTTGGCGAACTGAATAACGGACAGGCACCTGACGACGCAGCGCATCAAAGCCATTATCTGCAGGTAAGATCAGCAAGTTACCCGGCTTACCCAATTCGATACCGTAGTTATCTTGGATATTAAGGGTGCGAGCAGACTTGTTAGTGATCAGCTCAAGCGAGTTGTTGATTTGATCGTAACCCATGATTTGGCAAACATGTAAGCCCATGTGCAACACTTGCAGCATGTTAGCCGTACCCAGTGGATACCAAGGGTCGAAAATATCGTCGTGACCAAAACAGACGTTAATGTCAGCAGCAAGCATCTCTTTTACGCGGGTAATACCGCGGCGCTTTGGATAGTCATCGAAGCGGCCTTGCAGATGGATGTTAACCAGTGGGTTAGCTACAAAGTTAATACCTGACATACTAAGCAAACGGAATAAACGCGAGGCATACGCGCCATTGTATGAATGCATTGCTGTTGTGTGGCTTGCGGTTACGCGCTCGCCCATTTCATATTTGTGGGCAAGGGCAGCCACGGTTTCAACAAAGCGTGACTGCTCGTCATCAATTTCATCACAGTGAACATCGATTAATCGGTCATACTTACGCGCAAGTTCAAACACATAATGTAGCGACTCTACACCGTATTCACGGGTAAATTCAAAGTGCGGAATGGCGCCAATGACATCTGCACCTAGCTTTACCGCTTCTTCAAGCAGCTCTTTACCGTTCGGGTAAGACAAAATACCTTCTTGTGGGAAAGCCACAATCTGGATATCTACCCAGTCTTTCATCTCTTCTTTTACTTCAAGCATGGCTTTAAGTGCAATAAGAGTCGGATCAGACACGTCAACATGAGTACGAACGTGTTGAATACCGTTAGCAATCTGCCACTTTAAGGTTTGCTTAGCGCGCGATTTTACATCTTCAATCGATAGCATCGATTTACGCTCAGACCAACGTTCAATACCTTCAAACAGGGTACCTGAAATATTCCAGCTCGGTTCGCCCGCAGTTTGGGTGGTATCTAAATGAACATGCGGCTCACAAAATGGTGGCACAACCATGCCGCCTTCACCATCAATCACTTGTAAAGAGTCGGCACTTGGAAGTTCGATGCTTTGCGTCATAGCAGCAATCACTTTGAACTTACCGTCTTCAATCAACAATTGTTGAAGGCCTTCTTGACCTTTTAGAGTCACATTTTTGATCAACATACTTGCTGATGACATGGAGTTTTCCTTATGCATTGGTAGCATTTGTACAATCTGATTTAACTAATTTTTGTTTATTAATGCGTTTTTGCGCTTCATCTATTAATAAATAGCTGATGGCACCCGCAAGTACGGCATTAATTGGCACTATGCCTGGTAATAAGTGACCAGCTAGCACGCCTATCACGACACCGCTAATGGCGGCCCAATTGACCGTTGAAAACTTAGCATTGGCGAAGTCTTTATATTTCTCACGGTTACGTAAGTAGTCGGCGATAATAATGCCACCAATCGGTGGGATAGCTGCCGACAGGAAGGTTAACCAACCAACGAAGTTATTATATAGCCATAGTGCACACAGGGTGCCGATAACGCCGTTAAAAATCGACAGATACTTACTTGGCAAACCGGTAATGTTGGAAAAGCCTAAGCCTGAAGCGTAAAGCGCATTGTCATTGGTGGTCCAAATATTAAGACCTAAGATGATAATCGCTGGAATTAATAGGCCCTGAGCTATCATGACCTCAGAGATATCTGCTTGGCCAGTGGCTGCAGCGCCCGCCGCACCGAAGATAAACATTAGTGAGTTACCCACGAAGAAAGCAAACATAGTAACAAATACGGCAGTTTTAGGATTTTTACCGAAGCGGACAAAATCAGCCGTTAACGTACCAGCAGAGATAAAGGAGCCGACAACCAGTACCAATGCCGTATTAAAATCGATTGGATTTTCAGGCTCAACCGCCATTAGACCTTGCATGCCGCCCATGGTATCTACTGCTTGAATAACTGAGAAACCACCGAATAGCGCAATAGCAGGCACAGCAATGGCAGATAAGATCATGATAGCGCCAATGCCGAAGTAAACAGTGAAGGTCATGAGTAGACCGGAGATGATAATGAGGAGATTAGTATCGATGCCAGTGGCTTTTTGAACTGGGATAGCAAACATTGCCACGCCAACACCAAACCAACCAACTTGAGTGCCACCAAGAAGTAGCGAGGGTAACCAGGAACCTTTTAAACCGAAAGAGTAACGAGCGAGGAGGTGGGTCGAAAGACCGGATTGAGCGCCAATATAACCAAGAAAGGAAGTATAGATACCGAGAATTAAATTACCAATAAGAACTGCAAGAACAAAATCATTAAAGGAGAGACCAGTGCCGAGCGTTCCTCCGGTCCACATACTCGCTGAAAAAAAGGTTAACCCTAACATCACCATTGTTAGAGAAAGCACCCCTTTGCGCGCTGAGATAGGTACCGGGGTTAGACTGTAATTATTATCGCTTGCCATTTATTGTCCTTGGGTAGAATAAAGAAAATACACGGCTTACCTAACAATGCAAAAACGCCAGCAATACAGGGCTACAGCAGTTACACGTCAGGCAAACGGCGCGTAGTTTAGTCATAATCAAAAACGAGTCAAGCAATTAAGTATGCTAATTTACTAAATAAAGATATACGTAACAGCAACGTAAACACAAGGGCGCCGCAAGGTTGCTGTGCATTACTAAATGGGACACAACCAATGTAAAAATGTTAGCTTTTTTCGCTTCAAAACCCACGGCTCACACAGGTGTAACTAAAGGTATCAAGCTGGCCTAGTCATACTTTTAAGTGCAGTACAGATCATTATCTTGGTTAAACGAGAAGATTAACCGATTAAATTAACAGCAGGGAGGTAGCGACTATATTATTACGCTTTTGCTTTGGGCTTAAAAAAGGCAAGCAGCGGAATTAAGCATAAGTAAGACACTAATAGAAAGCCAAAGGTATACACAAATGCTAAAAGGGTGGATTGCTGCAATAACATATTTTGCAGTTGAGCGATAAAACCCGGATCGGTAATGCTAACGCCTTGCTGATGGGCTGCATTTTGCAAAACAGGATTACTCGGAGACAACGCGCCACCAAGTTGATTCCATTCTTGCTGCTTTATTCGCGTAAAATAAGTATTGACGATTGAAATACCAAAAGAGCCTCCTATGGTGCGGCACAAGTTAAACACCACCGCGCCGCCTACGGTATCTTTAGGCGATAAACTGGCGTAAGCCAATTGGCTTAAAGGCGCGAACACTAATCCCATACCCGCACCTTGAACAATACTCGGCAATAGCACCCAGTAAATATTAATCTCCAGCGAATATTGGGTCATTAAGTAAGTACCAAATGCATTTAAACTCAGTCCTATAACAATTAATAGTCTTGCATCGACCTTATCCATATAACTGGCCATAGCAATCAACACAAAAGCGGAGGTTAACCCGCGGGGCGCCATTGCAAAGCCTGTGGTATCGACTGGATAGTTTAATAACTGCTCTAACATCATTGGCTGTAATTGGGTAATGCCGAACATCCCCATAGAGAAGCCAGCCATCACCAGGCAAGACATGGCTAGGTTTCTGTCTCGTAATAACCAAACTGGCGCAATATCGCTTTTGGTAATAAACGAACGCGCAACGAAAAATATAATTGCGATTACACTAATAATCGCTGACAACAAAATGGTGTTTGATTCAAACCAAGATTCATCGTTACCGCGATCTAGCACCATTTGCAGTAAACCAATTCCTATGGTCATCGCTATTACGATGGGCCAATCAATTTTGGGCTTACCTTTGCCGTTTAGCTTTACAAACAGATAAATCAAACTCAGGCACACTGCGCCTATGGGGAGGTTAACGTAAAAAATCCAGCGCCAGTCCATGTTCTCAGTAATGATGCCGCCAAGTGTTGGCCCAAGAATAGGCCCAAGTAACACGCCAACACTAAACAGTGCCATCGCCTTACCACGCTCGGCAGCGGGGTAAATCTGCACCATGATTGACTGCGACAGGGGGATCACCGATGCACCAAACGCACCTTGCATTACCCTAAATGTCACCATTTCGGCAATCGTATCGGCTTGACCGCACAGCGCTGAACTCACAATAAAACCGCTCACCGAAAAAAGGAGTAACTGACGAATACCAAATTTGAGCGCAAGAAAGCTCGCAAGTGGGATAAATATGGCCTCCGCCATTGAGTAAGATGTCAGTACCCAAGTGACCTGATCTGATGTGACTCCCAAAGCGCCCATCATGTGAGGTAACGCCACATTGGCAATGGTCATATCAAGCAGTACCATAATTGCAGACAGCATTACAGCCAAAGTCACCAATTTACGGCTGCCTTCACTTAAAACCTGACTTTCTTCAGCCGTATTATCAGATTTAGCACTGACTGCTCCTTGCGATTCTATAGCCATTGCGTTGCTACTCTACAAGGTCTACTGAATTGTTTGTTTTGCTGGTTTTAGTTAAATCCCGGTTTTCAACATTATCATTTCTGACGACTTTCGCATCTATGTTGCTAAGGTTACTTGTGTTGCTGTTCGCTGTAGCAATGGGCGAGACCGTATCAATTGTCACATCGGCACTCGCGCCAACACGCAGGGGAAAGTCGGGGTGTTCATGTTCGTTGATTAAACGGATTAATACAGGAAAGCGCTGCGGCACTTTAACCCAATTACCGGTTGCATTTTCTGGCGGTAATAAAGAAAAAGACGAGCCACTTGCAGGAGAAATAGCTTCAATATGACCGCTATAATCGACCTTAGGATACAGATCTAAGGTAATGCTGGTAGCTAAACCCGTTTTAAGTCGCTCAAGTTGAGTTTCCTTAAAGTTTGCTTGTACCCAAAAAGTGTTGTCGACAACTAATGGCACTAATGCTTGTCCGGGCGATACAACACTACCAGCATGAACCGCTAGTTTACCCAGCTTGCCGTTATGGGCGGCAAAAATGTTCGTGTAAGATAACGACAAGCTTGCCTGGCTTAGAGTTGCAGCGGCTTTTTTAACTTCAGGCGCGTCGTCTCCTTGTGCCCCTTGAGCTTTTATTAATTGCGACATCGTTGCTCGCGCTGCGATGACATTTTCTTCGGCTGTTGCCTGTTTTGCACGGGCATCATCTAGATCTTGTGCTGGCAGTAATGCTTGCGCTACCAATTGTTTAATCCGCTGATAAGTCGCCTGGGCGTCATTAAGTTGAGCTACCGCACTTCTTACATTTGCGCTTGCCGCTAATATCGCATCGCCAGAAGCTGCATTATTTTGTAGCGCCATAGAATAGGCTGCGCGCGCTTCATCTAGCTTTGCCTGAAAAGGGGCGGGGTCGATTTGTACCAGCAAGTCGCCTTTACTAACGGTTTGATAATCTGAGGCGTTCACGCTGATAACCTTGCCGTTTACCTGCGGTGCAATATATATAATATTGGCGTGCACATAAGCGTCATCGGTGCTTGGGTAATTTTTTTGATGCTGAATATAGAAGTAACTCAAGCAAAAGACTAAAACCAATAAACTCAGTGCGATGAAAAGGTTTCGCATTAGATGCGATTGCTTTGGATTATCACTCATAAGGGTAAACCTAGGTAATGAACAAATACCTGAGCTTCTCTAGCTCAGCATATACAAGCAGGACACATTTAACGCCTTCAACATATCCATTAGCGCAAACTTAGCCTGCAATAAAGACTAGACCATGATTGTGACTGTAACTATATAAATGCCTAATAAATCGACTAAAGGAGGAGGGCGCCGGTATCAGTTTCCTGAGTTATAGACTCAACGAAAAAGCTCAGTTAAGCGTCTAATTGACCTCAGTCTCGGACGTTTGCAGTTTGAATAGCTTTTTAGCCTAGACTGATACCATAACGACCTTGCTTACGTTATATTGAAACCACCAACGACTCACATGCAAAAAATCGAAGAAACCGTTATGCAACAAGAAGCTTTAAAAGAACATATCCAGCTTTGGTTAAATAGGCCCATTGACAATGGCGCAGTACGCGAGTTACTCAACGCATCGGTCGCCATGGCATCTGATATCGGTAATATTAGACCTGAAAATCAAGACAGGGTTGTATGTGTGCAAGTCCAAGTTTCTGCGTCAACGTCGTTTATCATAGGTGTATTGTGCGACGGCATGGGTGGAATGGCATCAGGCGCGAACTGCGCAAGCCTCAGTATTGCCACATTTTTAAGTAGTTGTATCAAAAACCAATTAATGCCTATTGGCCAGCGCTTAATTACTGCTGTCGAAGACGCCAATAATGACGTTTACACTCTTTATAACGGTAATGGCGGCGCAACGTTATCGGCGTTTATTTTTGATAGCGATGGCCAGTTTGAGGCAATCAATGTTGGTGATAGCCGAATCTATGCCAATTTAGCTCATGGGATTAAACAGTATTCAAAAGATGACACCTTTGCAGGGCAAAATGCTGATGCCGCCGGTGTGCATTTAAGCAAAGGCTTATTGCAATTTGTTGGCGTTGGGCCTGACATCAAGCCGCAACTGGTTACGTTTCCTAAGATCCGCCAAATCAAACGTCTTATTTTAACCTCTGATGGCGCGCATTACATTGAGGACAGTACCTTTAAACAGATCCTCAATCAGCGAACATCAGCAGCAGAGCTTTGCAAAAGAATGATTGATGTCTCTAAATGGTGCGGCGGCTTTGATAATACCTCGATATTAATCGCTAATGATGTACTTAAGATATTCGCCAATACTGACGAAACAGCAATCCCGATTGGCACAGTTAAGCTAACTGACGCGTTTGGTGAGATTCACTTTATTGGCGTTACCGCATTAGATACCTTAGATCCAATTATTAGAGCTTAAGACGTCATTTCTTTAAACCGCTCACTTAAATGAAAGTGAGCGGTTTAAAGCCGTTCGGTGAACAGTAAAATTACAAGATAATTTAGCTCAAAGCAGGGCACTTAACTCGATAAAAAATCATGGCCATTGGTGTCATGGTTAATAACTATGTTGTAATACATTCAAGTAGTTATTCGTATTCCACAAGACTCCCACTCTGAATAATATACCAAATCAGCGTTTAATAAACACCGAAAAATAGATGGCAATAGCTCAAATAGCATTGCTTCTCACAATGCACGCTGAATCAGCTATACAGGTGTAAAGTCACCTTGCTAAAGTATTACTCAATCAATCTATTGGGGTAATATATTTTGGGTATTAACGAGTTCTTTGAAAAAGTGCTTGGACAAAAACTGCCTAACCAATACTCCTGAGGATGCTTTGTGCCGACAAGAAATGCTATGTGTTTAACGATTTGGCAGGAAGAAATTAGGCATGGACGCGCTGAAGTGCATTCTGAAACACCATATCGCACGAAAGCTGGCCATATAAACCATAATTGGACTGCACGTAAAAAAGACCTTGAGCTGGTTCAAAGCGGAGTTGCAACGTTTGGTGTAATGATATCGTGTGGCAAACTGGTCGATGAAGATAAATGGAATATTATGCAACTCAATTCTCATCAGATTTTTAAACTAACTGATCTCCAATTCGACAATGACTCGCAAAAATGGACAATGGCAGTCGATCTATGTGAGCCAGTAAAGATTGAAAAAGTTTGTTTTGATACCGAGGTTGCATTGAAAACACTCACCAAATCAAAACCAGCTTTTATCACAGTATCTAAAGCGATAAACCTAGGCTGGCAACTCGTAGGATTGAATGAAATCGTGGCGACACTCATACTTAACAACAAACAAAGAATGACAGTGTCATTATTCGATGGGAGTTACAGCCGATGATTAGCCAAGGCGATTTTTGTCCACATTGCGGATTCATTATTGTCATGCCGCCAGAGCTTGATCCCGAATGCCGTTGTTGTGGTAAGAGTGTTTTAGAATAATAAACAGCATTCGTTATAAACGTTGCTCAACATTGTACAGTGAAAGCTAACCATTAGAATGTCTAAGAACTGGCTATCAAAAGGCTTATCTATATGGTCAACAATTGCTTTTAAACAGCAATGACCAATTAGCATCTAGAGTTACCGAGACTATGTTATTCGAACAGAATAGGCGGCGTCATTCGATATACTATAGATAATCACAAACCCAATTTAACATAATATACATTGTGCGCATAACCGTGAAATGATACCTAAGTCATCGACTAGTGGTACTGATAACTTCTTTTGTAAGCTTTTAACGCTTTGATTGATTCTCACTAGGTTTGGAAAATGTCCAGTTATTACACCTCATTGAGTTAATAATTCGTCAATCCTAACGAAGCCGTTAATCTTATAGCCTAAATTTTTGTTGCTTCCCTTTATTAATGGCAACTGTCATCCAATTTGAAAATCTCAGTCACCGTTATGCCACTATATATGTAAACATGATTTCAGTTTGCGTTGTACACCCAAACAAATCTCTCGCCAAGTCGACCGCAGTTTTAGTTACATAATTATTGGCTAAGCAAATATTCGCGGCGCAGTCAGATCCAAGCCTGCATTTGTCTGCAATAGGACCATCGTAAAATGACGGAACCTAATGAAATGGCGAGCTTTGTTTTCCTGCCAGTTTTGAACTGCTAACTAGAAATAAACAATCATTTATTTATTAGCGCTAAAAACAGCGATTAAACCCTAAATTTAACTGTGCGCTACGTAAAATCTGGTGAGCTGAGCTAGGCAAAGTTTAAAAGCAGCCACACTGCGCGCGGTAATTATTTACTCTGCATCGGCTTGGAATCATATTTTGTCAGCTATGTAACTACGACTATGACTTTTTGCTTGAAAACTTGAGCTAGATAACTAGAGTTGTAATTCACTCAATTTACTCACCAAGGTTTTAATCTCAATAACTAGAGACGACTTTGTGCTTAGCTCGTTCTAAGTGTTAGTCCAAGTCCTAATCCGAGTATGAGCCCGGCCAATATAAAACTCTATTAAGACTTAAACCAGCATAAACCTAACTAAGCCATTTAAGTTATCAAGGCTAGATTGCAATAATGTATAGCGATAACTGAAGGCATGGTTAGCGCTGTTCCTATTAGGATTAAGTCCCGTTTTAGCAACAAAAGCCTAGGATGGATTTAACAACACTCGACAGCTAATTCAAATCGATTCGATATGGGTCTTCGCATGCTGCAAAGGTCGCTTGTTGTACGATAAACGGCATAACTACATAATAAAAAAGACATTAAACTGGCTGATAACATGAACGAAGATGCAATAATGATTGAGTATGCATGTTAGCAAAAGCCCTTTTTAGGCAATTGCCGATAATGTCACTTATCGGCATTAACTGGTTTCTGAAAAACCATAACTAGACCAAAGGCAAAACCAAGTTCAAAGCCATTAGCAATCTATGCAGAAACAAATGAGTTTATATATTTAGCTACTTGTTTAGACGAAGATGTTGAGCATCGAAAAGAGTCAAATTCAGATAGTTAATTCGAAAATAGGAGCTGATGCTGAATTGTAACTATCCTAACAACTCCCACATAAACAGCATGTTCCGTACGCATAAAAGGTATAGGTTTTGTTTGTTCCAATCGTAATATATCGTTCATTATGAACGATAACTATCAGCTTGCCGAGCCTTGTTTTCGAACTGAACGATCGACACCCATTCCCAGTAATACTCTGTGTGTAGTATGGTTTTCTGCATGCGCTCTAATATCGATGTGCCCTACTATCTTTTTGTTACCATCGAATGCCAGCCAAAGACGTCGCCAGCCTTGTTGGTACATTTCAGTGTTAATGCCATCAGCAAAACGTGATTTCATTGCTTCATTAACAGATGACTCTGTTTTAGACATAGGTTGGAAAAGATGAGTATCACCGACACCAATTACCAACTCTTACTCAATCCCCTGCAATCTATCAAATGATTTATTCTGCGCACTTTCATGGCGCTCAATTTGCGAGGTGTGCAAATATTGCGAGGTGGTATCGATACTTTCATGGCCTGCATCGGCTTGGACATGCGAGAGCGGTCTGCCATTAATATTGATGTCGTGAGTGATGCCTGTATGTCGAATATTATGAATACTTAGGCTACGCATCTGCTCTGCATCGCTTTCAAAGCCGTCACGTTCGATACTATTTGCTGCGATTTCGATGATCTTATCGACTTCTTCACGAATTTGACGTATTCCCAGGTTGGCGTTAATCATGCCGGCGTCGCGCCCTCGCCCGGCGGCTTTTTGCCTGACGATTAATGGATGCTGCTCAGTCGCAGTTGGATAATCACTTAGCTTTAAGTAACGTCGGTAATCAACTAACGCTGCTAATAATGCTTTTGAGATCGCCACGCTGCGGCTTTTACCACCTTTACTTTTTGGGATATGGAATCGCCAAATGCCAGTTTGATTATTATGCTTAAACTGACTCATCACGGGTGAATATCCCGCCCTTGCAGATACTTCCGATACTCGCAGATAACAAGAATAAATAAGCTTAATTAAAAACAAAGAACGCTGATGAAGTTCTGGTTGTTCTTTAGCCAGTTTTTCTACCGTTGCGACAATGTAAGACCATTGCAGCTCAGTGAATGCCAGTTGATTGTCATCGTCGTTATTTAAGCGATATTTTCTACTTGAAGAGAATCGGCTCTTATTAAGCCACATTTGAGCTGGGTTTTTCTCACAGTAATCTTCGCCCATCAGGTAACTGAAAAAGCTAGATAGGATCGCTACTTTGGTTTTAAGCGCACTATCACTGAGCACATAAGGATTGGTCTTGCCGTCAGTTTTACTACCGCGAAATGGCAGCCACGCAGGGTTAGGCGAGCGTTCTCCTGATTGTTTGTCCTGCTTGAATTGAGCAACATTAAAGTAGCCGACCAGTTCTTGTGGAGGATGCTGACAATAATCAACATAAAGGCCAATCTCTTTGCGACCTATTTGGCTGACGTTGAGCTGGGCGACATCAAAACACCAATGTAAAAACGTGGTTAATTCACTGCGATAAGCCTTGTAGTTATTTTCATTGTATTTCTGCTCGAACAACCAATCGGTTGCCAGCTCAAATACCAAACCGGCTTCATCTAGCTTGGCTAGACTCAATTGGGTGATGTGTTGGTTGACGATTGGATTACCAAGCTGAATGTAATCGATGGAGTCAAACAGAGGGATAACGGGAGGTAATAACATAAGTAGCGTCACAGTAGATCGGTATAACGCTATCTTAATCAGTATGTTCGTAAAACGATATGGCTAACTAACCCCATTTGAGATCTTGTTTAATCAGTAATCTAAATAAGCCTCTAAAAGCGAGAAATACTCGGTTATGTCCAATTAACGACGTCTATTACATCACCACACTGGCTATTACATTGTTCTTTGCAGTGCTTGTCGCAATGAATACGTTTTTCACAGCTCCATAGGCAAAGTTGCCATACGGCCTTTTTAGTATCGCGATCTAAACATTTGAAGTCAGCAGCGCAAAGTACGCCTTGCTGAATGAGTTGGGCAATTTTGTCTTCAGATATACTGATATTTAATTGTCTGGTTGGAGTGGTCATAATACCTCCAAGTTCACTGTAGTAGACATACTTATCACCAATATACCCAAATGATAATGATTATCAACAACTGTTTTATCATTTGCAGAAGATCAGAGCGTTCTTTATACAAACAATACCCTTTGCCAGCATTAACAACCTAAATAAAGCCGATATTGCAGCCACTAAATAGCTTAACCAGGATTGTCAGCTAAGAAATCAAACGCTGTAAACTTTTCAATTCCATCGACTTTAAAACTAACAATAGCACTCCAAACCATATAACCGCTGCTGCAAGAACCGTAGATTATATTAGCGTTATAATCAGTTTCTGAGCTTTGATCTAAATTTACAGGGATAATCCCCATAAACATGTCTCGGCCTTGTAATTTCACTTTTAGATCTGCCACCGGTTTAGAGGTATTTACAATGAGTGTTAAAGGCTTCTCACTCGGCGCGTGCCAAGGGTTTAAGCTTAACTGGATTTCAACATTAGCAACAGTTTTTATGCATGCCCCGCTTTTGAAAGTGCAAAGACTTGTATCTACAGGGCTTGAGCTAGCAGCGGGCTCTTGATTTGGCTTACATCCTAGTAAGAAAGTGGCTAAAACGAAACTGAGCCCAACCGTTAATACTGCTGATTTGTGAGGAACTTGCACGATAATTAACCTTTTCATCATTTCCTGTAACATTCTATTGAGTACCTTGATCTAGATCAACTTATGAAGCCCCTTAATTCCTATCTTTTTTGATATAGCTCAAGTATCATTGCGTTGCCTTGCGTTACTTCATGAAATGCAAGGTTACACATTGACACAACCCCATTGTTTCCGCTAGGTAACTGAGGTTTGTAGTCATTTAAACGGGTAGAGCTTTACTCTACACAACAATAAGTATAAGTAATAAGCAGTGGAAGCAATATGATGAACCATTCCCAGCCTCAAGGCGCTGATTACAACTACACCGTCGTACGCCAATTCGCTTTAACAACCGTGTTATGGGGAATTGTAGGTATGGCAGTAGGTGTACTAATCGCAGCCCAGTTAATCTGGCCGCAGCTAAACTTTGAAACTCCATGGTTAACGTATAGTCGTCTACGACCGCTACATACGAACGCCGTGATTTTCGCGTTTGGTACTTCAGCCCTTTTCGCCACATCCTATTATATCGTTCAACGCACCTGTCAAACTCGACTATTTGCACCTAAATTGGCCGCATTTACGTTCTGGGGTTGGCAAGCCATCATTCTATCAGCAGCGATCAGTTTACCGCTTGGTATCACCAGTGGTAAAGAATACGCAGAGCTAGAGTGGCCAATTGATATCGCAATTACCGTTGTATGGGTCTCCTATGCTGTGGTGTTCTTCGGTACTATCGTTAAGCGAACAACCTCCCACATTTATGTGGCAAACTGGTTCTTCGGTGCATTTATTATCACAGTAGCCGTACTTCACATAGTTAACTCTATGGCTGTGCCGTTAACAATGACTAAGTCTTACTCACTATACAGTGGTGCAGTAGATGCCATGGTACAGTGGTGGTATGGCCATAACGCGGTAGGTTTCCTGCTAACTGCAGGTTTCTTAGGTATGATGTACTACTTCGTACCTAAGCAAGCTGGTCGCCCTGTTTATTCGTACCGTCTTTCTATTGTTCACTTCTGGGCACTAATTGCATTGTATATCTGGGCGGGTCCACACCACCTACATTACACTGCGCTACCAGACTGGACGCAATCACTTGGTATGGTAATGTCACTAATCCTATTCGCTCCTTCTTGGGGTGGCATGATTAACGGTATTATGACCCTTTCAGGTGCTTGGCATAAACTACGTACTGACCCTATCTTGCGATTCCTTGTTGTTTCATTGTCTTTCTACGGTATGTCTACCTTCGAAGGACCAATGATGGCAATCAAAACCGTTAACGCATTATCTCATTACACTGACTGGACTGTTGGACACGTTCACTCTGGTGCATTGGGCTGGGTTGCTATGGTTTCAATTGGTTCTTTATACCACTTGATCCCAGTACTATTTGGCCATGGCCGCATGTACAGCACAAACCTAATTAACGTTCACTTCTGGTTGGCAACAATCGGTACTGTTCTTTATATCGTTTCAATGTGGATCTCTGGTGTAATGCAGGGTCTTATGTGGCGCGCAGTTAACTCTGACGGTACATTGACTTATAGCTTTGTTGAAAGCTTAGAAGCCTCTTACCCGTTCTACTTTGTTCGTTTCCTAGGTGGTGTGTTCTTCCTTACAGGTATGTTCTTAATGGCATACAACGTGATCCGTACTGTTAAGGCCCCTCAAGATTCTTTGCCAGCGATTGCTGAAGCAAAAGCAGCTTAAGGAGTAGATACGATGAAATTTAATCACGAGATAGTTGAGAAAAACATCGGTCTATTGGGGATCTTTACCGTAATCGCAATCAGCTTTGGTAGCTTGGTTGAGATCACACCCCTTTTATTCCAAGAAGATACGACAGAGCCTTTAGAAGGTCAGATCCCTTACACAGCTTTGCAAATTGAAGGCCGTGACATCTACGTTCGTGAAGGTTGTTATAACTGTCACAGCCAGATGATCCGTCCATTGCGTGCTGAAACTGAACGGTACGGTCACTACTCTGTAGCCGGTGAGTCAGTTTGGGATCACCCATTCCAGTGGGGTTCTAAGCGTACTGGTCCAGATCTAGCCCGTGTTGGTGGTCGTTATAGTGATAAATGGCATGAGGTTCACTTAATTGACCCTCGCGCCGTTGTACCACAATCAAATATGCCTGCTTATCCTTGGTTAGCTGAAAATAAGCTAACAGGTGACCTAACTGGTCAGAAGATGGATATCTTGCGTAACCTTCACCCTACACACAAGTTGTATACGGATGAAGAGATTGCTGGCGCTAAAGACGCAGTGAAAGATAAGACAGAGCTTGAAGCTTTGATCGCTTATCTACAATCACTAGGCCACGCGCTTAAATAAGGAGGCAAATTATGGATTACGGCACATTACGTGGAGTGATAACCATAGTAGTAATGGTGACCTTCGTCGGTATATTTGCTTGGGCATATAGCTCGAGTCGCAAAAAGCAATTTGACGATGCTGCTAACTTAGTTTTTTCAGATGAAGAACTAAAATCAGCGTCGAACGACTCAGGAGATAAAAAGTGATGAGTGACTTCTGGAGTGTATGGATTATCGTCCTGACAGTTGTGGTAATCATTGGTTGCGTCGTTCTACTGCGTGCTTGTTCTAAGAACAACACTGGTGTAGAAGAAGGCGAATCGATGGGTCACACTTTCGACGGTATTGAAGAACTGAACAACCCACTGCCTAAGTGGTGGAGTTACATGTTCTACATTACTATTGTGTTCAGTGTTATCTATCTAGCACTTTACCCAGGTCTTGGTAGCTTCAAAGGCTTTTTAGGTTGGACAAGTTCTAACCAAAGCGTGCGAACTATTGAAGAGTCTAAGCAAGCTGTTATTGACGCTCAAGCAGATGGCCGTTGGGTTCAGTATGACCAAGAAGTTAAGCACGCAGACGAAAAGTTTGGTCCTATCTTCAAGGCTTACGCAGACACGCCACTAGAAGAGTTAGTTAAGAATGAAGAAGCGCTGAAAGTTGGCGGTCGTTTATTCCTACAAAACTGTGCAATGTGTCATGGTAGTGACGCTCGTGGTAGCAAGGGCTTCCCTAACCTAACCGACGGTGCTTGGTTATATGGTGGTGAACTTGCAACTATCAAGACATCTATCATGAACGGTCGTCACGGCATGATGCCACCAAAAGGCGGTCTACCGATTGAAGACAGTGAACTTGAAGGTCTAGCTGAGTACGTTGTTAAGTTATCTGGTCGTGAACACGACGCAGCGCTAGCAGCTCAAGGGCAAGGTTCATTCATGAAAGGCTGTTTCGCCTGTCATGGTATGGACGGTACCGGTAACAAGTTTATGGGTGCACCTAACCTAACTGATAATGCTTGGGTATACGGCGGTAGTCGTGGCGCAATTATGCAGTCAGTTAAAAATGGTCGTACAGGTGTAATGCCTGCTTGGAAAGATGTATTAGGTGAAGAAAAAGTTCACGTAATTACAGCTTACGTTTACAGTTTGTCTAACAAGTAGTCACACTAGGTTAACACCGAGTGTAATAATTAGGCCTCGTTATCACGAGGCCTTTTTTTTAAGTGATAACTCACATTTTTATGGGTAAAATGTCGGTTCTTCTTTCCCATACTGTTACAACTATTTTAATAATTATAGGTGGTTAATAATGTCTACTCCGCAACCTTGGTATAAGCAATTTTGGCCGTGGTTTCTTATCATATTACCGCTGTGCGCTGTGGTCGCTAGTATTAACTTATTGATTGTTGCTATTGATAACCAAGACCCATTGGTTACTGAAGATTATTACAAAGAAGGTAAAGGCATAAATATCGATTTGCGTAAGATTAAACAGGCCAAACAGTTAGGAATGAACTACCTACTTGAGTTTGACGATGAGTATGTAGAAATCTCACAACATGGTGGTGACACGTACCTAGCAGGCCTAAGCATTAGCTTTTTCCATCCCACTCTTGAAGAAAAAGACTTCTCTCAAATTGTTACCGCCGATGCTAACGGCGTTTATCGAATCGACTTAACACAGTCTATTGAAGGACCTTGGGAAGTTAGAATTGAAGGGTACGACCAAACGTGGCGCATTCAGCAACGTGTTACTCTAAAAGATGACCAACAGTATTGGTTAAACTAATCTGCATATAGATTGACCCGCTTGCACTCGCGGCGGGTTTCAAATAATTATAAAAAAGAACAACAATCCATGAGTCAAGCAAGCTGCTTTCATTGTAGCGAGCCGGTTTTAACTGGTAAGCAATTTACAACCACGATTAACAATGTAGAGCAGCTAATGTGCTGCCCTGGTTGCCAAGCTGTGTCCCAAGCCATTATAGATGCAGGGCTGACTAATTATTATAAATTCCGCACTGAGCCTGGTAGTAAGCAAACGGCTTTAGTACCAGAAGAGCTATCTAACTTTAGTGCTTACGACCTTCCTGAGGTGCAGCAAGACTTTATTCAGAAACGCGACTCACTTAATGAAGTCTCACTGACAGTTGATGGTATTACGTGCGCAGCGTGTGCCTGGCTTATTGAGCATAAAATCAATAAACTTGCTGGTGTTGCCAAAATTCAAGTTAATTCCACAACCCAACGAGCATTAATCTCCTGGGACGCTGACAAAATTAAGTTAAGTGAGATCCTTAATCAAATCAGCCAGATTGGTTATCAAGCCTCACCTTTTCAAATTGATGAGCAAGAAACAAAAAGCAAAAAAGATAGCCGTAAGTTTTTACTGAGGCTTGGGCTTGCTGGCTTTGCAACCATGCAAGTCATGATGTTCGCCCTCGCCCTCTATTCTGGTTATTTTAGCGATCTTGATACCGAATACCGAGATTACTTTCGCTGGGTAAGTATGCTGTTTGCTGCTCCAGTGGTTTTCTATTCTGCTCAACCATTTTATTTTAGTGCGGTGCGCTCGATACTCATGGGCCGACTAAACATGGATGTCTCGGTTAGTATCGCTATTTGTGGCGCCTATATCGCCAGCTGTATAGAAACTGTAAATGGGACTGGTGAGGTGTATTTTGAATCTGTATCCATGTTCACTTTCTTTTTATTACTCGGCCGTTTCTTTGAGCAGAATGCTCGCCAAAAAGCGTCTGTAAGTTCTAGCAACTTACATAAACTCGTGCCGTTAACCGCGCAGCTTAAAACTGAGGACGGTTTTGATGAAGTTCCCGCAAAACGCCTAGCCATAGGCGATATTATTCTAGTTAAACCCGGTGAGGTGATTGCCGCTGACGGCATAGTGGTTGAAGGTGTTTCCGCTGTAAATGAAGCCATGCTAACTGGCGAGCAGATGCCGCTAGCGAAAGAGTTAGATGCCGAAGTGTTTGCGGGTACTATTAATATAGAACAACCAATACTGGTTAAAGTGACAGCACTTGGACAAGACCAGCTCGTTGCTGAGATTATTCGCTTGCAAGAAATCGCCTCTAACAATAAACCTAAAATTGCGTTATACGCTGATAGATTTTCTAATTACTTTACTGCTGCTATTTTGCTTATTGCGAGCCTCACTTATCTATTTTGGTATTTTTACTCTCCTGAAGATGCGTTTTGGATCACCTTGTCGGTACTGGTTGCAACTTGCCCATGTGCCCTCGCGCTTGCTACACCAACGGCTGTAACTTGCGGAACAGCAATTATGACTCGGCTTGGCATTATTACCCGCCGCTCAGGTGTATTTGAACGTTTACCTAAAATTCAGCATGTTGTGTTTGATAAAACCGGTACGCTAACCCTCGGCTCATTATCTATCTCAAATATTGAGTTAACCGGTCATTTAACAGAGCAGCAAGCGCTGAACTATATTGCAGCATTAGAGTCAGGCTCCTTGCACCCAATCGCTAAAGCTTTTACAAGTTTTTTAGATAAATCAATGCTAGTGACTGAGCGCCAAAGTGTTGTAGGTAAAGGGTTAACAGCCAAAGTTAATGGCCTATATTGTAAAATTGGCAGTCAGCAGTATGTTAATCAAACTAATGAGGTTGAAAGCGCTACCACTGTTTGGTTAAGTGTTGACAATATAGTGCAAGCTAAAGTCAGCTTAAATGACGAAGTCCGCCCAGAAACCGCACAAGCTGTTAAACAATTAAAAAGTATGGGTTGTAAACTGAGTATTGCCAGTGGTGACAATTCAACTGAAGTTGTCGCTTTGGGTCAACGCCTAGGGATTAGTGATACCCATCAAGGATTATCCCCAAAAGGTAAACTAGAACTGATTGATAATTTCCAACAACATGGTCAAGTGGCGATGTTCGGTGACGGTATTAATGACGCCCCCGTTTTGGCTGGCGCTAATTTGTCAGTCGCTATGGGGAGCGGCGCCGCAATTTCGAAAAATAGTGCTGATATTATTTTGCTGGGCGATAACCTTTCACGTTTTGCTGATGCTGTTAACGTAGCAAAGAAAACCAGTCGTATTATCAAACAAAACTTATTCTGGGCGCTAGGATATAATCTATTTATAATCCCACTGGCGGTTACTGGTCATGTTGCCCCATATATTGCTGCATTGGGGATGTCTGCTAGTTCATTAATCGTTGTCAGCAATAGCCTTCGACTACTTAAGGTCCGTTTATGAGTATTATCTATGTCTTGATCCCAATCGCGATGATTTTTGTTTTAGTCGCTGTAGCTGTTTTTTTCTGGGCGGTTAAGTCTGATCAATTTGATGATTTAGAAAAGCAAAGCGTGTCCATTTTATTTGAGGACGATAAAGTATCAAGCGATACAGCTAGCGCACAAACGCATACAGCAACAATAAATAAACTCAGTGAAACATCCCCATCGGCTAGTGAGCAGCTTGAGCCACAACAACCGAGCAAGAAATAGTGGACGATTACAGTTTAATTGGCGCTTTGTTAGTTGGGCTGATGGGAGCTGGTCACTGCATTGGCATGTGTGGAGGCTTGGTAGGCGCATTATCAGCAAACCTGCCTAAACAGCAAACAGGAAATGCCTTGGTTAATCAACTTGGTTACCTGCTTAGCTATAATAGCGGCCGAATAATTAGCTATGCCCTCGCCGGCGCATTAGTAGGCGCAAGCACTAGTGCACTAGGAGTATTATTCGATGCGGACTTATACCTCCTTGTATTAAGATTTATTGCCGGTGTGATGATGATTATAACCGGACTTTATATTGCTCAAATTTGGGCTGGTGTAGTACAAATCGAACGCTTAGGAAAATGGCTTTGGGGTTATATTGCCCCTATCGCCAATCGATTTATTCCGATAAAAAATAAAACTCATGCTTTTATTGCGGGCGGATTATGGGGGTGGCTACCTTGCGGCCTAGTCTATAGCATGCTGACCTGGTCTGTTGCCGCCGGTAACGCGCTAGATGGTGCCTTGATCATGCTTGCATTTGGTTTAGGCACACTTCCCGCATTATTAAGTGCAGGTATTGCTGCCAGTAGCTTTAGCCGCTTAGTGCAGAACCGAATTGTTAGATTAGTTAGCGGTGCGACGTTAGTCGCATTCGGGATCCAAACCTTGTATGTCGCTATCGGTCAGCTTAGCTAGCTCCAAATATCAAATTAGTTTAACATAGTAGATGAATAGTCAAAATTGAGAGAGACAATGTCAGCAGATAACAACAAGAATCGTCGCCAAATGGCTTCAGGATGCGCGATTCATTGTCATGATTGCAGTATGGGTACACTTTGTATTCCGTTTACGCTGAACTCTAATGAATTAGATCAGCTTGACGAAATCATCGAGCGTAAAAAGCCCATTCAGAAAGGTGAACCTATTTTTAAATCGGGTGACCCGCTAAAGTCTTTATTTGCAATTCGTTCTGGCACAATCAAAAGCTATACCATTACTGAACAAGGCGATGAGCAGATCACAGGCTTTCACTTAGCTGGTGATGTTATCGGTTTTGACGGTATTCATTCACAGTTTCACCAAAGCTTTGCACAAGCACTAGAAACTTCAATGGTATGCGAAATTCCTTACACTACGTTAGATGAGCTAACAGGTAAAATGCCTAAGCTTAGACAACAGATTATGCGTTTAATGAGTAACGAGATCCAAAGTGATCAAGAAATGATTCTATTACTCAGTAAAAAGAACGCAGAAGAGAGACTGGCAGCGTTTATCAGTAACTTAGCGAAACGATTCGGTAGTCGCGGCTTTTCTCCAAGAGAGTTCAGACTGACCATGACTCGTGGCGATATTGGTAATTACCTTGGACTGACAGTAGAAACTATTAGCCGTTTACTCGGACGTTTCCAAAAAGCCGAACTAATTGAAGTTAAAGGTAAATACATTACAATATTAGATATTGACGCATTGAGCGAACTATCAGGTAACAGCAATATCGCAAGATAAGCATTATTCGACAATCCGCTTGATCTAAAACAATACAAATTCATCTTAATGGTGCAAGATGAGAATAGATGCTATTAGATAAGGAACAGTTATGATGGACTATCAAAAACTCCTTGTGGTTGTCGACCCAACGACAGAAGAACAAGCGGCTCTAGCAAGAGCCGTAGAACTTGCTATCGAAAGCCAAGCAGAAATTACCGTCTTTTTGTCTATTTTTGACTTCTCCTATGAAATGACTTCAATCCTGTCAGGCCAAGAACGTGAAGCTATGCGCGAAGGTGTTGTTAATCAGCGTAAAGCTTGGCTGTCCGACATCGTTAAGCCTTATCAAAAAGATGGCATTGTTATTAACCTCGAAGTGATTTGGCATAATCGCCCTTTTGAAAGCATTATTAAGTTTGCCATTGATGGTAACTTTGACCTCATTGTTAAAAGCACCCACGAGCATGACAAATTAAAATCGGTTATTTTCACCCCGACCGATTGGCATTTAATGCGTAAGGCACCAGTCCCAGTATTATTGGTTAAAGAACATGATTGGCCTGTAGCGGGTAAAATTGTTTGTGCTGTGAATGTTAGTGCCGAAGATGATGCTAATGAATCTTTAAATGGCAAAATTATTGCCCACGCGATTAAACTAGCTAAACAATTCGACGCTCAGGTGCACTTAGTTAATGGCTACCCTGGCACTCCCGTAAATTTAGCTATCGAACTACCGGATTTCGACGCCCACACTTATAGCGAAACAATTCGCTTACAGCATGAAGAAAGGATTAACTACCTTGCTAATGCTTATGGCATTGCAGTTGAAAATTGCCATGTGAAAGAAGGATTACCCGAAGACGTCATTCCCGACCTCGCCACTAAGCTAGATGCTGAATTAGTGATTTTAGGTACGATAGGCCGAACAGGCCTTTCAGCAGCATTAATAGGTAATACCGCTGAGCATGTTATAGATAGCATTAACTGTGACCTGTTAGCGATAAAGCCAGATGGCTATAAATCGCCATTAGAAGAGCTATAACCACTTTCTAGGCTTTACCAAAGCCCATTAAGCTGGAATAATACGCGCCCTGAACTATTGTGTACTAGGCGCGTTTTTTTATGTCCGAAGAATTAACTACAAAACAAGTAACCCGCATGTCAAAACTTCAAAAGCGTTTGCGCGCAGAAGTCGGTCGTGCAATTGGTGATTACAACATGATTGAAGATGGCGATCGTGTTATGTGCTGCCTTTCAGGCGGTAAAGATAGCTACGCCATGCTTGATATTCTGTTAAATCTTCAGAAACGTGCACCTATACAATTTGAGATTGTTGCGGTTAACCTTGACCAAAAACAACCAGGTTTCCCTGAAGATATTTTACCCGCCTATTTAGATACTTTAGGTGTTGCTTACCATATTCTGGAAAAAGACACTTACTCTATCGTTAAAGATAAGATCCCTGAAGGCAAAACTACTTGTTCTTTATGCTCACGTCTACGTCGTGGCACACTTTACGGTTTTGCTCAGAAAATAGGTGCAACTAAAATTGCTCTAGGTCACCACCGTGATGACATTATTGAAACCATGTTCCTTAACATGTTCTTTGCAGGCAAAATGAAAGCTATGCCGCCTAAGTTATTGTCTGATGACGGTGCTAATATGGTTATTCGTCCATTAGCTTATAGCCGTGAAAAAGATATTGCAGAATATGCGGAATTAAAAAAATTCCCAATTATTCCTTGTAATCTTTGTGGATCGCAAGAAAATCTTAAGCGTGCAGCAGTAAAAGATATGCTCGTTCAATGGGATAAGGATCATCCTGGCCGTATTGAAACTATCTTCACTGCAATGCAGAATACATCACCTTCTCAAGGTGTTGACCGTGAGCAGTTTGATTTCTTATCGTTAACTCGGGATCCTGATGCACCAATGAGCGGTCAAGTTGCTGAATCGGACCTACCCGCTTTTGATTTTGTTGATGTAGCCAATAACGGACATATTAATCTTGATGCTGCGGCGCGCATTGATGTAGTTAGCACCTATACGCCTGAGTAATTCAGTTTCAGTCAGAGAGCTGAAATTAGCTAATAAAAAGCCCTGCAATGCAGGGCTTTTTTGTACTCGCTTATCTATGCTAAAGGTTATTTACTCGTCCAAGGGCTAATCACTTTTGGAGCAATCGAAGTCGTTAAACTTGTTAGCTTATTAAGCTGACTGGTTTCTATGCGGTATGTGCCAGTCACCGGGATTACCTTGTCGTCAATTGTAACAGTCGCGTCACCGGCAAATTCTAGGTTTAGGCCAGCAATATCTGATGCAAACAAGCGCATAGGAAAACCTTGCATCTGACTCAATAAGGCGTTCATTTCATCGGCTATTTGAACTAACTCGGCTTGGCTATAGTTTTGTTTGGTATTTTTAGCTCTAACTTGCATCGCGATTGCGCAAGATTCAGCATTGCCTTCAACATCCAAGTTAATCAACGCTCTATCAGACTTTAACTGCCCGTCATAAGGTAAAAATAAACGTTGGTCCTTGGTAATCGTCAACGGAAATGAATCCTTCTCGGTGCTGATTGTGCCGCTTTTGACTCTACAGCCATTTGCTTTAGACACAGAAAAGGCCAACTCGACTAGCTGATAATTACCTTTATTCACTTGCTTAAGTCTTTGATAAAAACTTTGATACTCAAGTGAGATAGGTGCAGCCTGACTTGTTGTTGCAAGTCCTAAAAGAATACAGCTAAACAGCAGTTGTTTTTTCATTATTATCCACTAAAAATCGTTGGTTTTGACGTAACATTTCAAGCAACTCATCAATGTAAGCTTCTTGACGCTCTGAATAGTTAATTAATCCATAAACAAGATCTTGCGCTCTTGGGGTTTTATTCTGCGCACGCAAATCGGCTCTAATTGAGCGCAGCAATGAATAAGCTGCATTTGAGTTAAGGTTACGCATATAAGACGCGACAGAGTCCTCAACCGTTTTAAATAGTGCAACCTCATGAGATAGGCCTTGTGTTCGAGATTGTGGCACTAAACCGCAACCCTTTCTAAAGCACCACTGACCAAAGAAATTTAACCCCTCACGAGCAAAACGAGAGGTACCCCAGCCAGTTTCATTTGCCGCTTGTATAAGCACCATTTCCTCAGGGATCACATCAACTCTAACAAGTAAGATATCAATATTCGTGATAGTTAAGCTTCTTAGCGTATATTGATATTTTTCAGAAATTTGTTGTAATCTAAATTCGTCAGCTTCTGTAAGCGTTTTGCCATTGTTGACCTGATTCTTAATACTGATCAAGAAATTACGTTCATCTTGAATAATTGCATTTTGATGTTTTATTGAGGGCCTTAAAAATTCAAAAAATGCAGTTTTCTTATCACTTACTACTTTAATTGCGCCAAAATCTGGCACAACGCTCGCAATTTCAGTGTTTTTTATCGCTTTAGCTAAGGTTTGTACCTGTTGCTGACTTGATGGCACGAACACCAACCTGGCGAGTAATATTAGTGCGACCACTAATCCAATTGCGATAGTAAATAAACCAATTTTGCCTGTTTTCACTCATTATCCTTTATCATATGGACAGTATATTAATACTTGTGACGGTTATTATATGCTAGCTAGCGCTTATAATACATCGAGAAAAAGATTCTAACTTTAGGTATAATCACCCTTTGATATGAAACGACTTCGGGTATTCAGGAAGGAGACCCCCTGTAATGAAAACAAATGGGCTTAATCAATATAACCATGTAGTAGCCATAGGTGGCGGACATGGCTTAGGCCGAGTTCTATCAGCGCTTTCCTTTTTAGGTCCTAAACTAACTGGCATCGTTGCGACAACCGACAATGGCGGTTCAACAGGTCGACTTCGCGCAGAACAAGATTGTATTGCTTGGGGCGATCTACGTAATTGCCTATCGCAATTAGCAAGACGTCCTTCAGTAGGATCTCTGATGTTCGAATATCGTTTTGGTGGCGAAAACGAACTTACTGGACACAATTTGGGAAATTTAATGCTGATGGCATTAGATGAACTTTGCGTAAGGCCATTAGATGCCGTTAACCTAGTTAGAAACTTCCTTAATATCGACACCCGCTTGATCCCTATGTCAGAGGAACCGACGCATCTAGTAGCGCTTCAGGCTTGTGGCCAAAGTGTTTTTGGAGAAATCAATGTCGATAAAATGCAAGATACACCAATTGCATTATCTCTTGATCCTGAAGTGCAAGCTACGTGTGAAGCATGTGAAGCAATCAGAAATGCCGAGCTAATCATCTTAGGGCCAGGCAGCTTCCTTACCAGTATAATGCCTCCCTTGTTATTACCCAAAATTGCACAGGCCTTAGCTGAATCAAAAGCTAAAGTCATTTTGGTTGAGAACTTAACAAAAGAGCCCTCTTCTATCGCCAATTGCAGCCTTGAGCAAAAAATTGATTTTTGTCATCAAGTACTCGGACTAAAAATTATTGATCAAGTCCTATGTAACGGTGAAAGCTCATACCAAGACGGTAATGTGATTTATTATCCCTTGCGTAGCAGCCACCATAAAGGGCTACATGACAGGCAAGCATTAGCAGATGCTTTATCTTATATGGTTAAGGAAACCGGTTCTAGTTCGCCAGTAGAAGTTTCAGCAAAGCTTATTTAGTGAAAAAGTGTTATTAAAATAACTTATAACGAAAAGGCCCCTATGGGGCCTTTTTATTACTCAGCATACTTAAGTAGAGATTTACAATACCTTAGCAATTGCTTCGCAGATTACTGGCATATTTGTTTTAGTCATACCAGCAACACTAATACGACCAGAACCAACAATATACACAGCGAACTCTTCTCTTAAGCGGTTTACCTGATCCTTGTTTAGACCTGAAAAGCTAAACATACCATTTTGACCTGAAATGAAATCGAAGTTCTGGGTAACACCTGCAGCTTTTAGCGACTCAACAAACAGTGTACGCATTTCTGCAATACGCTCACGCATTTCTTGGAGTTCGTCATGCCATAATTGCTTAAGCGTTGCATCTTCTAAAATTGTGCTAACAATTAATGCACCGTGCGCTGGCGGGTTTGAGTAAGAAGCACGAATTGTGCTTTTTATCTGACTAAATGCGTTAACCGCCTCATTGCTAGTGGCTGCAACAACGGTTACAGCACCGATACGCTCATTGTATAAACCGAAGTTTTTAGAGAAAGAGTTAGCAACGATAAGCTCTGGAACAGTATTTGCGACGACACGTAAACCTTGAGCATCTTCTTCAACACCTGCACCGAAGCCTTGATATGCAAAATCAAATAAAGGCACAAGCTTGTTTTGCAAACAAAGATCCGCTACTTGTTGCCACTGCTGTAGATTTAAATCAATACCTGTTGGGTTGTGGCAGCAACCATGTAGTAAAACTAAGTCACCTTCTTTAGCGCCTTGAAGATCTGCCATCATAGCGTCAAAGTCTAAACCGTGAGTTTCAGCTTTATAATAACGATATTCTGCAGTCGTTAATCCGGCAGTATTAAAAATATTATTGTGGTTTGCCCAAGTTGGGTTACTTACCCAAATGGTTTTAGATTCAGTATGGCGAACCAAAAACTCCGCTGCTACACGTAAAGAGCCTGTACCACCTGGTGCCTGCGCCGTTAAAGCACGGTTTTGAGTAACAACTTGATGCTCAGCACCAAATAATAGAGTTTGTACAACACGGTTATACGCTTGTACCCCTTCCATCCCTAAATAGCTTTTACTTGTTTCTGTTCCTAATAGTTTCTCTTCTGCAAATTTCACAGATTTTAGGATAGGTGTCTGGCCAGATTCATCTTTATATATACCGACGCCTAAGTTCACCTTGTGCTCGCGAACATCAGCTTTGAATGCATCTGTTAAACCTAAAATTGGATCGGCAGGGGCCAGTTCAACCTGGGAAAATATCATGACGGCTTTCCTAAATATTAGAAGTGTAGGGTTTTCGGCTGTATTTATAACATTGTAGACAAGCAGTAGAAAGAGAGATTTTTGACTATTGGTAATATTTGCGGGACTAGCTTAGTTTCATCAATTTGATTGGCTACTAACTGTATAATCCTCAATAAATTTTAGATTAACTTACAAAAGTATAAACACAGATTTTTCTAGCTCTGGTTTACGAAGTTAGGTTACAAATAGCGAGTTCTTTAAAGAGCTGATACAAAATAGCCTTCACAAAGTGAAGGCTATTCAATTATTAAGATTATCGACTGATTTAGCCGATTTTATCTAAACCGCCCATGTAACCACGTAACGCTTCAGGAATGGTGATTGAACCATCTGCGTTTTGGTAGTTTTCCAATACGGCAACCAATGTACGACCAACAGCTAAACCAGAACCGTTTAGTGTGTGAAGCAAAGTAGGCTTCTTATCGGCTTTACCTTTGTAGCGAGCTTGCATACGACGTGCTTGGAAATCCTGCATGTTGCTACAAGATGAAATTTCACGATACGTATCTTGAGCAGGTAACCATACTTCAATATCGAATGTTTTAGCTGAACCAAAGCCCATATCACCAGTACACAAAACAACGGTACGGTATGGAAGTCCTAGCTTTTGTAGCACGGTTTCCGCATGACAAGTTAACTCTTCTAGAGCTTGCATAGAGTCTTCTGGCTTTACTAGCTGAACCATTTCTACTTTGTCGAATTGATGCTGACGGATCAAGCCACGTGTATCACGGCCATAAGAGCCTGCTTCACTACGGAAACATGGTGTGTGAGCAGCTAACTTAATAGGTAGGTCTTCTTCCTCAACAATAGCGTCACGAACTAAGTTTGTTAGCGGCACTTCAGCTGTAGGAATAAGGCTTAGGCCTTGTCCTTCTTCAGTTGCAGGCTTAGTGTGGAATAGGTCTTCACCAAATTTTGGTAACTGACCAGTACCTAGCAAACTGTCTTCGTTTACGAGTAAAGGCACATAAGCTTCGGTATAACCATGCTCTGTCGTATGCAAATCAAGCATAAATTGTGCAAGTGCACGGTGCATACGCGCGATTTGACCTTTCATTACGATGAAGCGTGAACCAGTGATCTTGACTGCATTTTTAAAATCTAAGCCACCAATGTTCTCACCAAGTTCAACATGATCTTTAACTTTGAAATCGTACTGTTTAGGTGTTCCCCAGCGACGAACTTCTACGTTTTCTGACTCATCCGCGCCAATAGGTGCAGATTCATCAGGTAAATTTGGAACACTCATCGCAATAGCGTTAAGCTCGTCTAATAACGCGGCAAGCTCTAGTTTGTTAGCATCAAGTTCTGCACCTAATGTACCTACTTGAGCCATAATAGGTGCAACATCTTCACCTTTTGCTTTAGCTTGACCAATCGACTTAGAAATAGCGTTACGCGATGCTTGTAATTCTTCAGTAGTGACTTGAAGGGACTTACGCTTTTCTTCAAGTTTGCTTAGGCGATCAACATCTAAAATAAATCCACGAGTCGCTAGGCGCTCAGCGGTAACTTCTAATTCATTACGTAAAAATTTTGGATCTAGCATATTTTATTATCTTAATAGTTAAAAACGAGAAAACACCAATTGTTGTCCGAGATAAACGACGAATATACACACGCCGACGTTAACAACAACATTCAATATGGCTTTTGCCAAGAACCCTTCTTGCATTAACAATAAGGTCTCGTTGGAAAAAGTAGAAAACGTAGTTAGGGCTCCAAGCATACCCACCCCAATAAACGCCTTAATCTCTGGGCTAAGTTCGCTAACTTGTCCAAGGGCAAAAATCACCCCCATTAAAAACGAACCCAAAATATTGACGACCAGTGTACCAAAAGGAAAACCAGTACCAAATAGCTGAAGCATCAATAATGAGATAAGATAACGAAAAACTGCACCAATCGAGCCGCCTAGAGCGACAAAAAGAACATTATTCATACCTTTTCACCTCACTTTGCTCATCAAGAACATTAAGTTGCGCCAACTTGTCTTTAATTCGTTTTTCAAACCCACGCTCTGTTGGATAATAAAAACGTTGTCCAACAAGTGATTCAGGCAAATACTTTTCGCCACTTGCGTATGCATTCGGTTCGTCATGTGCATAACGATAACCTTCACCGTAACCAATATCTTTCATCAGTTTAGTCGGTGCATTACGTAAATGTTCAGGTACTGGCTCATGACCAGTTTCACGGGCTAGTTGTCTTGCATTCGAAAACGCGGTGTAAACGGCATTACTCTTAGGCGCGCTAGCAAGGTATAACACTGCTTGCGCAATAGCGCGTTCACCTTCCGACGGACCAACTCGATGAAAACACTCCCACGCATTAACCGCTACAGTCATCGCCATAGGGTCCGCATTACCGATATCTTCAGAAGCTATCGCCAATAGACGACGGGCAATATACAAAGGATCGCAACCGCCTTCTAACATTCGGCAAAACCAATATAAGGCAGCATCTGGGGCTGACCCACGAATCGACTTGTGCACCGCTGAAATAAGGTCGTAGTATTGATCGCCATTCTTATCAAAACCTGCAAGCTGCTGCCCTGCAACCTCAGTTATCATTTCCTCAGTAAAAGTACCACCGTCTTTAAGCATATCACTCATCAATTCAACGAGGTTCAGTGCTTTACGAGCATCACCATCGCAGATCTGAGCAAGTTTTAAAGAGACATCGAGTGGCATTAATAACTTGCGCTTACCTAAACCTCTTTCTTCATCTGCTAAAGCTTGCTGAACGATATGAGTTATTTCATCCAACTGCAGTGGCTTTATTAGATAAACACGAGCACGAGATAATAATGCGTTATTAATTTCAAAAGAGGGATTTTCTGTGGTTGCTCCTATAAAAATTACGGTACCGTCTTCAATAAAAGGCAAGAAAGCATCCTGTTGGCTTTTATTAAAGCGATGGACCTCATCAACAAACAATAAAGTACGTTGACCTCGTGACTGTGCAACATTTTTAGCATGTTCAATAGCTGCACGGATCTCTTTTACGCCAGAAGTAACGGCAGAAATCCGTTCTACATGGGCATTAGCGTAATGCGCGACTAATTCTGCTAAAGTCGTTTTCCCTGTACCTGGGGGTCCCCAAAACATCATCGAATGGGCGCGACCAGCTTCTAATGCTTGGCGTAAAGGCTTTCCCTCTCCAAGTAAATGCGCTTGTCCAATATACTGCTCTATCTTTTCAGGCCGCATTCTTGCGGCCAAAGGTCTAAAATCGGGGGCGAAATCAAAACTGAAACTAGACACTAGCTACTCTTAATTAGTCATCTTTAAACGTTGATCGTCAATATCAACGTCATCAGGCACAATAAATTTAAATAAATCACGATCCGTTTCTGCTATAGCGCTCTGATTTGTTAAGCTAAAATCACTAATATTGCCTTGCTGATCTTTTAGTACCATTTGAGTTAGCTGATTAGCATCAAAACACACTTGAACTTCTGACACTCCGCTATCTGTATCTTTTGGACTAATATCAAAGCAGTTGCCCTTTTGGCTAACCGTATATTGCGACCAAGTCGCATCGTCAGAGTGAACTAACAAGGCTATAGGTGAGGCATTAATAGCTTGATTAATATCCATTACAGAGACTTCTTCGGCAAAAGGGTTATACACCCAAACATCCGCTCCATCTGCCACAATTAGAGATTCGTCAGGTGCAGTCAAATGCCAATAAAATTGGTTAGGATGAGATAAAGCAAAGACGCCCTCACCCGTTTGAATAACTTTGTTATTGATGTCTGTGACCGTCTGATTAAAGTTCGCTTTTAAGCTGTTAACTTCTGTCAGCTTAGCTTTTAATTCATCAGCATCAGCATCAGCAGCAAAAGCTGGTGTTTGGTAAAACATTGGCAGGCTTAGTGCCGCAATCGTTAATATCTTTTTCATTCTACTCTCCGAGTTAAGCCTATCGTAAACTTAACACTGAAATAATTCTGTGATCATTACCAATCGTTAATCTTTCTAAACGTAATCTTTTGGTGGTGGCGGCGCGAGTACTTCTCTATTACCGTTATGCCCTTGGCTACTCACGACTCCTTGCATTTCCATCTGTTCAATAATACGAGCAGCTCGGTTATAACCAATCTTAAATTTACGTTGCACACTCGAAATAGAGCCCCGACGTGTTTGGGTAACAAACGCGACAGCTTCATCATAAAGAGCATCCACATCTTCTTCTGATTCACTTGTTTCACCAGGGAGTAATACTTGTTCGCCTTCTGCCGAACCTTGCAAAATTTCATCAAGATATTGCGGCTTACCACGAGCGCACCAGTCAGCAACGACTTTATGTACTTCATGGTCGTCAATAAATGCACCGTGAACTCGATTAGGTACGCTAGTCCCTGGCGGCAGGTACAGCATATCGCCCATACCTAGAAGTGTTTCAGCCCCTTGCTGATCTAAAATCGTACGAGAGTCAATCCGAGACGATACCTGGAACGCCATTCTCGTAGGGATGTTAGCTTTAATCAAACCCGTAATAACGTCTACTGAAGGTCTTTGCGTCGCAAGGATTAAATGGATCCCTGCTGCACGCGCTTTTTGTGCGATACGTGCGATTAACTCTTCGACTTTCTTGCCAACAATCATCATCATGTCAGCGAATTCGTCTACGACCACTACAATTGACGGCAACTTGTCGAGTTCAGGGGCCTCTGGGTCCATACTGTCAGATGCTTTCCACAACGGGTCAACAATCGGCTGACCAGCCTCTTTCGCATCTTTTATTTTAGCGTTATAACCTTTTAGATTACGTACACCTAGCGCTGACATCAGTTTGTAACGACGCTCCATTTCTCCGACACACCAGCGCAAAGCGTTTGACGCTTCTTTCATGTCAGTGACAACTTCACATAATAGATGTGGAATACCTTCGTAGACTGATAGCTCAAGCATTTTTGGATCAATCATGATGAAACGAACATCATCAGGGCCCGATTTGTACAGTAAACTAGTGATCATCACGTTAACGCCGACCGATTTACCTGAACCCGTTGTACCTGCAACCAATAAGTGTGGCATTTTACCCAAATCAACAACAACAGGTTTACCACCAATATCAGCACCTAACACCATACTTAAATGTGAAGGGTCATCTCTGAATGCTTCACAGTCTAGTACGTCACGCATAAACACTGTCTCACGGAATTTATTAGGTAATTCAAGGCCCACATAAGCTTTCCCCGGAATAACCTCTACCACACGCACGTTTTCAGCAAGTAGAGAACGGGCTAAGTCTTTAGATAGATTAGTAATTTTAGATGCTTTAATTCCTGGTGCCAGTTCAAGCTCAAAACGTGTCACAACAGGACCGGGATATACGCCTACAACGTTCGCAGTAATGTTAAAATCTGCTAGTTTTACCTCAACTAGCTTACCAATCTGGGCCAGTTCTTCTTCGCTGATTGGGTTTTTCTTGCGATCAGGGATATCGAGCAAAGAAATACATGGTAATGGCGCCATCGGCGCACGAATCTGCTCAGTTTCTTGTCCTGGTAATACTACGATGCCATCAACAATTTTAACTTTATCGTCAACTGCCGGTTTTGCTTTACTCTGCGTACTAGTTGAAGCAGCACTATTAAAATCTATCGTTTCAATACCTGCATTATCAACGTTATCTTGGCTCACCCAAGGCGCAACGCTTTCAGCTTCTGAAGCTTTAGGCTTGTCATGTGTATGACTTGTTGTTACTTGAAGCTCTGCTGCAGGTTGTTGTGTATCATCAGCAATGAAGCTAGGCTCAACCATTCGTTGTTTGCCTATAGCCGCATGCTCAAGGCTAGGTTCTACTCTTGCAGTATTAAAATCATTTTTCTGTGTAACTGCCGCTACGTTTGATGAACTAATTGTTGACTCATCGTCCTCATCATCGTCGTATTCTTCATCATCTTGACGAGAATTACGGCGCTCTTTGAAACGTTCTACTACAGATAAGAAACCGCGAGTATCTTCAGTATCACCAATCTCAGGTTTAAATTTACTCGGAAGATTTTTAATTGATTTAAATAACCAGATCGTTGCATAGCCGGTCAGATCTATTACCGTTAGCCAGCTTATGCCAGTTAACAGCGTAAAGCCTGCCCCCACAAAACATAGTAGCAATAGCGTCGTACCCAGCTTGTTGAAGTAAGGCAACATAGCCTGTGCTATTACATCGCCTGCGACCCCGCCAGCTGAAAAACCATAGATCCCATTCGCGTTCATGCTAGCTAATGCAGCTAACCCGAGTGCTATCAATAGAAAGCCTATTAATCGAAGGCCAACAGAAAAGTAATCAATTTCAAGTAATTTGTGGGTACGTTTAAACAGTAACCAACCTGTTAACGCTATGATGATTGGGATGATGTAGGCGCAATAGCCAAAGAAATATAACAATACATCAGCTAACCAAGCGCCTACAGCACCGGTTAAGTTATTTATTTCGCCATCAAAATTTGATTGGCTCCAACCTGGATCCGAAGAATGAAAACTACTCAAGGCTATTAAGACGTATGTTGCTAACATGCAACAAATAATGAGACTACCCTCAAGCAATCGTTGTACGCCAGAGAGCGTTTTAACGCTATTTCCCTTAGACAATGGAAAACCTACACTGAAAAATGTTAATTGAAGACAAGATACCAGAATTTAGGACTTTTTGCAGCGTTTGCCACTTTTGCGATTTCTTGCATAACTATGCAAAAACCAATTTTGCATCATTTTGTATCATTTGGGATTTTGTATAAAAAAAGGAGCCATTACGGCCCCTTTTGTAGCAATAAACACCAATTACGCATCTGCAACCGTATTAATTGCAACACGATTAGTTTGTTTAACTTCTTCCATCACGACATAAGTACGAGTGTCTGAAACTGCAGGCAGTTTAAGAAGTGTTTCGCCTAGAAGTCGACGATAAGCAGACATATCTGATACTCGAGTCTTCAATAGGTAGTCAAAATCACCAGACACTAAATGACATTCTTGGATATCATCTAGCAATTGAACTGCCTTATTAAACTTATCAAACACTTCAGCAGTATCGCGGTTTAACGTAATTTCAACAAAGACTAGCAACGAAGCGCCCAGATAATGTGGGTTAACTAATGCTGTGTATCCTTTGATATACCCTTGCTTTTCAAGCCTTTTAACGCGTTCAAGACAAGGCGTAGGACTTAACCCAACGCGCTTTGACAATTCAACGTTTGAAATTCGGCCATCAATTTGTAATTCATTAAGTATATTTCTATCGATACGATCTAAGTCTTTTATAGGACTCTTTTTATTATTAACCATATTTATAACCCTGATTGTCGTTAATAACGATATTTTTATCTGCGATTGAAAAATCTTCAGCAGCATAAACTACGGAATGAATACTATACTAGATTTCCCTGAAACATTCACGTTCAGGCAATATAAAATAACAATTACACCCATATAAAATGGGTTTTTATGCGAAATTGAGGCTCGAAGATGATTATAGGTGTTCCTAAAGAAATCAAAAATCACGAATATCGTGTTGGTATGGTTCCATCAAGTGTTCGTGAGTTGACGTCACGCGGTCATGAGGTTTTTATTGAGACAAATGCCGGCTCAGGTATTGGTTTCGCGGATCAAGATTATATCGCTGTCGGTGCAAAAATACTCGACACAGCAGCAGAAGTATTTGCACAAGCTGAAATGATAGTAAAAGTAAAAGAACCTCAAGCAGTTGAGCGTGCGATGTTACGTGAAGACCAACTACTATTCACTTACCTTCATTTAGCTCCAGACCTCCCACAAACAGAAGATCTTGTTAAGAGCGGTTCAGTCTGTATTGCCTATGAAACCGTTACAGATGATCGCGGTGCCCTACCACTGCTAGCTCCTATGTCTGAAGTAGCTGGTCGTATGTCTATTCAAGCTGGCGCTATGGCTCTTGAAAAATCAATGGGCGGCCGCGGCATGCTACTTGGCGGCGTACCAGGTGTTGAACCAGCAAAAGTCGTTATCATCGGTGGTGGCATGGTTGGTACAAACGCAGCACAAATGGCTGTAGGTCTTGGTGCTGACGTTGTTATTCTAGATAGAAGCATAGATGCACTACGTCGATTGAACGCGCAATTTGATAATAAAGTAAAAGCTATTTACTCAACAGCTGACGCTATTGAAAAGCATGTTCTTGAAGCAGACTTAGTTATCGGTGGTGTATTAGTTCCTGGTGCAGCAGCGCCTAAGCTTGTCACAAAAGAGCACATCAAGCGTATGAAGCCTGGTTCTGCCATTGTAGACGTTGCAATCGACCAAGGTGGTTGCATTGAAACCTCTCATGCAACAACTCACCAAGATCCAACTTATATCGTTGACGATGTTGTGCATTATTGTGTCGCTAACATGCCGGGCGCAGTAGCGCGAACCTCTACATTTGCGCTTAACAACGCAACCTTACCTTATATTATTAAACTAGCGCAGCTTGGCTATAGAGAAGCACTTTTACAAGACAAGCATCTGCTCAATGGTCTAAACGTAATGCACGGTAAGATCACTTGTGAAGAAGTAGCTGAAGCGCTAAATCTAGAATTTGTAGACCCGACAATTCTATTAAAATAATTCAAGACATTCGCGTTGGTTAGTTGATGCGAAACGTATAAAAAGGGAGCCTTAAGGCTCCCTTTTTAATTATCGAAACATCAACAGGATAGATTCTGCTTCGGTTTAACTTGCCTCAGCAAAGCTATACCCTTTCCCTCTAACAGTGTTAATTAATGTTTTTGGTAACTGCTTTTCAAATAACTTTCGCCGCGTGTTACTTATATGCATATCAAGGTTACGGTCAAACTGGCCGAGTTCTTTTTGTAACACTCTTAGCTGTAATTCTTGTTTAGTAACAACCTGCCCTTTACGCTCAAACAAATATTTAAACAACTTAAACTCTGTTTGGGTAAAAGCAACTGCACGCTCAGCAATTGAAATGATAAAGCGGCTATCGTCAAAACTTATGTCCTGGATCGGTTGAGCTTCGCCTGATTCTGCACGAATGACCTCTATGCGGCGTAATAAGGCTTGAATACGAACAACGAGCTCCCGATAACTAAATGGTTTACTTAAAAAGTCATCAGCGCCTAGTTCATAAATTTTTATTCTATCTTCTTCTGCTGTTAATGCTGAGATAACAATAACTGGCGCTTTATCCACACGAAGCTTTAATAAGTCGATGCCGTTTAGCTCTGGCATGTTAATGTCTAACAAGATCAAATCTGGAGTGTGTGATTTGAGCTTAGCTAGCGCTTCTAAACCATTATTAGCAACTGTAACTATAAAACCTTCTCGCTCTAGAACAGGTAATAAAGCACTTTGGAAAACAGGATCATCATCTACCAATAAAACGTGTTTCATCTCAATTAAACTTAATGCGAATTATTTTCATTTAGATTACAATAACTGCAACTGATTTACTAGCTGCTTTAACTAACAAACATAATATAATGCTAAGAAGTGAACAAAAAAAAGCCAATAGTGTTAGCTATTGGCCTTTTGATTGAAATTATTTACCGATTAATATGAGTTACTTGTTTAGCATCAGTTCGCGAATGTATTTAACTGGCGCGCTGCCATAACTCAAAAACTCTTCGTGAAAGGCTCTCAAGTCAAAGTCCTCACCTTTCAAGGCTTTGTACTCTTCCCTGAAGTCGTAAATCTCTCGATAGCCAGAATAATAGCTAGTCAACTGAACTTGGCTTAAAGTCGCTCGGCGCCATTTACCTTCTGCTTCAGCTTGCTGCTGAAATGCTTCGTTCATCATTAGGTCTAAGGCTTGCTCTTCAGACATATCTTTGACTTGAATGCTGTAATCTAAGATGGTGTTGGCAATAACTCGCAGATTCCATTTATAATACATAAGCCACATTTCAGGCTCAAAATCACCATAGCCTTCTTCTAACATCATGCGCTCGGTATATACAGCCCAACCTTCAACCATAGCGCCATTACCAAATAAACTCTTGATAAGACTTGGAGATTCATTTGAGTAAACGAGTTGCGTGTAGTGTCCAGGGATCGCTTCATGGATATTGAGCACTTGCAGGATCCAGTGGTTATATTCACGAAGGTAACTTTCTGCAGACTCCTCACTCATGCCATCAAGCGGTGTTACATTGTAATAGGTATTGCCTGATTTTTCATAAGGTCCAGGAGCGCTAATTGATGCTCCTGCATAGCCCCGCATATAAGCTGGTGTTTCTCTAACAACCAAAGGCTTATTTGGATCGAGTGTGACTAAGTTCTTTTTATTTACAAAATCGATTAACTCTGGAATTTGAGCCCGGACCTCGTCAACAAAGTCTTCCCGTTTTACGTGCTTAGCAGATAACTTATCAATCAACTGCTTTATGGCAACCTTATCGTCTTTCGGTATCGGCTTATCAATGTATTTACTCCATATTTTATGAGTAATTTTTGCCATTTCAGTCTGAACACGGTTTTTATCATTTACCGCCTTCTGGTAAAGTTCTTTTGCAGACATGCCAGCTTGAATATCAAACGCAAATTTCTGCTCATACAACTCCTCACCGATTCGGAAGCTGCGTGAGCCACCTTCTGCAAGTTTTGTTTCTAATGCTTTTAGCCAAGCAATATGTTCATTAATCGCCATTGTGACTTTATTAAAGCGATTCGCAAATAGCGCTTTTTCATCATTAGTTAAACCAGATTTAATCGCTTTATCAAGTAACTCTTTTGAAAATACGGAGAATGCGCCTTCATTTTGCATTATCGCAAGCTGTGTATGTTCTATTGTTGGGTTGGCGATATTCTCTCTTGCTGCCGCATAATAAGCTGGAACGTTTTCCATTCGTGCTATAACGGAGCGTAAACGCTCATCTAGCGGAGCAAAATCTTCATTAATTATTTGTGCAAACCCACCGGATACATTGTAACTTGCAGGGTTCCATTGCCATGAGTTAAAGGTTTCAAGATCCCATTTCATTTCACCTAATAGATTTTCGATTAAGCGATAATCAGTTAGCGTGGCAGGTGCCATAGATTGTGGATCGAATTTGGCTAAAGCTGCTTGTTGCTTTTCGATAAAAGCCATCGTTGCAGCCCGTGTTGCCGCATTGGGAACTTTTAAAACACCATCATATTTATGAAAGCCGCTATATAATGCCCAAGTTGGAGACTCTATCCACAAAGCATCAATGAAGTTTTGACTAAATTGGTCAAAAGCAAGTTTCTGGTCGGTAATTTCTACTCCAGCGGGAGCGGTTGCAGGCTGACTTTGACAGGCCGTTAAGCCGAGTAAAGAGAGCGCTATAGCCAATGGCAGCGCAGCTTTTTTCATGATGTGTTCCCTTAATTTGTTTATTTGTGGTCTTTGCCACTTTAAAATCGCCTCAAGTAAATCACGTTCTCTTTAATTTTTCAGTAATTAAACCGCAATAGACAACCTTTGTTACATAACTCAAACCGGCTATTGCGATTTATAATCCTCAAAGCTACTGATTCATATTTTTCTTAACCCAAGCAAGTACCTCAGTAAATCGATATTGCTCAAATTTTGCAAAACCAGATAATTGACGCATTTTAAGTTTGGTAAAAATCGGCGTTGTTAAGCCGCATAAAAAACGACTGATTAATACTGGAGTCGCTTTTTCTGCAAGTTTACTAATTGCATCACTACTCACTTGATTAAAACTTGCATCCGTTAAAGGATTGAGTGCTCGTGGTGCCGGTAAATATGCTGGTTTGCCTTGGCATACACTACAATGACCACAAGGTGAAGTTAAACGAGGATCAGCGAAATACTGAGCCAATTGCTGGCTTAAACATGACTCACTATCGAAAAAATTCACTAATTGGTTGATGCGCTCGATTTCGCTAGCTTCTTTCATGCTAAAGCGTTCAAAAAGGCGCGGCGCTAAAGTGTCATTAATGTTCGCACTAAAAACATCAAATACTTGAGTTAATTGCTTGCTTTCCAATTCAATCAATTGCTTCTGATGTAAGTAATCAAGTGCTTTTATCGCTCGGTCTCGGCTATTTGGAAGTATTTGCTCAAGCTTTGAAAAATCAGCGCTATACCAAATCTTGGCTTTAACTGAGCTATTAATAACTTGTGTAATAAAGGTCTGGCGTTCTTGGTCAAATTTAGACAGTAGCTCTTCCATAGAGCAAAGCAATTTAAATCTATAATCAGCAAAATAACTGTATTTGGGTTTAATGACACGCAGCATCTCTAAGTACACTAATAAAGTTTTTAAACTCAGCGCGCGGATATTAGATCCATTTGATAACGGCGTTAGCAATAACTCCCACTGGCCACCCTCTTCTGCCGCGTGGGTGATCTCATTTAAAACATATTCTATCGCGCTTGGCTCTGGCGTATCACCATAAACAAAGTTTTCTAGCACGTTCAGATTATCCCTGTTGGCTAAGACTAAACAATCTGAGTTCAACCCATCTCGTCCAGCGCGCCCAATTTCCTGTGCATAATTTTCTATTGATTTTGGTAAATCGTAATGGGCGACAAAACGAATATCACTTTTATCAATGCCCATACCAAAAGCAATTGTCGCCACAATAACCGGGATCTCTCCTTGCATAAATCGAGTTTGAATACTTTTACGCTTATCACTATCCATGCCCGCATGATACGCAGTGGCATTGATGCCACTTGCCAGCAAAGTTTTAGCTACCGATTCAGCAGTATGTTGCAGGGTCACATAAACAATGCCACTTTGCCCCTGCTTGTGAGTTAACCACTGTTTCAAATATGCCATTTTATCAGCAGAACTAATTCCGACGGCTTGCAAGTTTAAATTCGCACGGTAGAAGCCTGTCAGTGTGACACATTGCTTTTCAATGCCAAATTTACGCCCCATATCTTCAATGACTTTTGGGGTTGCTGTAGCCGTTAGCAAAAGAACTTGTGGGATATTAAGTTGTTTTTGGTATGCCGGTAACTTTAGATAATCCGGACGGAAATTATGGCCCCATTCCGAAATACAATGTGCCTCATCAATTACTAACATTGAAATAGGTACTGAAGATATAAACCGTCTAAATCGCTCATTGTTTAAACGCTCGACAGAGATCATCAAAATTTTAATACGGCCATCCATTACACCTTCTACTACAGCGCTAGACTGCGCATTAGTTTGCGTTGAGTCAATCGATGCTGCTGGGATCCCCTTTTTGTTTAGAAACTGTAATTGATCATCCATTAATGCCAGCAAGGGAGAAACCACTAATGTTAAGTGCGGCAGAGCAAGTGCTGGTAACTGATAACATAAGGACTTTCCCGAACCTGTAGGAAAAATAGCCGCAGCGCTATGGCCACTAAGCACATTGGCAACGACTTCATCTTGGCCTGGTCTAAATTGATTAAAACCAAAATATTGTTGCAGTAACGCTACGGCGTTATCCATATAATTTCCTATTATTGAGTGTAGCGATCCTGCTGCCAGACATTAATACAGGCAACAGAATTCAGTGGATTGGATAAATTGCGATTATTGGCAAAAGCTACCAACTAATTAGTAGTAACGGCACTATTAAGCTTTTTGGAAGGATACTTCTTTTGCAAACGAAAATAAGCTTTTACCGGATTATGATCTGAGCTTTCAGTGATTATAGACTCTGCTTTTACCAGCTCTAAATCCCGGTAGTAGATATGATCGAGTCTATGACCGAAAAATGTGGTGCGTGAGTCTTCATTCGGGATGGCTTCTATCAGACCGGTATTTTTTAGGAGTTGCGCAACAGCTTCACTACGCTGTTCACTCCACGTATTCATATCACCAGCAAAAATAATTGGACCAGTGTGGTTTAGTAGCGCCTCTTTAACCACACTTAGCTGGGCCTTATATTCGTCTAATCCCCAGGTAAAATTAATACTGTGAATGTTCACAGCGAGAAGCTGTGTAGCATCTGACAATAAGTAATACGATATCAACATTGATTTTGGGAAATGAATATAAGGCTCAGCTTTTCTAAATACGCAACTACTCAATGCGCGATCTCTGCTAAGATTCATTACCCCAATCGGTTCCTCTGCAAAGGTAAAAGCCCTAGCAAGCAACATATAGAGTTCTTGCTCTTCAACAAACGATTTCAAATCAGCGGTGTATTTTGCCTCTTGTAGTAACAACAGGTCAGAGCGCTCTGCAAGTTGCTTTAACGTCACATCCCAGCCAGAGCTGTTCTGCTTATATAGGTTCCAAGTTGTAACGTCTAGATTACCGTGCCTGTCCAACGGTTGCTCAACTTTTTGAGTAATACATTGAGCATTTTCGTCTAAGCGCGTCTCATTAGTCAGAAGCAGATCTTCAGTTGAGATCACCGCAGAGTCATATGCATATAGAACCACAGCGACGATTGCGATTATCGCTAAAAAAACAATTTTACGAATAATTTTGCCCATAATTGACTAATTCAACTCAGTGCTTAGATTTAAGGTAATCTTTTCATTATAATAGCTTATTAGTTTTGTTCCATCATCAATCCATCTTTAGATTAATAAGCTAAAGCTCATAGCTAACGTCACATAACCGTTAGGCACAAAGCCTAAGGATAGAATTATCAGACACAATATGTATGAATTTTATCAACTGCTTACCATAGCTGGCGTTTTTCTTTACTGGTTGGTTATTGCTGGTATTAGCATTCGCGTTGTTGCTAAGCGACGTACTATTGGTGTTTCACTCGCATGGTTGATGATTATTTATATCGTCCCACTAGGCGGCGCATTTGCTTATTTGCTATTTGGCGAGCTTAACTTAGGAAAAAAAAGAGCTGCACGCGCAGAGATGATGTTTAAACCCTATGGTGAATGGTTTAAAAAACTCTATGAATATCGGCAATATCGACCGCATGTAGCGAGTCTATACGGGCAATCTATCAGTGCTATTTGTGAAAAACAGGTTGGGATCCCTGCTCTCGCAGACAACCACCTCACTCTTTACGGCGAAACTTATGAGATTTTAGATAATCTTATTGATGATATTGATCAAGCGACCACGAGTATTTTGCTAGAGTTTTATATTTGGCACCCAGGAGGTCGTGCTGACGATGTCGCCAATGCGTTAATTTCCTCAGCAACGAGAGGCGTCAAAGTTCGTTTATTACTAGACGCAGCAGGCAGCCGTCACTTTTTTAAAAGCCATTGGCCTAAATTGATGAGAAATAGTGGTATTGATGTAGTAAGCGCATTAGAAGTATCACCGTTTCGAATGTTCTTTCGCCGCTTAGACTTACGTTTACACCGTAAAATAGTCGTTATCGATAACGCTATTGCTTACACAGGCTCAATGAATCTAGTCGATCCTAAATATTTCAATCAAGATGCTGGCGTTGGCCAATGGATTGATGTCATGGTACGAATCACGGGGACATCCGTGCCTGTACTCAATAGTATTCATGCTTGGGACTGGGAAGTAGAGACCGATGAACGTTTCTTACCAGAGCAACCTAAGTGTCTTTCTCACGAAGATAGTGAAATTACAGATTTAGTTCAGGTGATCCCTTCAGGACCAGGGATGCGTGAAGAAGTCATTCACCGAGTTTTGCTGCAAAGTATTTTCCAAGCACAACAAAGCATCGTTATTACTACCCCCTATTTTGTTCCCAGTGATAATTTACACACTGCGTTAGTCATTGCTGCTCAGCGTAACGTTAAAGTCGATATCATTATTCCAGATAAGAACGACTCAATAATGGTTGAATGGGCGAGCCGAGCTTTTTTCAGTGAACTATTAGAGGCTGGGGTCAACATTCATCGCTTCCAAGGTGGCTTACTACATACAAAATCTGTAGTTATTGACAGTAACCATTGCCTGATCGGCACCGTAAACTGGGATATGCGTAGTTTATGGTTAAATTTTGAAGTGACCTTAGCTGTGGACAACCTAGGATTTACCCAAAAGCTTGAGCAATTGCAGCAAGACTACCTAAAAGATTCGCTGCAAATTAGCTTCGAACAGTGGCAAAAAAGGTCTTTACCAAATCGTATTGCTGAGCGGCTTTTTTATCTATTTAGTCCTTTGCTGTAGCACTTGCTTTTATAAAAGTAAGACATGCAATCAGACTTACGAAACATCGAGTAGTTATCTATTTAGACCACTTAAGCTAAAATTACCCACGTTGTTAGTGGCTTAAGTTCATCTCGTACCATCAGGACCCATATGACCAAAGTTTTTATTATTGGGCTGCCAAGAACTGGCACAACTAGCATAAGTGTGGCTATGCTAGATTACGGCTATACCGTAGCCCACACAGCCTACACAAAACATGCTTTTCACTTAGCCGATGTGATCTCCGATTCCCCGTGCTTTTGCGATTATCAGCAATTAGATAAGCTGTTCCCAGGCTCTAAGTTTGTTTACCTTGAACGAGCACTATCGCTTTGGATCCCTTCAATGCAGATGTTAATCAATAAAATGAAGGCACAACTCGACTTTAAAACCGGCACTTTCAATCCGATTTTAAAACGAACATTTAATGAAACCTTTGATTTATCAACAACGGCGGAACCTGACGATGCAGAGCACCTTGCAATGTGTTACCGCCGCCATCAGCAGCAAGTGTTTAACTACTTTAAAGACCGAAAAGACTTCATCAGTATAGATGTGAGTGATACAGATAGCTTAATGAAGCTTTTGTCTTTTTTGGACGTTGAGTATCAAGGGGTGCCCTGCTTTCCACATCTAAATATTGGAAGGAAGGTTGCCTGCTGGAAAGAACATAAACATCCAAATAAAGTAAACTCAAATAGCGCTGGGCCAGAGCATCGAAAGTTTTTTGAATATGCATCTCGCTAACGCAAAACGTTTTTTGCAAGCAACAATTAGAGTCCTAAACTCGGACTCTTAGCGTTAGGCAAGTAATGTGATTGTAGGCTTGAGTTTTACGAATAGATAATAAAAGCTAGATGATAGAGAGTAAAACCTAGACAGCAGAAAGCCCGTTATCTTGCGATAACGGGCTTTCCTATATATGGCGGTGAGCGAGAGATTCGAACTCTCGTTAGGGATTAACCTAAACACACTTTCCAGGCGTGCGCCTTCAGCCACTCAGCCAGCTCACCGATGCAATATCTTTTACGTGTTTAGCACCACGGTTACCTTTAAACACCTAATAAACAGATATTTGCTAAGCAACGGAGCGCTACTTTACTGAAAACACCTAAGTGCGTCAAGACAAAAAGTGCTCTCGATAAGTGTTTGCATAATTGCTAGCCAATTTATTCCGCAATTGAAAGCAACTCGGTATTTAAGTTGCAAAAAAGCCCGTTAATACGGGCTTTTTATTAATAAACAATGATTAGGGTTTATGCGTTACCTTTCACTTTCATATTTAAAGTAGCTGCAAAATCTAACATTCTATCAAGCGGTTTTAACGCATCTAAACGTAAAGTGTCATCAACAAATATTTCATGGTCGCTTGAGTCTTTATTCTCTAATGCGCTTTCTATTGCCTTAAGACCATTCATCGCCATCCAAGGGCAATGTGCACAGCTCTTACATGTAGCACCGTTGCCGCCAGTAGGCGCAGCAATTAAGTTTTTGTTTGGAGCCGCTTGTTGCATCTTATAGAAGATGCCTTTATCAGTCGCAACGATAAACATATCGTTATCCATGGTCTGTGCAGCTTTTATTAATTGGCTAGTTGAGCCAACTGCATCGGCTAAGTCAACCACACTTGCTGGCGATTCAGGGTGAACTAACACCGCAGCTTCTGGATGCAGCTTTTTAAGCTCACGTAATGCTTTCGCCTGAAACTCGTCATGGACAATACACTCACCCTGCCACATCAGCATATCAGCCCCAGTTTGCTTAGCGATATAACTGCCTAAATGGCGATCTGGACCCCAGATAATTTTCTTATCTTGGCTATCTAAGTGTTCAACAATCTCTAACGCAATACTTGAAGTGACTACCCAGTCAGCACGAGCTTTAACAGCGGCTGAGGTATTAGCATAAACCACAACAGTATGATCTGGGTGAGCATCGCAAAAGTCACTGAAGGTTTCAATTGGGCAACCGAGATCCAATGAGCACGTAGCTTCAAGTGTTGGCATTAAAATGGTTTTATCTGGACTTAAGATCTTTGAAGTCTCGCCCATAAACTTAACGCCAGCAACAATTAAGGTCTTTGCCGGATGGTCACGACCAAAACGCGCCATTTCCAATGAATCAGAAACACAGCCGCCTGTTTCTTCTGCTAAGGCTTGAATTTCAGGGTCGGTATAATAATGCGCGACCAAGACTGCATCTTTTTCTTTTAGAAGCTGTTTAATTCTTGCTTTAGACTCAGCTTTTTCTTGATCAGATAAAGGAGTTGGCTTAGGCGGAAAAGGATATTCAATATTTTCGATAATTGGGGCTAACGCGCTCATAGAACAACCAATGGGCAATAACAGATTAGCGGAATTATACGGAATTGTTTACAAATTTAAAACTACTAATACTGATTGGCTTAATAGATTTAGGACTAAGTCATCCATAAAAAAGGCGCTATCTCTAGCGCCTTTAATCGATAAATAATTTCTATTGCATTGCGAGTAACATTTCTTGCGGCTGCTCTAGATAGAGCTTCCACAAGTTACAGAAGCGAGCAATGGTGCCGCCATCGATTACGCGATGATCTCCAGACCAGCTTACCTGCATGATCTTACGTGCTTCCACTTCCCCTTTATCATTAAAGCGAGGCAGAACTTGCAGCTTACCTAACGCTACAATGGCAACTTCCGGTTTATTAATGATAGGTGTTGCAACCGTGCCGCCCAATGCCCCGATATTAGAGATAGAGATACTGCCACCTTTTAGATCACTCGGTGATACACGACCGCTTCTCGCTGCAGTCGTTAAGCGGGTTATTTCCGCTGCGATTTCTAAAATGGTTTTGTCTTGTACATCTTTAACATTAGGGACTAATAGGCCAACTTTAGAGTCCACAGCCATACCGATGTTATGACTTGCAAGGAACGTCTGTTCGGTACAGTCAGCATTCACTTGACTATTCATATCAGGGAATTGGCTTAACGCAAGCGACATCGACTTCATAAAGAAAGGCATCATGGTGAGCTTAAGTTCATCAGTGGAATACTTTTTCTTCATGCTTTCACGAAGCGCAACTAAATCGGTTAAATCAAACTCTTCACAATAGGTAAAGTGAGGGATCGTTGAAACCGATTCGGTCATCATCTTCGCCATAACAGCGCGAACGCCTTTAATCGGCTCGACTCTATCACCTTGTCGCTTATCAGATTCTGATCCAGCAGTTTGGTTTACCACCGTTTGGCTGGTAGCTACCGGCGCAGTGTTAGCCACGAAACCCGACTGATGGCGTTCAATATCTTCTTTGTAAACTCGGCCATTTTTACCAGAGCCTTTTACCGAAGCAATATCGATATCCAAACTACGCGCCAAGCGGCGAACCGCTGGACTCGCAAGCGCTTTGCCTTGTGCAACAGGTTCATTGCTCTGTTGGCTAGGCGCCTTAGTTGGCGTGCTTACTTGAGCGGGCATGTCACTAACCACATCACTGGCAACTTCAATTGCAAATAACGGCGCATGCACCTTTGCAAGCTGGCCTTTACGGTAATGTAACTTCGCAATTTTACCGTTTTTAATCGCTGGAATTTGCACCAGTGCTTTGTCTGTCATCACATCAGCAATAGGTTGATCTTCAATAACCGTATCGCCTTCTTCGACTAGCCACTCAACAAGTTCACATTCAACAATTCCTTCACCGATATCCGGCAATAAGAACTCTTCAATAGTGAAGCCCGCAGGCGATGTATTTTGTGACGCTTCTGTAGCTTGAACATTTGTAGCTTCAACATTTTGCTCGTCAGCAACCTTGGTTTCAGGTTGGTTTGCAGCAGCATTGTCACCCTCTTCAACCACATCAACCGAATACAAAGGCGCATGTACTTTGGCAATTTCACCTTTTGCATAAAAAAGCTTAGTGATCACGCCGGCATTTGGCGCAGGGATCTGCACTAAGGCTTTATCTGTCATCACGTCAGCAATAGGTTGATCTTCAACAACACTATCGCCCTCAGCAACGAGCCATTCAACTAATTCGCACTCAACAACGCCTTCGCCAATATCCGGAAGGATAAAATCTTTAATCATGGCCGGCTCCTAAAATTTGACCGAAGCAATAATCGCTTCAAATGTCTTTAATGCGTCAGGCATATATTCTTTTTCGTGGATCAAAGGATACGGTGTATCTAAGCCACATACTCGAGCAATGGGAGACTCAAGGTATAAGAAGCATTCTTCTTGGATAGTTGCTGCAATCTCACCCGCAAAACCACCAGTTAACGGTGCTTCATGGTTGATCAACAAGCGGCCAGTCTTTTTAACTGACTCAGCAACTGTGTCCACATCCCAAGGAGATAAGGTTCTTAAATCGATGATTTCGCAAGAAACGCCTTTCTTTGCCGCCATGTCGGCCGCATTTTCAAGGATTTCCATCTGTGCGCCCCAACCTAATAATGTAATGTCGCTGCCCTGCTTAATCACTTCCGCTTTACCCAGCTCAATAACATGATTGCCTTCAGGCACTTCGCCAACTGATGCACGGTATAAGCGTTTGGGCTCAAAAAAGATCACCGGGTTTTTATCGCGGATCGACGCAATGAGTAATCCTTTAGCTTGTTCAGGGTTACGCGGCACAACGACTTTAAGACCAGGCGTCTGAGTAAAGTAAGCTTCTGGAGACTGAGAATGATAATGACCACCGGCAATGCCGCCACCATAAGGCGTTCTAAATACCAGTCCGCCAACATCAAATTCGTTACCACTGCGGTAACGGAATTTAGCACTCTCGTTCACAATCTGGTCAATTGCGGGGAAGATATAGTCGGCAAACTGAATTTCAGCTACAGCTGTCATCCCGTTCGACGCTAAACCGTTAGCAAAACCCGCAATGCCCTGTTCGGTTAAAGGCGTATTGAAACAGCGATCACGACCAAACTTCTCTTGCAGACCTGAAGTTGCTCTAAATACACCACCAAAATGTCCGACGTCTTCGCCAAACACCGTCATTGTTTGATCCGCTTCCATTTCCGAGCTTAGGGCTTGGTTAATGGCTTGCAACATATTCATTTGAGCCACGGCTTATACTCTCCCTGCGCTTTTTGGATAGGATTCTGGATATTTCTTAATATGCTTTTTAAGTTCAGCTAATTGCTTTTGCAAAATTGGAGTCGGCTTGTCATACACATCTTCGATAATGTAATCGATGTGCGGAGTCGGTACTTTTTCAGCAACTTTAAGCTCAGATAACACTTCTTCACGGTATTTAACGTAAAGATCTGCATCTGTTTGCTCATCCATCCAACCTTTGTTAATCATCCACAATTTAAAGCGCTTAACAGGATCATGTTGTTCCCACTTAGCTTCTTCATCTTTTGAGCGGTATCCCGATGGATCATCTGATGATGAATGAGCGCCCAGACGATATGTCATCGCTTCAATCAAGACCGGGGCATTATGTTCTAGCGCGAACGCTCGTGCCTGTTGAGTCGCAGCAAGCACTGCAAGCATGTCATTACCGTCAACGCGGATGGTATGCATACCATAACCCACGCCACGACTAGCAATACCATTGCCTTTAAATTGCTCTTCAGTAGGCGTTGAAATGGCGTAACCGTTATTACGACAAAAGAAAATAACTGGTGCATTCAATACGGCAGCCATATTTAGGCCAGCGTGAAAGTCACCTTCAGAAGCAGCGCCTTCGCCAAAGTAACAAATGGCAATATTGCGTTTATTTTGTCGCTTCAGGCCATAAGCTACACCAGTTGCTTGGGGGATTTGAGTGGCCAGCGGAGATGAAATGGTTTGATAGTTAAGTGCTTGGCTGCCGTAATGAATTGGCATTTGTCGGCCTTTACCAAAATCTTTTTCGTTACTGAACATCTGATTCATAAATTGTTCAGTGGTAAAACCACGATAGCGCAAAGCTGCATGCTCACGGTATTGCGCCAAGATAACGTCACCGTCATCTAAAGCAGCTGTACTGCCTATAATAGAGGCTTCTTCACCGGTACAGGTCATATAAAAGCTAATGCGACCTTGACGCTGCGCACCCAACATACGCTCGTCCAATACTCGAGTGAATACACAAGTATCGTGGACCTTTTTGGCCAAAGACTCGTCAATTACGGGTAACACTGCATTTTCATAAGCAGTGCCATCGGCTTGTAAAATTTTTAAGATCGGGATCGACAATGAGTCTTTATCGAGAAAGCTCACGCGATGGACTGTTTCAGCATTCGTTGTTGCGTTGCTCATAATGTGCTCTTGTTATTGATGGTGTTACTAAATAGCCTGTAGCAACACCTTTCTATTTTAATACGCGGGAAGAACATTACGTTAACGTAAACTAACTCTCAATACTTCCCATCATTGAAACGATAACTTAGCGGCTTATTGCATGTATATATTGGTTTACATGCACGATTATTCAGTCAACCTTAATCGATATTGCTGTCGTCTGCCGTCTTTAACATCAGAACTGTGCGCTGCCCCACTGGAACTTTGGCATTAGGGAAAACAATTGATTCAAATTCATGCTCAATTTTAATCTCATGGCCACCCTCTTTAGCTAAAGTATATCCTCGCGGGAACGCCGTAAAATTTTCAACATCATTAGCAAAGGTAAACTCAAAGTCGTCAAAATGCTTGTTAACTGAACGACAAACTTGATAAAGGTTAACGCGTTTTAAATCAAAATCTGCAAGTTGCAAATCTTTACCCGTCATTAGAAAAGTTAACATCTCTTTCATCGCTATAAAGCGAGTCATGTCATTTTGTCCCATAGGGAATACTTTACCGAGTTCGATAGTAAATGCGTCTGCATGGTAATTTTCAGAAGAGAAATAGCTAAAGGTAGTTGTTGGCTCATGGTGGAATAAGATGGTGTTGATGCCACAAGCCTCAAGGAACATAATTTGCTCGCGACTGTACTTTCGTTGACCTCTATAAGGATAGATAGCAAACTTTTCATGCTTCGAGCCGCGTATCGCTGTATGTAAGTCGTAATGAATACGTTGACGCTCCCCCTCCTGCGAACCAAAAAACTTATCGACATATAGCTCAAGTTTTTGTGCTCTTACCCGCTCAGGATTATTTAACCCTGGTCCTCGTGAATGTTCACCGTTAAATAAGCGATTGAGGTTTTCATCAATAAAGCGAGTGCCATTATGAATCGCTGCAGGGTTTCCGATAAGAAACATGACCCGTTCAGTTAATGCAGTCTCTTGGCTAAGCAGTTTATGCATTAGGTCATTGCATAACTCAATTGGAGCGGTTTCATTACCGTGAACCGCACAAGATAGGACGATATCTTTAGTGTGTTGCAGATCTAGCGGCTCAAAAACGATAACACCTGTATCCCAAACCTGAACATTAACTTGATTGTCGAGAGTAAATTGAAAACTTTCAGGTAAGTGCTGTGGATGAGCAAGGGTGAATGCTAAAAAGTCCTTCGACTGTTTCAATTCGTGAAACATAAACTACTCCTTATTATTGTTATTTTTGCTTTATGTCACTAGATATACACAAAAAATCAGTATATCGGTTTAGCAACCTAAACTTATTCTGCGACGCATAGTAGCATAATTGCTCGCCAATTCGGTTTAGGATTTACCTCGATTTGCACAACAAATACTCAGGCAGTCGAATTAACACTTGCATCCTTTATCAAAATAAAACAAGATAAAGCCATCTAGCCATCCAAATGGCTAAATAGGTTTAAAGGTTTTAAGGAGTTTGACATGGCATTAGCAACATTTGGCGCAGGCTGTTTTTGGGGTGTAGAGTACTTTTTTAAAAAAGTAACCGGCGTAACGGACTGTACCTGTGGCTATATGGGCGGAAAGGATCAGTTTACCCGCTACGAAGATGTCAAAAAAGGGATAAGCGGCCACGCAGAAGTTGTGCAAGTCGAATACGACCCAACCCTTGTCTCTTTTGAGGATTTACTCGACATATTTTGGCAAAATCACAATCCAACGACGCTCAACCAGCAAGGTGGCGACATTGGTAGCCAATATCGTAGTACCGTTTTTTTCCATAATAAGCAGCAAAAAACTGCAGCAGAAGCCGCTAAGCTTGCATTAGTTAGAAGCCAGAAATGGGGTTCTCGAGCAATCGTGACAGAGATTGTACCTTGCCAGCAATTTCATAAAGCAGAAGAGTATCATCAAGATTATTTGGCCAAAAACGACTTACCAAGTTGCCATATTAGCTATTAGTCATCACTAGCTAGTGGACTTCTCGCCGATTATTGCTTTTGAAGAAAAGTAATTTTATCTTTATGAAAATGATAAAGGCACCCAAAGGGTGCCTTTATTTATTCAGCGTTAGCTGATACGTACTGATTTACGCAATTTTTAAAGCTAACTTAAAGCCTGTGCGACGATTTCTTGCGCTTCTTTTAATAACTGAGATAAGTGCCCTTGGCTAACAAAGCTTTCACCATACAGTTTAAATAAGGCTTCTGTACCTGATGGACGTGCTGCAAACCATCCATTTTCAGTGACAACTTTAATGCCACCAATAGCAGCGCCATTACCTGGTGCGTGAGTTAGCTTTTTAGTAATCCTATCGCCAGCGAGACTATCTGCAACAATCGAATCTGCGTTAATTTTAGAAAACTTGGATTTGTCTTCTAGGCTCACAGGGCTATCAATACGCTGGTAGTAACTCTTACCAAATTGTACTTCTAGCTCTTCGTATCTTTGTTGTGGCGTTTTACCCGTTACAGCCAAGATCTCTGCCGCCAATAGGCAAAGAATAAAGCCATCCTTATCTGTACACCACGTACTGCCGTCTTTTCTTAAAAAAGCCGCACCTGCACTTTCTTCACCACCAAACGCAAATTCGCTATTTGCTAGGCCGTCCACAAACCATTTAAAACCAACAGGTACTTCAGACATCTGCTTATTGTGCATAGCACACACTTTATCGATCATCGCACTCGACACTAATGTCTTGCCAATCACCATATCAGCCGTCCACTCTGGACGATGGGTAACAAGGTAATCAATTGCTACCGCAAGAAAATGATTGGGGTTCATTAGACCGCTACCAGGGCAAACAATACCGTGACGGTCAAAGTCTGGGTCATTACCTAAACACAAATCAAAATTATCTTTGTGTTGCAGTAGACTCGCCATCGCAAAAGGCGATGAACAGTCCATTCGAATTTTGCCGTCTTTATCTAAGGTCATAAAGCTGAAACTTGGGTCAACTTTATCGTTAACCAAAGTGAGGTTAATGCCATAATGATCGGCGATCGGCTGCCAATAGTGGATCCCTGAACCACCTAATGGATCAATACCTAGACTAATTTTTGCATCAGCAATCGCCTGCATATTAATCACATTGGCAAGATCTTCAACGTAAGGTGTAATCAAATCTTTCTCAATTAACAAACCGCTGGCTAGAGCATCGCTATAGCTGATGCATTTGACACCAACCATATCGTTAGCGAGGTATTGGTTAGCTTTATCTTGGATCCAGTTAGTGATCTCACCTTCAGCAGGACCGCCATGAGGTGGATTATATTTAATACCACCATCTTGCGGCGGGTTGTGTGACGGTGTAACAATTAAACCATCAACTAAACTGGTTTCGCTTTTATCTCTGTTTGCACAAATAATAGCATGTGACACAACCGGAGTCGGTGTATAACCATTATTCTGATGAACAATAACCTTAACCGCATTAGCGATTAGAACTTCGATGACGGACATCGCGGCGGGCTCAGATAATGCATGAGTATCAATACCCAATACTAAAGGGCCAGTAATCCCTGCTTGGATTCGATAATCTGCTACAGCTTGTGCAATCGCCAAAATATGCGCTTCATTAAAGCTTTTGTTTAGCGCACTGCCACGATGACCAGATGTACCAAATGTCACCTGTTGTGTTATATCAGTAGCATCGGGTGTTAAACGATAATATAGGCTAACGAGTTTAGGGATATTGACCAAATCCTTTTGCTCAGCAATCAATCCAGCTCTATTATGAGTAGCCAAGTCATTTCTCCTTTAAACCGCTCTGAGGGCGGCGATGACAATTGTTCATACGTTAAATTATTGGTATTAACGCTTTCTAGCGGTTGGTATCTGTACCTCAACTTGATTGCAAGGTCTGAATTTGGCTTAATTCTTTAGTTGCCCTTAAGACACTTAGCGATATTCTCAAGCCTATCAATGCTGATTTAGGCTAACAATAATCTTCAAGTTGGGAATACTTCAAAAGCTCACCACTTTTTTAGCAGTGAGCATTTGGTTTGATATTAGATCTTAGCGGTTAACTCAGCGATTTGAGTTTCGTCAGTTCGAAATTGTGATAGTACTTCAGATAAAATAGTACGCTTTTTAGCGGTATTATTATTGGTAGTGACCCAGAAACCACTTTGACCAATCTCTTTTGGATTAGCTGATTTACTTGCTTTTAAAAGCGCTTCTTTCGAAGTCGCAAAATACAAACGATCGCGGCCTTGGATCTGTAATACTTGCTCAAACTGCTTTGGTGAAGCTTGATAAACCATATCGAGAATAAATAAGAAACGCCCCACTGCACCTTTTTGTCCAGCTAATAATTCGCTATCAATTAAATGGCCGAACTCTGAGACAGTTTTAACTGCAACAGGTGCTACTCGTACAACCTTTTCTGGTTTTGGTGCTTGCTCTAGGCTCGGGTGACTGATCTCTTCTGGTGCATCTACAACAACGGATTCAACTTGTAATCCCAATATACGGCGCAAAATATCTGAAGCGCTCTCGCCAATGTGTTCAGTTTTACTGGCGATATGTCGATAAAGCTCTTCATCAACTTCGATATATTTCATAACAGTTATCTTCCTTAAGTAGAAACGGATCGATCCGATTAAGTGCAACGATCGCACTGGGATCCCGAATTATGTCTCCAGTGTAGCGAGGTTTATGGTCTTGATAAAGCGTCATTAAATGAAAACTGCGATCAAACGATGAAACTTACCATTTACTAACCAACCATTGCACAATAATTCAGCAGTAAAGCCTCCAATAAGCTACTAAAGTTGGAATCTATGGCAAAGCAAGGCACAATTTAGCCAACTAAACATCCCAAGCGAAAACACAATGCACTATGTCACTAGTGGCCAAGGGCCAGTCGTCATCCTTATTCATGGGCTATTTGGCGACCTAGATAATCTCAAAGCATTAGGCAAAGAATTGGAGCCGAACTTCACTGTTGTTCGGGTTGATGTATTAAACCATGGTAACAGCCCAAAAGTTTCGTCTATGGATTACTCAAGTCTCGCAGCAAGCATGGCCGAGCTGATTGAAGAAGTCGTACCTCCAGGTGAGCACAGTGCAATCTTAATCGGCCACTCCATGGGCGGAAAAATTGCGATGGCAACCGCACTATGTAACCCAGAAAAAGTAGGTAAACTCATTGTCGCTGATATCGCTCCGGTGGCTTACCAAAGTCGCCATGACAAAGTTTTTGCAGCATTGGAATCAATGCCTTTGACAGAAATCAAAGATAGGCGCCAAGCACTAGCTCATATGCAAACGTGTGGTATTGATGATGGCACTGCACAATTTTTATTAAAATCGTTAACCCGAACAGATAACGGCTTCACTTGGAAGATGAATCTTGTGGGTCTTAAACAAAGCTACTCTGATATCATTAGTTGGCCTGATTTTAATAAGAGTTATCAAGGGCCTTGCTTGTTTATACGTGGCGGCGACTCAGACTACGTCACTGCTGAATATCGTCAGGCTATCATCAAACAATTTCCGATGGTTAAAGCCAAAACAATTGAAGGTACCGGGCATTGGCTGCATGCTCAAAAAGCCAACATTTTTAACCGCATAGTCAATGACTTTCTGCATAAATAATGGCTGTGAGCAGAGCCAGTTTTCGCGACAGAAACATGTAAAGCATATAGCCGCTCGAAAACTTATATGGTATATTCGCGCAAATTTTTTGGCCTAGAAGGAAATGGCGGATGTTAATGCAATATATGGAGCAGATTGAAGCGTTAGGCTTAAACCTGTTTTTTGCTGCCATTTTCTTTTTTATCGGTATGGCCATTCAAGATGTGCTCAAAGAAGGTAAAGTGCCTAAGTTTGGGCGTTACATCGTTTGGTTAGTGTTATTTCTCGGCTGCGCCGGGTTTATTGCGAAAGGGATTATACAGATGACCTGGGAAGGCTCAGGTATCGGTTAAAAACGAACTCAATGGCAAAAGAAACATCAGATAGAACCACCATTGATCTGTTTGCAACAGAAAAGCGACGTGGTCGGCCTCGCAGCAATCCTTTGCCGCGAGACCAACAGCTCAAAATTAATAAACGAAACCAAATTCAGCGTGACAGAGCAAACGGATTAAAACGAATAGAGTTAAAGGTGTCACAAGATTTGTATGACGCCTTGAATGAACAGGCTATGGCCAGTAATATCAGCCGCAGTCAACTAATCGAATCTATACTTCAAAAGCTGGTTAGAGACTAACCACTTTGAAAAGCACGCACACCATTAATAGTTAACTAGATATTAAAGGAACAACAATGGCAACTGTAGGTCTTTTTTTCGGGTCTGATACAGGCAACACCGAAGCCGTCGCCAAAATGATCCAGAAGAAACTGGGCAAGCAAATGGTTGAGGTGAAAGATATTGCCAAAAGTACCAAGGAACAAATCGCAGATTACGATCTACTGATTTTCGGCATTCCAACTTGGTATTACGGTGAAGCGCAATGCGACTGGGATGACTTCTTCCCAGAGCTTGAGCAAATCAACTTTGAAGATAAACTCGTCGCAATCTTTGGTTGTGGTGATCAGGAAGATTACGCAGAGTACTTCCTTGACGCAATGGGCATGGTCAACGAAATCGTTGAAGCTCGTGGCGCAGTTGTTATTGGTCACTGGCCAACAGCAGGTTACGACTTTGAAGAGTCTAAAGGCTTAGCAGACGAAAACCACTTCGTTGGTCTTGGTATCGATGAAGATCGTCAACCAGAACTGACTGAAGAGCGTGTTGATGCTTGGGTTAAGCAAATCTATGAAGAGATGTGCTTAGCTGAGCTTGAAGACTAAAAGTTTACTCTAAAGCCAAATTTGGCTTTCTTTAACCTTTAGTAAAAGCGGCATAATAATATGCCGCTTTTTTGTCTCCTAAATATAGTGTAGACCTAGCCTCTTAAGACTAATATCGGTTATGACAATAAGCAAAGAAAACATGGTAAGCCAGAACTCAGAGCAAAACTGGGATATCTTTTGCGCTGTTGTTGACAATTATGGCGACATAGGTGTGACATGGCGTCTTGCGAAACAGTTGGCCGTTGAACATAAAATAAATGTGACGCTCTGGGTCGATGACTTAAACAGTTTTCAACACATTTTGCCTCAGCTTGACCTTAAGAAAGTGACTCAAACTTATTTTGGCATCAAAATTAATCAATGGTCCGAGCCTCTTAAATGCTGTTATGTTGCCGGAGATGTACTCATAGAGGCATTTGCTTGTGAATTACCTGCACAGGTAAAGCAGCAGCTAATAACTGCCAAGCAAAACTATGATGAAGATACTACTCAGCCAAAGCCACCCGTTTGGCTAAATCTGGAATACCTGAGCGCTGAATCTTGGGTTGAAGGCTGTCATGGCCTACCATCAATGCAATCCAGTGGCTTAAAGAAGTACTTCTACTTCCCGGGCTTTACTGATAAAACCGGTGGCTTAATTTGCGAGCAGCAGTTATTTGCACAGCGTGATGCTTGGCAGGCAGATGTTAGCAATCGACTAAGTCTATTTGAAAGCTTAGGCCTTCGAGGAATAAAAACGAGTGATACCGTCGTTAGTGTCTTTAGTTATGAAACCGATGCTTTACTGGCACTGTGTAATCTTTGGCATCATAGCGAGCAAATTGTTCACGCGTTAATTCCCAAAGGGCGTTGCCTTAATAGTTTGGTTGAGTTACTGCCCTGCTCTGTTGATAAAATCTCAGCAGGCAGTCAAATTAAACTCAATAATTTAGTCATTCATATTTTGCCAATGACAGATCAAGAAGGCTACGATAAGCTACTTTGGAGCTGTGATTTTAATATCGTGCGGGGTGAAGATTCGTTTTTACGCGCTCAATGGGCTGCAAAACCGTTCATTTGGCACATATATGTGCAAGAAGATGACTATCATCTAATAAAATTAGATGCCTTTATGCAGCTTTACTGTAATAATCTGCCGCCAGAATTAGCGAATAGCTGGAAAGCACTCAACCTTGCCTTTAACCAGGGGCAAGCAGATGCGACCTGCGAGCATTGGCAACAACTAAATTTAGCAGGTTTGCCGTTGCAGCAACACGCAAAGCAATGGCCAATCGATGCGATAAATGATGTAGATCTTGTTTCTCGACTAGTTCAATTCGTCAAAAATAGCTAAGATACTACGTTTAAATAGAAAAAACCTAAAATAGGAAATAGTGTAATGAAAACTGCTCATGAACTCCGTCCTGGTAACGTGATCATGTTAGATGGCAGCCCATGGGTTGTTCAAAAAACTGAAACAACTCGTTCTGGCCGTAACGCTGCTATCGTTAAATTAAAGCTTAAGCACGTTCTACAAGATTCTACGACTGAAAGCACCTTCAAAGGTGAAGACAAGATGGAAGACATCATTCTAGAGCGTCTAGACTGTACTTACTCTTACTTCGCTGATCCTATGTATGTTTTCATGGACGCAGAATACAACCAGTACGACGTTGAAGCTGAAAACCTAGGCGATGCTGCTGCATACATCGTTGATGGCATGGAAGAAAACTGCCAAGTGACTTTCTACGAAGGTAAAGCAATTTCAGTTGAACTACCAACTTCTGTAGTACGTGAAGTGACTTACACAGAGCCTTCAGCTCGTGGTGATACTTCAGGTAAAGTAATGAAGCCTGCTACTATCACTGGCGGCGGTACGCTAAGTGTTGCCGACTTCGTTAAGACTGGCGACATGATTGAAATTGACACTCGTACTAACGAGTTCAAAAAGCGCGTTTAATTTTAAATTCGTTTTCAAAAGCCGGCTACTTGCCGGCTTTTTTATGCTTGCCGCAAACCAAACCTGCAGAATTATCTTCTCTATACAAAAGAGCTCACACTCCTTAGAGGTAATGACTTCAATTGCAATAACCTTAGCTACATACAGTTGTTTCATTGCCTCGCGCACTTTATTCAATCAATCTGATGACCTTCGCTACTGATCCCAAATAGCTAAACTAACCGACTACTATAGTAAAACCAGCGCAAAAAACTGTTCCAAGCATCAGAATCCTAATTTAGGCTTTATATGACGACTTAGTCTCACCTTTCGATAGTTAACACTAAAAAAAGCCACCAAAAAAGCATAAACACCTAAAAATAGATATTTTAAACAACCATAATAAGATCATTATCTTTTTTATTGCTTTAAATTAGATATTTAATCCTTTATTTGTCGTTTGTTTTTAGCTATTGTGCCTGCAACAAAGTCAAAGAAGTGTTTGGCTCGTATTTTCAGCATTTTCGAGGTGTAGATGCGCCCTATTATCAAATCCAACAAATTAGATTCTGTATGTTACGACATTCGTGGTCCAGTACATAAAGAAGCCCGTCGTCTAGAAGATGAAGGTCACCGTATTCTTAAACTGAATATCGGTAACCCTGCCCCATTTGGATTTGAGGCCCCTGAAGAGATCGTTCGAGATGTCATTTTAAACCTGCCAAGCGCACAAGGTTACTGTGAATCGAAAGGTCTATTTTCTGCTCGTAAAGCGATTGTCCAACATTACCAATCACAAGGGATCTTTGGTGTAGACATCGAAGACATTTATATTGGTAACGGTGTATCTGAGCTTATCGTGATGGCGATGCAAGGTTTGCTTAATAGTGGTGATGAAGTACTAGTACCCTCTCCTGATTATCCATTATGGACGGCTTCAGTTCATTTATCTGGCGGTAAAGCACAGCATTACCGCTGTGATGAAGAATCAGATTGGTTCCCAGATCTTGAAGATATCAAAAGTAAAATCACGCCAAGAACCCGCGGTATTGTGTTAATAAACCCAAATAACCCAACTGGCGCAGTGTATTCAAAAGAACTGATCTTGGAAGTAATTGAGCTATGTCGCCAAAACGACATGATTTTGTTTGCTGATGAGATTTACGACAAGATTTTATATGACGAAGCTGTACATATCCCAGCAGCGAGCCTGTCTGATGATATCTTAACCGTTACCTTTAACGGTCTTTCAAAAGTATACCGTGCAGCGGGTTTCCGTGTAGGCTGGATGATGCTTACTGGTAACAAGAAAGCCGCTAAGAGCTATGTTGAAGGCTTAGATATGCTGGCCTCTATGCGCCTGTGTGCTAACGTACCGAGCCAACATGCAATTCAAACAGCTTTGGGTGGTTATCAGAGCATTCAAGAGCTAGTACAACCTGGTGGACGTTTACGCGTTCAACGTGATGCCTGTGTGGATATGCTTAACTCTATTCCTGGTGTTAGCGTTAAAACACCAAAGGGTGCGTTATACGCCTTCGCTAAGCTTGATCAAAAGAAGTTTAACCTACGTGATGATGAGCGTTTAGTGCTCGACTTGCTAAAAGATAGGAAGATCCTATTGGTTCAAGGCTCTGCGTTTAACTATCCAGAACCTGATCACGTACGCGTGGTGTTCTTACCTTACAAAGAAGAGCTAACAAAAGCACTTTCGGAATTTGGTGATTTCCTCGGTAATTATAAGCAGTAAGCAAAAAAGCTTTTGCTAAGTAATTCATTAAATTGTTTTTTATAATAATTTAACTAGAAAAAACGACCTTTGGGTCGTTTTTTTGTATGCTGATTATGCTAGTCTCGAATAATAGAACACTTATCCGTGAGGCATACAATGAGCCACTTATTTGCCCATTTAGCTAGAATGAAATTAATTCAACGCTGGCCGTTAATGTACAACGTAAGAACAGAGAATGTACAAGAACATTCACTACAAGTCTCTATGGTTGCCCATGCGTTAGCAATCATTAGCAACAAAAAATTTGATGGCAATTACGACCCCTACCAAGCAGCCACCATTGCTATCTATCATGATGCCAGTGAAATTATTACCGGCGAGTATTTCGTATTTTATTCGTAGTGTAAACCACGAGGCTATTTCGTAATATTACACACCTTTATACTTCTAGTTCACATTATTAAGGTTACTTATGAAACAAAGTACTTTTATGGCATGGATTACTAGGATGCCATTGTTAGAACGATGGGCACTAATGCACTGCTTCCAATCAGAGAATGTGTCTGAGCACTGCCATCAAGTGGCAGTTATTGCTCATTTGCTGACAGTGATTAAAAACAAGCGGTTTGGCGGTAATTTAAATCCTGATAAGGCTGCTACTTTGGCTTTGTATCACGAAGTGTCTGAAACCAAGCTTCAAGATATGAACACTAATACCAAATACCATAACCCTGAATTCACCAAGGCATATAAAAAACTTGAGGACTTAGCAGAAAAAGAGTGCTTAGCAACCTTGCCTGAAGACTTGCAAAGTGAAATGGAGCCGCTAATCGTACAGTCCAAAGTTGATCCTACTTATAAAGACATCGTAAAGGCAGCAGATATTATTCAAGCGTATGTCAAAACCAAGAACGAGTTACGTTTTAATAATGACGAGTTTCATCATGTCGAAGACAATCTAGCTATGAAATTGCGAGAACTTGAGCAGAGCATGCCTGAAGTAAAATGTTTTATTGAAATATTTTTAGATAGTTGCACTTCGACGTTGGATAAACTATCAGAAAGCTAATATTCACCATACCTTAAAAGATGAAGCAATCTGGCGACATTGATTGTCTCGGATTTACATTATAGTGTACAAGTATGTCACATGCATTGGAGTAGCAGTAATATATGCGTACATTGTTAGAGTTTGCGGAATTTGCAAGTAAAGAATCTAGGCGTACAGCTGATAGGAGTTTTGCAACTGGATTTAGACAGTATTGTAAAGAGTACTATGCGGGTGTAGGGGCTTTACCGCTAAATCAAGTCGGTGACATCGAATTTTTACATTACCATGCTCACCTTGTGGGAAGTGGCAAGTCTCACAAAATGATCTATGCCATAATGGTTGCACTTCGTCGGTTAATGACCCATGCCCACAATGATGGGCACGAATTTGCCATCCATCCACGCTACTTTAGCGCTCCCCCTAAGCCATCACCAGATCATTTTAACCCACTAAGTAGTGAGCAGTTAGCAAAACTAGAAGCCTTTTTGAAACGAGACATAGAAACTATTTACAAGCGAGAGGCGACATTTAAGCAAGCTTTAAAACATGGCCAGCCTATTCGTGAAACCGGTGCTAGCTTTAAAGAAACGCCAACCTATAAGGCACCATTGTCTTTCTGGAAATGGCAAATACCGCTAAAAGACTGCATTCTCCTGTACCATAAAGAGAGTCCTAAATATCCTAACAACACAACATTGGAGCAACTCTCCGATGGGGGGGAGTACGCGTCACTTAGGAAAGTTGACTATGACTTAATGAATACCCCGTTTAAGCTTGCGTACAAGCGCATGGGCGTCCAAAGATTGAAACATATAAAGCCATTTTTATCAGATGCCCCAGATCTGAACAACATTGATGTTATTGGAATTATTTACCCGCGAATTTTCGAAGTACATACCTTAATATGGGCGATCTGTCTTGAAACCGGATGGAGTCAGGATATGGTGGAAAGAATCGATTTTAATGATTATCTCTATAGCCCGATTCCTATGGAGTCAGATGTTGTATTTATTAAAACGATGAAACAAAAAGGCATTAACGGAAGCAATGGAATTAATGAAGCGAAACAGTATATTCATCCCAGTTCAAAATCAAATCCATTTAGTGCCTATAACTTAATACAGTTGTTTATAGAAAGGGCTTCGAGGTTACGGCATGGACGTAATTATGAAAAGCAAATTCAAGACATTGGGACTGAACCATTTTTTATTTATTACAATGAAAATAGAGGCTTGCCAATATTGGCTCATCACCCAGACCACACATGTGTTAGGGGAGCTACTACTAAAAAAAGTATTATGGAAAAAGAACTTGGGTTTCGGTTTGATGGACGTCAATTGCGTCCCACTTGCTTATACCTTAGGGAAAAAAATCAAAACCTGCCTTTGTTATTACAGGTCGCGCTATTTGGTCATTCATCATCCGCTGTAACGGATGAATTCTACAAAGATACAGCACTATTTCAACAGATTAGAAAAGATAAGTTGGCGGTTGAATTAAATGAAATCCAAAAGAGCATCCATAATGGATCGTTCAAAGGAACAATGGCTCCATTAAAGCAGAAAAAACAAATTCAAGACAAAATAATTACCATCTTCACAGAACATTCTGGTGAATCACCATTAGCCGTCTGCAATGATAATCGAAATCCTGACTGGCCTGGTTTTGAAGTAGAGTTGAGGACTAGTTCTGTCTGTCGTCGCTTTAATAAATGCCTACTTTGTTCACGTTCAACGATTTACAGCGACAACATTCCCTTTGTTGTTGACCGTTACTTATATTTTGAGCAACAGAGCAGAAAACTCAGGAAAGATGTATTTGAAAGACTATATGGTAATGAATATCTTGCTGCGAAAGAAGTAATCGAAAGCTGGCCTTATCCAGAAGACATTGAAGAAGCAGAGGAGCGGACAATTATGGATGATTACCTGTTGCCACCTATCATATCGGAGTCGTTCCAATGAGTTTAATTAACTTTCGTAAACATGATTTTAGTAATGACGTTCCGGTAATAGACAACGTTATGTTCAACAGTTCCAAGTGGCGCATACAATGGGCACAGTCCGAGCACATTGTACTGGATTTTGAAAGAGTAAGACTCGAAGGAACTAGGTTGATCGACCATCCTGAGTTAGATCGATTTGCAAAAATAATGACCTATTATGCTTTTCCAAAAAAAATAAGATTAACCATTACAAGCTGGAGCACTACCAAACTTCACCATGGTGCAGTCTTAAATTTTATTAAAAACTTTTGTTGGCCGAATCAATTACTGTCAGCAAAAATGCTGTCTTCTGTTACACAACAGCAGTTGCAAAACCACTTTAATACCATTGTTGAACGACTTGAATCAGGAGTATCTGGCAGTTTGACAGCTTTCGCGAGTTTTCTTCATTTTATTAAAGATTGGTCTGATTTGACCCGCAGAAAATTACTTCCCAAGGAGTACAATTTAGACGTCAACATTGAACTCATTTTAACCAAGGATGTGATGAGTAGATGCAGACAACTAATTGATGAGCAAACTGACACTTGGCAGCCATTGCCCCCCGAATACATTGAAGTCACTTATAAAGAGGCCCATCGCTATTTATACGAATATGCGCCTTGCATCATTGAATGCCAAGACTTAATTCGAAAAAGACCTACAGTGGGCATAGTAAGCAAAAACCTTGGAGCCGTCAGAAAGGATGGTCGGTCAAAAGAGCTGTTTGAAATATTGCTCAACAAAGACGTACCGATGATCGACTCAGAAACAAAACTTTTTAACTTTGTGCCAACAACAAAAAAAGTAAAATCCAAAGGCTATGCGCGTGGTTGGCAATATAGAACAACACTGGATATCACCGAAGTAAGGCCCGAAGTCATAAAGCTTAAGCGTGCTTGTGTCTTTCTGATTGGTCTGTTTACCGGCATGAGAAGACGAGAAATAGCTGAATTAAGAGCTAAGCCTGCCTTCAAGAAAAATCGGGATTGGTATCTTGCTATTACGCGGTTTAAAACGTCTGATGATGCATCGGGAATTGGTGAGCCGGATTTAATTCCAGTGCCAGATATTGTGCGCGATGCCATTGATGTCTTAATCAAATTGTTTAAAAACAACCGTGAGCAGATGGGCAGTGATTACTTGATGGTTTCTGACATCATGACTCGTAAAAAGTTTGAAAAAATAAAAATTAATACCGTAGGTAAGGACATTAGGAAATTCATCTTTAATACAGCAGGGATAAGCGCACACTCTCATCAACTTCGTAAAACACTGGCTTGGTTATTGATTTCACGCAGTGAGCATAACATCGAGCTGATTCGCCAGTTGTTTGGTCATAAATCGTATGGCATGACATTAAGGTACATATTAAGAAATGAGTTGATTGTAGCCAGTGTGATGGAATTGCTGGAGCATAATTATACTGAAGATCTAAACGATGTATTTCAATCTATTGCAAATGGTGAAACGGCTGGTGATCTTTCCAATCGCATCAAAGAAAGGATGGACCAACAACAATATAAAGGACAAATATTAGTTACTGATATTGAAAGCTTCATTCATGAAGCATTGCAAGCAGGTGTGCCAATCTTTGTGTCTAGATTACCAATAGGCGCATTTTGCATAAAGGCAGGCGACACTGACACTTTGCCTCCTTGCATGAAGAAAAGTAAAGCACATACGCCACAAGTTGAATTTTGTGATTATAAAAAATGTTCACATGTACTTCATAACGATGAATCAGTAGCCAATATTGGTGCGCAGATCGTTTATTACCAAAAAAAACAAAAGAACTTGCCAGAAGACCTTAATGAGCGTGTCGTTTCCTACTACGAAACGCAGGTTATTGAACATCAGGAGCTATTAGAGCGACTTAATCGAAATACTACCAGTGTAGTAATGGAGGAAATTGTTCATGCGTAAAGATATTGATAGGGAAATGGTTAAAGGGGCGATTGCTCTACTTAAATCGACAGATGAATATAATGTTTCGAAACTAGCGAAAACTATGGAAGTATCAAGACCTTTCTTATACAAACATTTCGATGACCTTTTGGAGCGGACTGAGATAAGCCCAAACGAGGAGAAAATTAAAACCGCTATTAAAGTTTTACGCGCAAGAACCGGAACAAAAAATCAGTCAAAATCTGCCGTTGCTGCCGAGGCAGGTATAAGCCGTCAATCAATAATAAGGTACTATAAGCACCTTGAGCCTTACATATATGGAACGAAGGATTTTGATGAAGAGGATGATTTGTCGGAACAGATAAGCTTGGAGATTCAAAACAGAAAGCTTAAAAAAGAAATCAATGCCCTAGAAGCTAAACATCAAGAAGAATTGAGTCAAGAAAAAGATTCAATACTCACGACGTTGATGCTACAGGATTTGAAAACATTTTCGGCCCAAGAAGCAGATCTGTCTCTTAACAAACTGCAAACACAAAATGATGAATTAAAAAGCCAAAGCAGACAGCAACTGAATGAACTGGCAAAGTTGAAAGCCGACTTAAACGACATGAAACAGCAACTATCAGGCGGTGTTGCAACTGAGATTAAAGGACATTTTAAAGCCAATTACGACGCAATTACTAGTGAATTGACAGACAAACAGCTTCTAAAATTGTTTTTGGCTGAGGAACAGCAAAACCTCCAAGATGCTATTGAAGCCTGTATTACTTCGCAACCAGATGCCATTCTGTTCTTTCAGCCTTTCTTGTCATGTAGTATTAAAGAGGCCCGGATCAATATTAATGCAAAGCGCGTTGTTATTATCGAAAGCAATTTGTTTCTTAGCAAATACTACAAAGAACTCATCGACAGCCTTCCCAATACGCCCATACATGCTATCTCAGCACAAAATATAAAGCTCACAAAGGCACTATTTTTTTGTAGGGCGACCTATGGTACTGACAAATTTAACGATGATTTTTTGACTAAGTTGCTCGAAAAAATTTGCCCTCCTTCACTTCAAGACGGTTTTGCTTCAACGTCCGTTTTCGCAACTGAAAATACTCTGTCTGTTGTGAGGCGAGCATGAATATTATACGCGAACTTGTGGAATATCGTTTTGAAAATAAAGTCTACTCACATCATGTGCTTCTAGCGGAAAATAATAACAAAATACTGCTTAGTGCTATCAACATTTTCTTAAAATCACATGCCACTTACAGCATACAAACCAGTGAAAGATATTCTTCTTCGATAAAACGCTTTCTTGAGTACCTCATCGAGCAACAACCTCAAGGAAGCGCAGACCACAATATTTGGCGAAATGCAAAAGTTGAAGATATTCGAAAGTGGCAAGGGAATATCGTCACTGAAAGGGATACCAAAGAGCTTAAAAAGCCAACGGACAAAACCATTCGAGGTAATGCCAAAATTGTTTATCAATTCTATTGCTGGGCCAGTAAAAACGGCTTCCCTGTGTTAATTAACTCGACTAGCAAAGCATGGAACTACAATTTCAAAGATGAAAGCAAACTTGTGCAATTAAAGAGTATGATAAGCGGCACAGCGCCTGATCATGCCAATATTGACTTGGGTGGCACAAGTACCAAGCGAGAAAGCACAAGCAAAAAGCTCCACATAATGTCAGATGAAGATATTTCGTCGTTGATGAAAGCATACAAAGACCCTGTATACCCTGCCCTACTAATGCTAGCAATGGCTACAGGAATGCGTGAACAAGGGTGTGTATCAATTCCCTACATCGGTGTGGGTTTTAATGGTCATATACGGACTTATCCAGACATCAAAAACGAAATAAAAGATGGTAATAAAGCAAAAATGTTTAGCTTCACTGTTACTGAAAAAGGTAGCAAAGAAAGGACGCTGCAAGTAAATATGGCTGCATGGAAAACCATTTGCAGCAAATTCCTGCCGCACTACTACAAACGTCGGAAAAAATTCAAGAAAAAGTTTCCAACTAAAAACGTTGACGCCTATTTCTTTCTAAAGAAAAATGGCGAACCTGTCACTGCAAAGAATATTGCCGATCAAACTTATAATGCAAAAAAGCATCTTTCATCCTTCCCTTGGACTTTTCACAGCGCTCGAGACTGGTATGCGACCAATTTTATAATTAGACACCTAAGCAAAGCTGAAATTAATAATCTACATTACGATGCCGCTGTTGAAGATCAACTGAGAAAACAGTTAGGACACAGCGACATCAAAACCACATATATGCATTACGTACGACAAGCCTCTCTTGTTGTAGCGTTACAAAGCGGTCAACTCGATTACACACTAGGGAAAGACGATGATTTCTTCAACGGCTTAGTAGGCGATTAATCTTTTGAATTAAAGTCGCTATGTTACTTAGGTTCCGAAGCAAAGTCGGATTTGTCCAAAACGAGTTATTGATTAGCAGGGGCTCGAAGTTAGTTAACTTTATGTTTGGTACATACCAGTCTGGAATTCAGCCTTCTTATTATGAAGTCCACAGTCTTCTAAACAAGAGTAAAATCTACTTCTAGTAATCGAAACACCGCGTTCGATTAGTTTTCTTAGGATTACAGCTTTTGAGGTCTTGGTGTCGAGGAGGTTCAATATAAACGCCGTATGCTCATCAAGCCTGGACTTAACCTTCTGTCCCTTTTGACGGCCAGATGATATCCCTTTGGCCTTTCGTGTAGAGTGACTTGCTTTGGCTCGTTGAGAGCGTTTCAGAGCCTCTACAGCGCTGGCAAAAGACTGCCCAATAACTGTAAAAATGATTTCAGCATTATCAACGTTCTCAGAGTTAATTATGGTGTCGTTGTATGCCAGATGCAGCTCACCGTATGAAGCTATCTGGCCGATAGCGCCGACCAACTCAATAGTTTCATAATCTATCTAAGGGAGTATATCGTTTTCTTATAATAAAGTTTGAGCGTTTTTAAACACACTTTTGGACAGAAGTGAGCTAGATAATTTACTCTAGCTCAGACATTTTGGATTAGGTAAAGTAATGGAACATTTCAAGTCGTAAAAAGCAAGACCTGACCCCAGGAATCAACGGGTAAGGGCGTAGATATTTAAGATAATTCAATTATCCTTTAGTAGAATATTCAATAAATGCATCACTGGTGCAGAAACTATGTGTTTGGGTATGTATGGTTCGTCGCCTTTTTGGATAGCCATACAATCGATATCATTTTCACCAATTTCCCAAGCCTGACGAACTTCTAGCTTATGAACTGTAATACCAGGTTTAGTTATGCGCGAATCCAAACCATCGTTTCTTAAAATAGCGTCACAACCAAAGTAAAAATGACCATTTTGCTCATACTCTTTTAAAAAACGGTCTAAATTTTCACTGCTATTTGGTGTCATAGTATTTATGCGACTTATCATCGTCATTTGTTTGCTAGTATTAGCTATATTAATATTTTCAGAAATAACTATTCTGTAGTGTTCTGGGTCTTTCACTGAAATTCCTTTAACAATAGTTATTCTCAATCTATTGTTATTGTCATCTTCACCAATTTCATTTAAAAGATCTAAAAAAATATCTAAACCTTCTTTACAATTATCAAATGTTAAGTATATACCTGACATACCATCAGGAAAAAGACAGAACGCTACCCCACTCCATTTAGCTTTGTCCCATAGTCTTGGTTTGATCAGCCCTTGGATTGACATATCTTGATGATGAATATTTTCAGGGTTAGTGAGAGATTCTAGTGGTTCTCCAGTCCCCTGCTTTAAATCAGCCGAAAAAGTATCTAATTCAGGTTTAGGGTAATCCTTATCCCACGCTTCGTTGAGAAGCATTGGGTAGCTTTTCGAATCTAGTTTATTAGTAAATAAGCTTTTGATTTGCCTAACTAAATCTTTTCCTAAAACGTTTCCTGAAGCATTAAAGCAAGCTCCTAAAGATATCGACCTATCTAGTGCTGCATCTTCAAAGAACATCTTTGTAAGGATTTCTGTATTATTGACTATGAACATTTCAGGTATCAAGTCAAGAACCAACTCCTTAAACCAAGTCTGTATTGTTGCTTGCTTCTCAAGGCCTGAAGTTCCTTCATCAAACCCAGAACATATTACTTCTAGGTGAAGTTTACCTGATCTCTCATCTAATTCATGGTTTACTTCAAACTCGTCTTCATCATCAACGATTACTTCAATTGAAAGATAAGCTTCTTTAAGACGTAACTGATCAACAGCACATGTTGCAAATACACTCTCTAGTAGAGACAGTATGCCTTCAGAAAACTCAACAAAAGGAGTTCGATTCGGAGAGTTAATAGCAACATGGCAACCTAATAGTTGCGATGAATGTACAGCTCTTTTATCGAGGTTTATATTTAATCCTCTAGGATGAATACCAAAATTAAAATCACGCATTTTGACTAAATATTCGAATAAATCGTCATCAACAGGTGTTTTATATTCCTGCTGAAATTCGTCTGAATACCCTAATGCAATCAATAAAAATCCAGATGAGTTATATAAACCAAGTCCATCAAGTACACTAGGAAAATTTTCCAGACGCTGAATAACGTTAGAACGACTGTTAAGTATTAGTTGGCTAATAAAGGCCTCTAAGTTCATAACATTCTTTTCACTTATAACGTTTTCATTCAAACCTGATTGAATAAGCAATGTTAGTTCATACCACTTTAGCGCATGCCCTAGCCTGCCTAATTTAAGTTCAATCCAGCATAGTTGATGATAAGTTCGTACTTGGTGAGCATTTAGTTCATCTCGCGTCCAAAATTTATCAGTTAGCAAAGAAGCTGCTAACAACATGCTGGCTCTTGCAGCCCAAACTAACCCAACATTTTCATAAGCTGTTGAAATCACCCTCAGCGCTAAAATCATTTGATCTACGGACTCTTCTTTGTACAGAAGCGTTAACGACCTCCCTACTAACTTGATAGCTTGGTAAGGTTTACCACTATCTAACCTTTTGATACCGCGTTTTAATTGAAGCATGGCGCTGTTAACTTCACCATCTCGCAAGTATGATTGTTCAGTAAGGTAATCTAATAAATCTTCAAACGATTCAACGTCATCAAAAACATCATCGACGCCATTAACTAAGTTAAATATTTTATCAAAGGGAAAGCCGACTAATCGTTCACTTTGTTTGAGTATCGCCAAAAGTTCTTCAAATGCAGGCGTAGACTCCTCAATGGATTGAATTTTATGTAATTTAACAATAGCTAATTGAGTTTTAGCGAAAAGGGAGTTACTTGGTCTAGTTTCGTCGTGAGCGATAGTATGTAATTGCTCTAAAGTATTTTTTTCAATCGCTGCAATATCAATCGTTGGAGTTATGTTATTTAATTTTGTATAACTGCGGTGAACGGTTATTAATGTTACAACAGTTTCCCATTTAGTCGCACTAGAAGATAGTTGTGCGCAGCAATACACACCGGACAGGTTTTCTTCAAATGTTTCAAAGTCTTCCAGCCAAAAATGAGCCTTCCATGCGAATTGATAATGGGCATCAAGTAATTGTTGTTTAGTTCCAAATTTCTTTGCTATTTTTATAGCGCGACCAAATAGACCTTGTGTTTCAAATATAGGCTTTTCTAATTCCGCGCTCAATATTGCAACATCTAAGAAGTAATCAACTTGCTCTTTGGTAATCTCGACAGGGTTAACATCTGTATTTATTTTTTGTGTTATTTCATCAAGTTTTTTTTGTTTTTGATAATCATTAATACCTACACAGCGATCCCTTTTGAAATTTACTGGCATAGATAAAGTTTCAATCGCCAGACTTTCTAATTGATTCTTATAAATTTGATCTAAAATCCAACTTATATCAAGTATACGAACATCCATCCCAGTCTCTGTTTTTAAGCTATCCTCTAGCTCAGATCGTTGATTCGACTTTGCATATTGATTGGTGATGCAAAATGCTTTGGTATATCCCCGGTTTGTTTGATGTATTTTTACAACATCTTGTCTGCATTTAACCTTCCAGTCGACTCTTGTGCTTACTGCAAATGCCCATCTTTCTTTATGTGAAGAATCATTAATCCCCTCAAACCAAAGAAGTTGATTTTGTTCGGATACTGGAAATGTTTGAGTATCAGTTTTACCATCACCGCCAGCTACAGGCCCTGTCTGTTCGAGTAAATTTGAGCAGATAACTTTTTCACACAGTCTTTTGGCGAAATCTTCGAATTGAAGCTCTTGGTTTCGGGTGTTCAGTTTAGCAAGGAAATGTTCTAAAACGGGTCGTTCTAAAACACCAACTTCTGTGATTACTGAATCTGAAAATTTTTCTGGCCGGCGACGTTGCAAAAATTCTTTAGGGGAGAATTTAGATTGGTGCTCTTCTATCATTACTCATTTCCATTAATAACTAATTGAATGACTTAGCTTTCAAGTAATAACATAGCTGGAAATCAGGGCCAGGTCTTTAATTTTTTCTATCCATTAGAGGGAGTACTTAGATGAGATGATTGTGTTAGAGTGCCCCATTACTGAGCCGACTCCGCACAGTTCCTCAAATAAGTAAGACATCTATTATCATTTCTACCTAATCGTACTTAATCTCAGGTGATTGACTTGGATTATTCCTAACATAAAGGGGGGGAGCGAATTAGCGACAGATACAGATAATAAACTAGCCTTACAGCCATTACTCCGAATCACCAGAATTATGCTTGGCTAACCTAGTGCCGATACGGCTGAAGCCGTCGAAAACATGGATGTTTTCGTTGAGCCTACACGAACGTACTAGCGGCGAGCTTCAGAAGTGTTTGCACATGCGCCCGCTGCAGGCGATTGATAACTATGAAGCTGAAACTCATAACTTGCTATCAGATAGCGCTCCCTCGAAAAATATAATCAAGCTTCATTCCAAAGCTTAGTAACTTTGGGGCATTTTCGAGCTAGAAAATGCCATGTGTTAAAATTCAGTTTGTTAAGCTTTTGGACAGAAATTGGTTAGAGCTTAAGCTTTGAAAGCAACGACTGCCATTAGGGAAAGTAGGCAATTAGGTATACGGTAACGCCGCGTTAAGTGGTGAGCGCCAGAAGCTAAAATTTAGCTATTGACGCCATAGTCTCTTGTTAAATGTAAAAACTACAGTACATCTAATAGTTGCTCTTTTTTACTGACATACACATCCAGTTGCTGCCCTTCCATTATATTGGCGACCACTATACCTGCGGTAATCAGGTAATTGGTCAGGTTTGCTACATAGAAGTGATAGTCCGTGCTGTTACATTTATCATTGATTGAAATATCCACACTGCCTGTTGCTGGGTCGATATTAAAGTGACGAGAGATAATTGCATCTAAACTACAGTGCGACTCTGCGCTTAATGTTGGGTATAACCCTTCATATTCAGCCTCCATATTCGCACGACTAAACTTATCTTTTATCGAGTAGCAGAGTTTGTAGTCTTCATTACCCTTCAGTTTGTCGATTTCAACAGAAATTAAGGGAAGCTTCTCATCAGCGTATGGGGACATCGAAGACAAATAAGGGTTATCATTTGCCGCGGCCTTGAATAAACGCTGATCCTGTAGATAACTACCATAATCCAATTGATATACATAATGAGGATCTAATTGTAGATTTCTTAAATCGACATAATTCTCCATAAATGAGCGATAAATTGACAGTGATCCCGTATAGTTTTGACTATCCATGAGCGTGTAAAATGAATCTGATAGCTCTATTAATGTGCAATAAATACCCATGCTATAGGCTGCCAATTTACTCTTAGAATTGAACTGGAACAAAACCGCCTTTTCAGTCGAAAACTTAATTGTTTCCTTTAAAATATCTTGCATAACTGACCTTTACATTTAACCCCTTGTTCAGCGGATAAAAATGGTTGGTTAAAATCTCGAAGCGATAACCAACCGTTTTTATTCCGTTTAAGTAACTTGTTATATGCTTGTATGACTTAGTGTTTTTATCATATTCTCAATGTAAGTTACAACTAGCTCAATTTGATTTTTAAAGTTATTTACACTTATATATTCAAGATCTTCAAGTGTTTCATTTCCTTTTTTATCTGATGCATACCTAAAAGAAAATGAATCTTCATCAATTTGGTTAAACTGATTAACAATAAGGCGTTCTTTATTTGGAGTTGAGGTAAATACGAGAGAGATTTTCTCAGCCTGTATAAAGCTATCATATTGCTTGATTGCAGCATCCCACAATGGCAACAGTTTATGCTGCGCAAGAGTTTTATCTGCTCTTGTATAACTTAACTTTTTGTCTAGCTCTCTGATGAGGTCTTTTAGTGTTAACTCAATATATTGTCGATAAAGAAACACAATAGGAAATACTAGAGTATCTTTTTCGTTAACAGGTCTATTGGCATAATCGTTAGTCAATTCTCGTGCTGCAGATTTATAACCTTCGTTATAAAACGGGGCTCTGTCATTCATCCAGCCAATGTCTGCGTTTGTTTCATCTTTTGCAATTCCAGCAAATAACTTTGTCAATTTATACTCCATAGATGTAAAGCAAATAACGCCCAATTAACGGGCAAAAAATTGTTGGCTAAAATTAGCGACGAAGGAGCAAAAGCCAACTATTTTTTGTCCCTGTTTAATTACTTGTTAGATTTATTTTCAGTATCAGGTTCTGTGACAATATTTCTAATTTTTTTGCTAATTTCTTCACTTTCAGAGTCGAGAGACATATTTTCCAATACTTTTTGAAATAAGTTTGTGTACATCTGCTTAACCTGCCAATCAGGTATCCCTGCATTAGTCTTCTGTTCTTCAATAAACTCCATAGCGTTAACTATAGAGGGATCTATTTGTTTTCTTCGTAAATATGCAGGTAGGTTCATTGAAAAAACTCCTAGTCCCATCAGATGCCATATTTTAATCGCTGAAATACTTATAAATTCAATTGTTTTAAGAGCGGGGCTGAATAACCCTATTAAACCATCTAAAATAACACCAATAAAAACCCCAATACTAGTACCTCGAGGATTTGAAACAAATAAGATATTAAGTGCCTTTCTAATAAATATTGTTAGGTCGTCTTCGTTCATATTTTAACTCCGTCTGTAATATGATCTTTGCTTTCTTCTTTTTTTAATTCAGGATTTGGTATTATTTTTTTAAGCCCGCCTGAATCATTAAAGTCACTTTTATTTGCGTGAGCTGTAATAAAATTAATTATTTCTCTTCCTTCAAATGAGTTAGTTCCATACAAGCCTTGCTTCACTCTGTACTCGATTAACTTATGGTCTATATGCATCCCTAGCATCCCTATTCCTACAACTGAAAATACAAAACCATTCAGTTCAAGCTCGAAAAATAAAGAAAGGCCTAGATTTAAAATAAAAGTTATAACTAAGAAAAACTGAGCTTTAGATGAGTTTTTTAATTTTTCACCTAACATAAGGCCAACAATTGTTTTTGATTTCTTTGACTCTTCAGATGCCTTTACAATTTCTTCTGATATCATACTAATGGAAGAGAGTAGACTTGAATTTACTTTTAAAGCGACCGTTCTATATATCCACTTTTTTGGTATGGTACCAAGTATGATTGCATCAATTGTTCTTAAATATGCTTTTACATAATTCAGTGAACTACTTGGCTTTAGTAACTCTAAAAGAGCTTTATGAATATTACTATTTTTAAGTAGATCATATCCTTTAGCTGCTATTACTGCGACAAAAATGCTTATTCCAGCGGAAGACCACCACTCATTTTTTAAAACTTCTGAAACAACTTCGACAATAGTTGACATAAACTCCCTCATAAATCTAACAGCTTATTATCCAGCGTCTCGGATAAATCCCTGCACTTTTTTAATTTACGTCAAAGTTAGCAACGTAACTCATTGATGTAAAGCAGTTAATCTTGCTGGTGTTAACAAATTTGAATTTACCTTCTCCGCAAAGTAATGCAGAACATTTATCGGGTCTCTTGTAAGATTAAAGCGGAAATCTAACTGCATGATAAGCAAGTGCTATTTCAGATGTTAAAAATTTATCGATGCAATTATTTTACTTTTTAGCATCGATAAATCTGTCTGATTCATCAAGCTCATTATACCTGTACAGGATTACAGTTATTTTAGTTTGCTATAGGAAGGTAGAATCGGAAGAATTGAGCTTAAAGAAAAAAGACAGGCATTACTTATGGTGTACGCAAAACCTTTCACATTAGCTTTTCTATAGTCAAAGCTTACATGTGCCATTTACCATTTAGATTCGTGAAAATAATATTGGGGCATAAGTGAGCCAGCGAAGATCTCGCTAACTCGAAAGTAGAAAGACATGGGCGAAAATTTATGCTGACTAATTTTGTGCAAAACGTCTTATACGCCCTATCTCGTGACGTTTAGCCTGAGAAGCTGCAAACTTTATTGTGACTATCAATGAAAAACCGCTACACTGTATAAATATACAGTTTACGTTGTTTTTGAATGAATATTATCCCAATTTCGGCCAGTGCAGGTATTACAGGCTTTGAATCTCCTGCTACCGACTATAGACAGCTTCCACTGAGCCTTGATGAGTTATTGATTGAGCACCCAAGCTCAACATTCATCGGACTCGCCAATGGTGACTCTATGGAAGGCGTTGGTATTTTTGATGGCGATATCTTGATTGTTGATAGGCATGTTGATGTGCGCAATCAAGATATTATCGTTGCTAACTACAATGGCGCATTTGTGTGCAAGATTATCGATAAAGTAAACCGACTGCTTTTGTCTGCCAACGAAGCGCACATGAGCACACCTATCCTTGAACACGATACCTTTAGTGTTGAAGGCGTGGTTATACGCTCAATACGCTGTCATCGTAAAAGCCCTATTCTTGAGAATGATTAATCATGTATGCGCTTGTCGATGCCAATTCTTTCTATTGCAGTGCTGAACAGGTTTTTAGGCCTGAATGGCGTAACCGCCCCATCATTGTGTTGAGTAACAACGATGGTTGTATTGTTGCAGCCAACAGATTGGCGAAAGAAGCGGGAATTAAAAAGTTCGGTCCTTACTTTGAAGCCAAAAGGCTGTGTGAGCAAAAAGGTATTATCGCGTTGTCTTCAAACTATGAGCTTTACGGCTCTTTATCTGCATCTATGATGGAGGTGATTGGCCGTTTTGCCCCACAGCAGCATATCTACAGTATTGATGAGTCTTTTTTATCGTTTAAGCACTGCTACCCCGCTATACCTTGCCTAACTGAGCACGCATTAAAACTTAGGCGAGCCGTTTGGAAAGAAACGAGGTTGCCTGTTTGTGTTGGAATTGGCGAGACACTTACTTTAGCCAAAGTCGCTAATCATGCTGCAAAAAAACTCCCTGGTTATAATGGCGTTTGCGCCATTACTAACAATGAGCAACGTTCAGCAATTTTAAAAACCATGAAAACCAATGATGTCTGGGGCGTTGGCGGCCGCATAGCTAAAAGGCTCGCTACAATGAACATTCACAATGCTTATGCCTTGTCACAAATGAAAGCCGGCATCGCCAGAAAGCAATTCAGTATTGAACTTGAACGAACGGTACGAGAGCTAAACGGCGAAGTGTGCAAGACTTGGGATGAAGCAAGAGCTGACAAGAAACAGATATTTTCAACTCGCAGTGTTGGCAACAGAGTGACTGATTTGCCTTCATTATGCCAAGCATTAAGTAAACACGCTTCAACTGCAGCCGCTAAAGCAAGAACCCAAGGTTCTCTGTGCAAAAGCATGCTGGTGTTTGCGTCAAATTCACCTTTTGATGAACAACTAAACGGGTTTAAATATCTGCACCATTTTGCATTCCCAACAAATGACACCTACGAACTCATTGAGGCAGCAACTCAGGCTGCAATGGTTAGATTCAATCCAACTATTCGTTATTACAAAATCGGCGTGGGACTGATTAACTTGTGCAGTGAAGCCAATCTGCAAGGCGATTTATTCGAGGGAGGTAGAAATCCAAGCAAGATGTTGGTGCTGGATAAAATCAACGCCAAGTACGGTACTGACACCTTGTTTCTCGCTGCCCAAGGCATATCGCAAAAATGGGGGATGCGCAGAGAAATGCTGACGCCGCAATACACTACACGCTGGAAAGACATTCCTTTGATTAAATGTTAACCAAAGGAATGTCTGATTAATTAAGTTTAATTAAATCGCGCTGATTTCAACTGTAAACCCACTGATAGTTAAGGCAAAATCAGCCAAACTATTTTCATCAGAACCTTATGAATATCCGTACACTCTCCATCGCTATTGCAGCACTGCTGCCCTTAACTACGTTTGCCCAGTCAGGCGAAGGCAATACAACCATAAAGTCATTTAATAAAGCAAAGAAAACACTCGAACGTAAAGTTTATTACGACCATCGTGTAACGCTTTATTGTAATGCAGAGTTTGATAGCAAGAAAAACATCAAACTTCCACGTGGATTTACAACTGAGAAGCACGTTAAGCGTGCCAAAAGAGTTGAATGGGAACATGTTGTTCCTGCAGAAAACTTTGGCCGAACCTTTTCAGAGTGGCGTGATGGCCACCCTAGTTGTGTAAATAACAAAGGCAAAAACTTTAAAGGTCGTAAATGTGCCGAAAAAGTAAATCACGATTACCGTTTAATGCAATCTGATTTATATAACTTGTATCCAGCGGTAGGCGCAGTGAACGCTACCAGAGCTAACTACAACTTTGCAATGCTTCCCTCTTCAGGTTCGAGCTTTGGTAGTTGCGAAGTAAAGGTTCATGATAGAAAAGTTGAGCCGACAATTGGCTCAAGAGGCAGAATCGCAAGAACCTATTTGTATATGGAGCAAGCATACCCACGATACAAAATGAGTAAACAGCAAAAGCAGCTAATGACCGCTTGGGACAAGCAATTCCCTGTAAGCAAGTGGGAATGTAAACGAGCTCAGCGCATTGAGACCCTTCAAAAGAATAGAAACTATATTGTTTACTCTCAATGTGAAACTATGGGTTACAACTAGATTAGAAAGCGTATCCAAATAGCAAATAGCTACGCCTTGAATAGCTCTTTTAGGATAGGCATATATTAGAACTATTCTGGATTAGCACATATTATTTGTCAGTCCAGAAGATACCTCCCCCTCCAAATGCAGCCTTAAAAGAAGCACTCTAGGACAAACCCTGACATAGATTCGGTAGAGCCTGAGATCTAAAAATGACTATTTGTAGTGGTCAACTAAAACTGTTAAGAACTCTGAATAAGCGAATATGCAAATCGATATGTAAAGCATTAGCATATTTGATAACGCTGTACGTGACTGTTATCAAATATGATAACAGTCAGAGAGTTTTTTCAAAATGGTGACACCATAAATAAGGTTTTCGCATCAAAAAGGTGAGTTGAAAGTAGATACCACCTTTTCTCTAAAGCCACCTAAAATCTCAAAAGATGGCGATTGTCCCCAAGTGAGGTCTCGATCGTTAGGTGGTGCTAAAATGGGAAATAGTGATTCATTTTTGTGTGGTGTACTAAACCTAACTTTATGCTCATCTTGAGATGAGGAATTTGATCGTATTATCTCGATCCCCCCCTGCACTGCAGAGTCTGTAACAGTTTCAGACTCCCTGAATATGACGGGTACACCAGGTATTTCTTCAGCGATACGATTTGCAAATTCTACAAGCTTTGGTTCTGCAAAAGTATATAGCCAAGCTTCTTGGTTTATAGCCTTATTCACTCTTAAAACTCTGCCTAATACTTGCCTGAAATAGAGTTCAGTTTTGACTCGACTAAGGTGGCAACAAACCTGCAGTCGAGGGATGTCTGTACCTTCACTTATCATGCCGACGCTGACTATCCAGTTCGTTGTACTGCTCTTAAATTCATTGATTTTAAGTGAAGGTAGCGCTTCCTTATAGGTGACTATTTCGGCGGTTTGCGCATATTCACTTCGGAGCATGTTAAGAATGTATGCAGCGTGCTCTATCGATGATGCAACGACAAGTCCTGCAGCATTTGGGTTGTGTTGTCTGATGTCGTCGAGTTTTTTGGTCGCCAGCGTTAAGACATGCCGAATGGCCACACTGTTTTTGATGACCGATTGATAAGTAACTAATGAACCTTGGAATAGAGCATCTAGGCAATTAAACGTCTTAGTTTTATTTTCTTCGTCAGTAACCGAAATTCTTTCATTATCAATTAATACAATATTTGGGCTTCGGCATACACCGTCTGCAACGGCTTCCCTTAAACCGTAGATATAATCACACTGTATTTGATTGTCTGGGTCTGTATAACGAGATAAAGTTATCGGTGCTTGATCAGAGCGCCATGGAGTGCCTGTTAGCGCTAGAGTATATTCGGCTTGGTTTTGAATATTTAATAAGATCTCTTCTCCCCAGGCATTAGCATCTTCAGGAGAACTGCCAGAGCAATGATGGATCTCGTCAAATATCACGAGTACCCGATTTTGTTTTAACAGTTGCCAGAAATCTTCTTTGAAAGACAGCATGCTTTGATACGTATAAGAGCAACCAACGGCACCTATGACTCCATCGAAACGACATTCCAGACGTGTCGAGAAAGTATGCTTAATACCTTGCGATATATTTATCGAAGGTGAAAAGCAAAGTACAAATTCGATAAGGTTTTGATCAAGTAGCTGAACAGCGACTTCTGATGCCATAATCGTCTTACCAGCCCCTGGAGTTGCCAAACAAAGAAAGTGTTTATGTTTGGCACTAAAGTGCTCTAGAACGCGATTGACGCACTCTGATTGCCATTGTCTTAGATGCATTAAAGTTACTTTTGCTGATGAGCGAGAACAGACTTAATCGCTTTGATTTGGCCGAGTAGTTTCGAGCTTTTTTCACGGGCTTGTAAATACTGGGATTCAAGGTGCGCTTTCATCTCTGGGAAAGATTGATACAACCGCATATATTCTTCTGACTCGCCAATGCTAGTGAGTAAATCAATTTCAGATTCTTTCAAGCGAGTTTCAAGCTTCTGGACAGCGAGAGTAGTGTTTGCATTAATCAACTTGGGTTTCTCAACCTTTCTTTCAGTGATAAAAATCACTTCATGAAACAAATCCGATTTCAGATACGTAACTCTTTTAGAATTTTTCGTTCCTTTTTTTAACAATAGACCTTTCTTAACTAGTCTCAGAATTTGTCTGTACACATACTTGCGAACCTCTACAGAATCCTTATTAGTAGGAGATATAGCTAAATATGCATCACGTAATTGAGATACACGGAAATTGTTAAAGCTCTCATCCTGGAGAATAGTATGCAACCTTGTGCATATTTTCATTGAAATTTTCGACATTACTTTCTCGCAAGAGGCTCTTTATTTCTAGCTCACAGGGCCAGAAGAACTTGATATCAACAATACGGATTATAATCCGTGGCTTTATAAGCCGCAACTTTGGATAGTCTTTCTCTTTAACTGAGTGAAAAATGAAAGACTTAGCTATCCAATTTGGTGCAAAATTGCGTGATAAACGCAAGACACTCGGCATTTCACAAGATAAATTAGCTCTATTAGCAGATATTGATCGAAGCTATGCTGGCCGAGTTGAGCGCGGAGAAGTAAATATTACGCTTGAAAAAGCATACCAATTAGCAGAGGTTTTAGAGTGTGATATAAGGGATCTGCTGCCTTAACATTTATGGCTGAATTACCCCGCTATCGGTATGCTTCGATGAAGTAGAACTACGAACAAAAGTTGAGTTCGAGAGAGCGTGACAACAGGTAGTGCTCTCGCTGCATAGTGTCCAGGTAGAAAGTAACAGATCACCGAACCAACGATAGATAAAACTCTACAACAGCCAAAATGAGGCTCAAACCTGAGATCTCCATGCTATCCCTTAACGCTCCTTGTTAATGGTAAAAAATATAGAAACTGTTCAATTTAAGGATAATGTGAATTATTTAATTTCTGTTGAGGGTCACCGGCTAAAACGCTTCAGTCGGTTAGACGACATCAATGTTTCTGCAAATCCTGACTGACATGTTCCTGCCCCATTGTGTTTTAACACTGTGCTGTGCCTCATTTTAAATGTACTTAAGTTGACCTACTTTTTCTTATGCAACAAAGTGATTCTGGTTCGAAGAAAATAGTAATGTGGAGTGAAGAAATGGCTAGAGCAAAAAATGCAGCTTGTCCCAAATGTGGGTCTGAAGAAATACGTAAAGAGAGAATGTTTGGCGTACAGACTGGTGATTTGATTTGCTCGGACTGCAAATATACGAGTACCCGAAATGAGTTTGTAGAGGCTTTCGTTCAAAAGCCCCCTGAAAACGATGATTAGGAATGATTCATCAAATCGAAGACACAGCGATAACAACCTAAATTATGTGTACAAACGTAGATATAAGAGGTAGAAAAGTGAACTTGATAACAATGCCTCCAACAGTTGGTGCGATTGAAACTTCTGAAAATGATGGGTTGAGATCAAATTTTGTTTCTGAATTAATTCAACAAAAATCTGAACATAAAATAGTTGGCTGTGATAAGACTCTTATACCTAAGGTAATAGTCCAGTTTTGGGATAAGGCCGATGCTCTCCCACCTGATGTCAGAAAATGCATAAATACTTGGAAAGAGCGTGAAGTTGAAGGCTTTCAACATTTACTGTTTGACGAAATAAGAGCAATAGAGTTCATTTCTACTGAGTTGGGTTCAGAATATGTTGACGCTTTTAACGCTTGCTATCACCCTGCGATGAAAAGTGATTACTTTCGCCTATGTTACATTTATGTCAATGGTGGAATGTACGTGGACGTTGATGACGTTGATTGTCAGCAAGATATTACTGCTCTTTTTTCAGACTATAGACTTAAGCTACAGCCATTATGCTACGACATTGAGTCAGACAGCATGATAGAACCAAAACACTTCACTCAGAAAAGTGCATTCTCAGATAAGTGGATCTACTACTTCAATAACAATCCAATCATTTCTGCAGCAGAGAATCCAATAGTTGGTTACGCACTCAATCGAGCAACAAACCGCCTCCGGCAAAGTGATGGTGAATTCCCAGAAATCCAATCAACAACTGGACCTGGTAATCTAACAGCTAGTGTTGTTGCCTTTCTTTTTGATAATAAATCTTTTCCGATATCTAACTACATAAATATTCAACCGGATTGGAATGAAATTGCGAGTACGGTTTGGCAATTAAGCTATCGAAATGATAAAAGGAATTGGCGACTTGCTAATGGTATGCCTTCCAATAAAGCCACAAAGGATAGAGAACTCTCATGAATAGAAACCGTACATTGGGCCCCATATTGAGTTGGGTTTATAAGGCCTCTCTCAAAGTTCGGAAATTAGTGGGACGCAAGAAATGTAGTGCGTTTAGCTCTAGCAAAAAAGGAAGCTCCTTTCAGAAAATTGAACGTATCTTTGTAATTAACTTAGACCGTCAGCCACATCGACTTAATAACGTTTTTAAAGAATTCTCTCCTGTACTAGATGAGAACTCATCGTCGTTAAAGAATATTATTGTCAGAGTTCCTGCAGTTGATGCTTCCAAATTGGATAGTGATAGCTTGAATCAACTTGAAACCGTAAGGAGAACATATACTCTAGCTGGCCAGTTATATGTAGATCCCTGTAAAGCCTTGCCTCAGAACCTTGACTTAGATATGAGTATAGAGATGAGTCAACAAGAGATTGCTGTTGCTCTTTCACATATTGAAACTTGGAAGAAGGTAGCACATGGCGATGAACAATATGTTTTGGTCTTAGAGGATGACATATGTTTGCATCACAAGTTTCCAGCATATGTGGAGAACATCTGGAAAGAACTCGAAGAAGTGAAAATTAGCTCTCCTCTCTTTGATATACTTTTTCTTTCATTTAAAGAGGTCGATCAAGGAGCAGAAAAAGTACGTATATCAAAGAATACCTTCAAGTTATTTCGTGGAATCTGGTATATGTCAGGGTATATTCTTTCAAAAGAAGGAGCTAAACGCTTATTGAGCATGTTGCCGGTGCAAGGCCCTGTAGATCTATGGATAAATCATAAATTTTCTGAAATAGAAGCGTTAATGACCGCTAAGTCAGTAATCCCTCAACGTAACGACGAAGTTTCTGGGAATTTCTACTCGGTTTTACCAATTCTATCTCAAATAGGTGTTTTGAATGATGGGGCGCCAAGTGTATTCACTAATATCCCAACAGCTAAACCCATATTTGCGATAGGCCGACTGGGTGGAGGACTAACTTCTCTAGGTATGGCTATATCAATGTTGGGATATAGATGCTGCAGTGACCTTTATGATTTACCTGATGATGAGAAAAACAGTTTGCTAAAAAACGATGGTTATCGAACTTTTGATGCTTATGTCAATGTTGGAACAATCGATAAAAAGATAAATGAGCTAGCAAAGATCTACCCAAACGGAAGATTAATTTTATTTACAGAAGGTTATGCTAAAGTAGAACTAGAAGACATTCGTAAACTATGGTTTAACAGGGCTCTGTTTTTATCTTTGGATAATATTGGAGCTTGGAAATCAATATGTGAGTTTCTAGGTATAGTCCCTCCTGTATGTGCATACCCAACATTAATAGAGTTAGGTAAACGACAACAATCTAAATTCGACAAGGACTCACTTGGATACCGAAATTTATCCCATACTGTTTTGAAGCACGATGAATCGCCTTGGGTAATTTCAGAGAAAAAGGGGTGGTTCGGGTTACCTGTAAGTAATCCTCATATGCAAACCATAGGACAGAAACTTACAACTGCCTATATAACAGATGATTTTTCTAAACTTGATACATCTAACTGGTTTTTGCGAAATGATACGTTTCCTGGCAATCAGGCCATGTTTAATTCAGACAACTTTTCAGTTAACACGGGAAATGGCGCATCAATAATACTCAAGAACCAAGATATGAAAGTGAGAGAGTATAGTTCTGGAGCTATTACAAGTAACAGTCTCTTTTTGTATGGTAGGTTTGAAGCAGTGATAAAACCCCCTCAGGCTTCGGGGTTAGTTACTGGAATTTTCCTTCATCGAGATTCGCCTAGACAAGAAATTGATATTGAATTGGTTGGTAAGTCACCCAATAAAGTGCTTATTAATGTCTATTACAACCCGGGGGTGGATGGTGCACGTTTTGATTTTGGTTATAGAGGTACGCCTGTAGAAATAGACCTTGGGTTTGATGCTACTGAAGATTATCACTCATATGCTATTGAATGGGATTCAACGGAAATTCGCTGGTTTGTCGATGGTAACCTTATCTACAAGAGAGTAAATTGGGCACCAACGCCTATCCCTCATCTTCCGATGAAATTCCATATAAACTTATGGCCTTCTATTTCAAGTGAATTAGCTGGAAGAATCGACAAGAACAAACTGCCTGCGAGCCTACATATTCAATCTGCAAGAGTTGCTGCACTTAATCAGAATGTTGGAATGGACCTATCTGGTGAGACTGAATCTAAGGTAAATACAGAGGAAATAAGCCAGCCATTGTAATCCACCGAAATGACGGTTCGCTATGCACACATTCCAGTGACGCTAGCGAACTGCTCATAGCAAGGCTTCTTGAATTAAGTACTCAATAACTCTTCACCTGCAAGTTAAGCCATGTGGTGGAATAATTGATGTTTGAAGTTATTTGTACTACCAAAACTGGATACCTCGCTAAGCAACTTTCCAATATCTAAAATTATTCATAATTTGCTAAATTATTAGAACTACTGGCAAAGTTTTGTCCAAGAACGCGTTTAAATTTGCTCAAACTCTATTAGACTCCGACAATTCAATTTAACGGTGTCAATAGAAGAGTTATCTTTTGGTGCTTATTGATTATTGCCATAGTCTGGACATTGAAAGCGTTGTACGAATCGAACAACTCACCTCGTGTGTCATAAAGCTCACCACTGTATTCAACTCGAAATTCAGAAATTTGCTTACCCGCGCTATTAAATGCAGATTCAATCTCTGGCTGAAATAGGTAAAGCAAGTTTTCATCGGTAGATGCAGTTTCATTATAAAGCTGGGATTCTAACTCGTGCTCTATTCTGAAATCTTCCAACACATCGAACAGACGTCGAGCATCAGATAGAGACGTAACTATTTTAGATACGCGATCATGTAATTTGTTTATTTCAGTTTCTAGATTGACACTTTTACGACCCAATTTAATGATCTGCTTAATTTCTTTTTTTACTGGCCTGTAATCGGCGTGAAACGAGTGTTGTCAGCAACACTTGCATATAAGTGAATCAAACTGTTGTACGTAAGATCAGTAATACACTGCTCGTGGTTATCTAATTGCTCGGCCATATTCGATTGATACACAGATTAGGTCTTTGAATTGTTTCTTTTTAAAGCAGAAGACAACCAGTTACTATCGGTTAAACAAAGCTTAATCAAAAATAGTAGTTCAAAGCTGAATGTGGCAATACTTTAGATTTATTGAGACAGCAATTTTTATACTTAGCACCAGAACTGCATGGACATAGATCGTTTCTTTTTATTTTTGCTAATTTGCGTTGCGGTTCTGCCTTTGATGTCAGTTTATTAAGCTCAGTCACTAACTTGTGAGTACTAGCTTTAAATTGGTTTTGAAATTGTTCTGTGATATCCGTAAAAAGAACTAGGAGATATCGTTTCGCTAATAAATTCCCGAAATCTGATGCTTTGGTTAAGTAAAATTTAGCTAAGCCTAAATCCTGTTCCCCCCCCTTCCCTTCATAGTAAGCGATGCCGAGATGCGCCATTGCAACCGGGCAATCTTGTTCAATTGCCCTCATGATATAGAAATGTGCCTTATCTCTGTCAACTAAGCAGGCTTTTCCGGTTGTGTAATAATAAAACATTGTGCATAACGCCGTCGTATCATCACGCGCAACCGCCTGAGACAAATATTTGAATGCCTGCTCATATTCTTCCTGCTCAAACAGTAAAGAACCATACAAGGCTTCGGCAGGCCCATACCCACGCTTTGCGGCAGCTTCTAAACAAAGTATACCTTTTTGTGATATATCTTCAGGAAAGCCATCAGTGATAGCTAACGCTCCGTATCGATATAAAGGTTCAAGATCGCAAAGGCTCTTCTCAAGTTCCTTTATCGAGCGACCGTCATGTGGATATAGATGCATAAAATCATCTACTGGCGCCGAGCACGAATATGACGACTCGTAAAAGCTAAGAGCTATATTGGCTATCCCTTGAAGATGAGCTGCTTTATCGTTGGGAATTAACAAAGAAATAGAGGCGCACTGCTCATCTAATTCGGTTTCAGTGGCAATCCCTGCTAAGAGTTTCATTTTAGTGCATTGTGACCTGAGGGCATTAAATACAAGCTCGCGCTGATCTTGAACTCCAACATCAACTAATTTTACATCGTCAATGACTGCAACTTGATTAATTGTAGCCAGAGCTTGCTTCATAACATTAATCGTCAGCACTCGGGCTTCGACGGCCAACTGCGACAGCTCTAACTTACGCTTGGCAAAAGATTCTGAACCGCCTTCTCCCCGCTCATTAGTATGCGCACCTCGGTTACCAAGCTTTCTTACAGAATGAAGGTGTGAAGCTAAGTTCTCATCGATAAAATGTTCAGCCTCTAAGCGAATTATCCTGTTCATCAGGCTGCAATTACTATTTTCAGGTACGAGATGAAAATCTTCCAAAGCATGAACAGTCGAGCTTATAGTTTCTCTAAATTTTAATAGTGTGTAATCAGGATTTGAGTAGATGAATTCAAGCGCAATGCTGTATTCATTAAATATTTCTAATGAGAGAGATTTAGCTAACTGAAGATCGGTGATTTGTGCGTTCATTGGCGTCCTTACCGCTGAAAAGCCTGAAAATTAGCCTCTCTTTATACCTAGAAAATCGTTATTATTCAGCCTTTTTTTAAATAAGCTCTAAAAGCGACATTGTTGTCTCTTTCTGTCTTAATTGGTTTAATGCTCATATTCTTGCCCTATTAATTCTATTCTGTATCTACTTTGTCGTATTCTGTACGGGTTCTAACTAACCCGATGTAACATATCTTATACTGATAATTCACCGGCACAATTTACACGAAAATACTTCCAGATTACTTTGCTAAATAAACACACTCAACACCAGAACAACTGCCAAGGCAAATATCAGGAAGTTTTTAGCATTTATCCAATGCTGTTCAGGCTTCGCCGCCGCAGTAGCTTCCAGAACTCTTATTTTTGAATTTAACTGTTCTATTTGACTATTTTTTGTTGCAAAAAAGTCTTCGATGCTTGTATCGACATAATTGTGCTTGCGAAGACTGGTGGTACTAGGATTTAAAAGGGAGAGGTCATTACATTCGATGGTTCCAGAAAGTTCATCCTCATTATAGATTACCTTAAAGCCACTATTTGTGTAGAAGTGATGTCGTCTTTTAAAGTTATCTATATTGCCGTCTTTCTCAGTCAGCTTACCTGGACGCAAAGAGTGTCCAGCAAATTGAATTTTAGCTTCTGCTATCACAGCGTTGCGAGTTAGAGAACCGAGACCAACTCCTTTTACATTCAGAATAATATCTGGGGCTAGGCGACACTGTTTTTCAGTAGATTTGTCCAGTTCAATCGACCAATCAGCGACATTGTACGGTAAATCAAATTTCGTAAATCGTTGGTTATTAGAGAAATGGACGGTAGTTACAGCGCTAATCGATTCAGGACTTTTTAGTACAGTAACACTAATGAAGCTGGTAAACCCATGCTCTACATGTAAGTAGAACTTCTGCTGAAAACTCATAAACACTCCTACTCAGATAAGAGACAATAATTGATTAAGATATGCCACTAACTGAGGTTCAAGAATTAAATGCGCACGCATATTATTAAAAAAGATTACCTTCCCCCCGGTAAAGCGGTACTCATGTTGGGACTACTGAAACGCTCAAAAAAGGAATCGCCCCAAATGTCGCTGAAAGCATACATTGACATAAGATAACCATAGTCTGACAAATTTAAAGCATAACCTAACAAATTAATAAAAATAGAAGCACTAATGTGATTAATGCTTCTATTCAACCTCTCATTTCCAAAGTCTCTAACAAAGAAATACCCCATTACGTATTTGGAGTGACTACTATCTTGTTATATCTATCCTTCGCTTATCCCAAATAATTTAATACTGTATAAAAATTAGTACTAAATCTGACAGCTACGGTTGCACAGTAGCTGTCAGATTAGAGTTGAATTAGAATAACTTACTAAACTCGTCAATAGTTTTTGAGTTTATTCTAAATTTCTTATCACTAGCATTTTTCACAAGCTCAATATCATTAACAAGGTCGATAATCTTTTGCATTGGTAGGTCAATTCTATCTACCAATTTATTTTGATATATCAATGTGTTTTCAATAACTCTCCAAAAAAATACGACATCATAGGTTGATTGCTTAACCAAATCTGAAAATGATGGAGTATCTTGCAAATTAAAAATTGCTATGTTTCCAACGCCTGACTCCCAATGTAAACGTCTAATAATCAAGCTAAGTAAAGCATCTTCCCATTTGTCTATATCAATGAAATAGTTAATTTCTCTCATTTCATTAGCGGCTTTCAACAGCGCACGATATAAGTCGAGAATTTCATCTTTACTGATACCCCCGTCATCAATATACCTCTGAGCCATCTGATCTAAAATGGCCAGACCAACAGTAAAACCAAGTAAAATCAAACGTATAGCTTCAGTACTACCTTTATATCTGTCAACTCTACTATCTTGACAATCTCCATACTCAACAATTTCCCTCAATAATCTTGTGTTATTCCATAATCTAATCCAATTTGAGCTCGGGGAGTTAGACATCGCAATCGAATATGCTAGTAAGTGAGTTGAATTGTTTGGAATTTCTTGCGAATTCATGTTGAATAATCGCGAGCTTTCGATTAGTTGTGCGCCTTTATCATCATTCCAACTATCAAAATCTAGGCTCCACTCGTCAATAAAGTCACTACATTCTTGTTGGGTAATAAAGCCATTGTATGAATGTAAGGCGAGTACAGCTCTATATACCCAACGCTCCCAAACTGGGATTGACTCAGACGATAACTGAAAGTTGGAGCTTAGTTGGATTGATTGGCCAATTGCCTTTAGTAGTGAATTGTTTCTATAAGATACAGACGTTACATTATCTTGATCATCGCTGCCAGATATCATGAGCTCATGCATTAGCCAAGTAGACCAGCGTGCAAATAATGGATGTGAGTCCTCTCTTTGTGCTAACAATGTAATAATAGGAGAATTTAATTCATCTATTTCATTTTTTGCTTTGGCTTCATCTTCGGGTGATAAGTTACTATGAGGCAGTCCGTATACTGCTTGCTGAATTCCTTTAAGTGCATATACTAGAAGCAAAGGCATGAGGACAGAGCCATTCCACTCTCCATCTTTTTCAAATGAAAGCGGAGCTAATTTTACGATTTCTTCCCAACAAGAGTAGCTATTATCAACTCCAATAGCGAAAAGGCAAACATCAACAAGATAGGGGTTCTCGAATTTAGATATCCTTTGAATAAACTGTTCATTATCTAGTGTTTTAAGTACAGAAAATACTACCAACTCACCACTATATGACCAAGAATCGAATCCTCTCAGTCCCCGCCAAATCTCTGTCAACTTTTCGGATGTTTCTTCCCAAAATAGTAATGCATTCTCTAAAGTACCTCTATGTCTCTCGGAAATTATTCTTCTATCATTTTCTTCTAAAGCATTTATAACCTTATCGGATAGTGCTATAAATGAGCATTTATCTTCAGGGTGGATTTCAGTATGTACTAAGATCGATTCTTCAAGCCAAAATTTAATGTTGTTAGAGTTATAGAATATTTTCTTTATGTTTAACCAAGTATTTAAAGTTGGAGATTTAACAATAGCTAAAACACATATCCATGTAGAAATTAGATCCACTTTATCTTCTGTATTATAATTAACATCTACATCAATAATGCTAGACTTCACCCCTGAATGTAGCTCATTATACTCAACTCCAGATTTAATAATTAAGTCAGCTAATAAATCGAGTCTTTCTTCAAGCTCTTTCTCGTAATTATCTATAAAAAAGATTAAATCTTTTCTTAGGTTTAAAAATTCATCTTGATATTTTTTGTTTTTTTCATTGGGCCATTGTGTTGTCATTTTTTACCTACTGCACCTTCAGCTGACCATACTAAATTAAAGAACTCTATTGCGCCATGTTCACTTGCGTCCCACCCTCTTGAGGCTGCACTGACTTGGGAATGGAACCCTCCGACCGTAGCACCAAAATGCCAGAGTTCATCATCTATAATGGCAAAACGGTCATGTATGTGGTCAAAGTTTGTTGTTAGGTTAAACTTAATATCAATATTACATTTCTCTTGGCCCTTAACTCTGAATCCATTGAGTAATAGAGCATGTTCTTTAAACTGTATCAATATATCATCATCAACATTCTTATTTGTAATAGTGTTATGTGACTTTGTGATTATTTTTATATCATAAGCGTCTAAAGTCTCATGTAATTGGTCAATTACAAATTTTATTCTATCTTGTCTACTGCCTTTGTTTTTTTCAGGGTTAAAGAAATAAGGATCAATAATCCATAGTCTTTCTTGTGCACTAGAAAATGTAGCCCAAAATGTTTGTAGAGGGTTGATTTTTTCAGCATGTTTTCTTGAAATTATGGCTTTCATTTCTGGAAACTTACTTAGATCCCCATTCCTTAAATTTCCAAATCCTTGTTGTGCAGACCAAAGAATTTCTTTTTCAGGTTTAGTAACTTTTTGTACAGAGCTGATTTTGGGAGCAACTTTATTAAACACAGTTATTCTCCAGATACATTTTCAAACTTTTTCCTATAATCACAAAACCTTTCTGACTTGTTATGAAAATCCTTTAATGCAGAGAGTACTTCATCTGGGTTAGGGAGCTTGATTACCATTGACGCTCTAGTTCCTAAAGTGTTAAGCGAGTTACCCATAAACCAAACATCATCATCAACAACTAAGAATCTATCGTGTAGTTCGGGCGATTTTCCAGCTAGTACCATCACTTCAAAGTCAGTGTTACCTTGTTCCTTGATACGCTCCATTTCGAATTGAAACTGTTGTATTTTCTCTTTCAAAATTGTTGATGGAGCATTGCTTTCCTTATCTTCATCACTTGCTGGCATACCGTGTTCAAAAGCTAGCCGAGACGTTAATAGTTCAATTTTCACATCATTACTAGTTATAGCAAGCAGGAACTGAGGAATCTGAAGAATTCCAAAATAAGGATCTGCAATAATAATTCTGTTTTCTGCTCTACTAATTCTATGGCGAATAAATGCCATTGCTTCTTCGCGTGCGCCTTTTCCAAACCATTTTTGATCGAGTCTCTCCGCTTCTGATAGCCTCTCGCGTGCTCTGGCCGAACTGCCAACTCGTACGTTTACATTTGGTGGGATATGTTTATAACCATATCTCGAATTACTTCTTGAAGTTCTATTTACTTCGTAATCAATCATGCTTGCTTTCTTAGATTCTCCTATAGGTACTCGTACTTTCCTTGTCTCTCCAACTACGCCTATACCTAGGTTTAAAGCTCTTAGGAATCCTGAAGGTTGGTGGTACGTTAAAATTCCGTGAATAGGGTGAGTCACGGCATACCCATATTTACCAATACAACTACCCTTATTGACTTTTAAAATTCCATTTTCTGGGATATCGTGTACTTCAAAGCTAGAGAGTAAGTTCGCTCGCTCGTCAAATGTTATGATCTTCACCCCCTCAAGAGTTTGCCCAACTCTTGGTACGAATCTGTAAAAGATATATTCATCGTTGTTATCATCTCCTCTAGGTATGAGGAAGTTATCGATTTTGCTTATGACGGGGTCAGGAACGAGTAATACAACACTACCCAAATACTCTTGATATGAGTTGAGATTGACGTGTAACCTTCTGGCTAGAAACGCCAACGCACCGTTATCGTTCAACAGGCTTTCGAAACCTTGGTTATCACCAAACCTACGGTGAACTCTCGAAGATGTATTCCCAATAAAAGGAGCAGGCTCTACAGTCTCCAAACTTGAAAATAGACCATTGCCGTAAGGTAGCCCTAAATTTGGCCAAATAGGGTCATCAATCAGCTTTGAGCTTCTGATTTGTAGTCCATCAAGTTTTGGGTCACTATCTGAACTACATGAAGGAACGGGGGTTAGTGGGGTTTCGTCTATGGTTCTGTACCATCGTACTGCATCTTCAGCGGTAAGGACCGTTCGTCTAAAGTATAGAGTTCCTCCATTCCTCGGGAGCTGGTGAATGTCAACCCCATTCATTAACTCGGGTTTTGCTCTTCCTTTGGGTAGTAGTTTCACTGTTGCAAACAGTAGTCGTTGGTCAAGTGTAGCTAGTCGAATTTCTGCCCACTCAAAGTCTTGTAAAAACTGGGTATCACGGTTTGTCATATATCACCAAAACAATTTGAAACATACTAAGCATCAGGATACATGAGGCTACACTTGAATAACGACACATATCTGTTCAGTAATTAGGCCATTAAAAGTTGATTTAGACAGTTTAATATTAAAATCACGCTGTTGCTAAGTCATCAACTCAAAGCCAAAATAAACATATGGAGATATTAGCACAACCTATTGAATTTTATAATAGAATAAGTATTTATTTACTTTTATTAGAGTGCTTTTATGTCAAGACTTTTAACGACCCTTCTTCTCTATCTCTAATCACTGCTCACATGCATACTAAAGAATATGTTGGCGATTAGTTATTTGTGTTTCGCCTAAGTTCAAACTAATTGTCAATTAGTTTTACGGTTCTTCATGCTTAAATTAAGTTATTTGCAACTCATAAATGTCCAAAAGATTGCTAGAAACTGATCAATCTTTATGTGATAACAATCTTTATTGTCGTTTTCCAGACTCCACGAGTCGAAATAAAGAGCAAAAAACGCTCAAACTTTATTGTCTGCCGACAGCAACACTGAATATGAATTGCGTGAATTTGCAAACAAACACAACTCTGAAACAACAACAGACGCGTTGAAATACGAGTTGCACACACTGATATTGCAACAGAATGAGGACCACTGGAAAACAGTCAAAACTAGGTAAACGTTAACACATATAGCATTAGACATAAGATGCATGAAACACATAATCGTCAAATCACATCGTACACTCGCTCATTCACTGCATTCAATAAACTGAAGAAAAGATTACATTGTAATTGTTAACTGGCGATATTCATTTAAAACTTAATATTGTCTAATTTAAATAATGCCATATTAAATTTGTGTATCAGAGACTTATTCCCCAAAAAAGCATGGCGCAGTGCTTGTCAAGCTCAACAAGATTCAAAATAACGAACTGTATCTTTTTTTAGTGCATGATGTACAAGCTGTCACGACTAATAGCAATTCAAACGAACTGACTAACACTCGCATCTTTACGGCGCAGTAGTTTTCACAATGGTTTGTTTTCGCTACGTTAGCAGCGAGGAGCAAAATTATCTTTGAACCAATCCGTACTCCTTCTAGTATAAGTGAACTAGAACGCCGTTGTTTTATTAGCCAAATTGTTATACGTTGATATTGTGCATATTGGTTGATATATAAGTTTGGAATACTAGTGGCACATGTTTACACTAGTCTAATATAGCTGTGACACATGTTTACATCACCCTGCTTTGTGACACTGGTTACAGTAGAGTTGTTAAATAAGCAAGTTAAATCTGCGGGAAAGTCTTTATTTATGGTATACAGCCCCGCCCCCCCTGATATGTGACACAAATAAAATACGAAATAAGCAAGACCTCCCCACTCCTGTTAAATATTTCAATAAAGAGATAGAGGCTGAATATAAGAAAATTGAAGCCATTGCCGAACAACGACTACTTGAGATGGTGCCAGAAGAATTTAGAGAGGATTATCAGGCGCTACTCACTAGCGAGTACGCCGATGTCGAATATAAAGCCTTGGTTAAGTCAGCGGATACCCTTTGTGCGTACCTGAAATGTTTAGAAGAAAAGCGTGCAGGCAATACTGAATTTAACACAGCACAAAAACGCTTGGAGCAAAGACTCAAGAGCGATCCAAACCCAGCGGTAAACTATTTTATCGAGTGTTTTATTCCCAGCTTTACCCTTGATTTAGACGATATTAATAAGCTGCTTTAAGCCATTAAAGGAATGTATATGACAGACGCAGTTTGGAATGAAAGACGCTTAGGCGAAGACAAACAAAGGCGTAACGATCATCGTAGCCCCTACCAACGTGATAGAGCTCGAATATTACATTCTGCTGCTTTTCGCCGTCTGCAGGCTAAAACCCAAGTGCTCGGTGTCGGCATGAATGATTTTTATCGAACCCGCCTAACCCATTCACTAGAAGTGTCACAAATCGGTACTGGCATATGTGCCCAAATTAAACAAAAACAGCCTGAGTACAATGCGCTTCTTGATTCAATGAGCCTTATCGAATCTCTGTGTCTTGCCCATGATATCGGTCATCCACCTTTTGGTCACGGTGGCGAAATAGCGCTTAACTATATGATGCGCGATAAAGGCGGTTTTGAAGGCAATGGACAAACATTTCGTATATTAACTCGGTTAGAACCCTACACTGAGTTTTATGGTATGAACTTATGCCGTAGAACATTGCTTGGGATCTTAAAGTATCCCGCCCCTTTCAGTGCTCTCTTTAGCCGCCAAAAACAGCCGGCAGTAGCCAACTTTAGGCAATTAAAGCCGGGTGATTGGCTCCCTGTAAAAGGGCTTTTTGATGATGACATTGAAATTTTAGATTGGGTGCTTGCGCCTTTATCTGAAAATGATCGAGCACTGTTCTTATCGAGCCATGAAGTGGAAGGTGTTAAACACAAACGTACCCGCTATAAATCATTAGATTGTTCAATCATGGAATTAGCGGATGATATTGCCTATGCGGTACACGATCTTGAAGATGCTATTGTAATGGGCATTGTTAATGAGGCGCAGTGGCGTACTGATGTCACCCTAACCTTACTAGAAACACAAGACGACTGGTTAAAGAACGAGTTCAGCACCATCAGCGAAAGGTTGTTTTCCAGCAAACATCATCAGCGCAAAGATGCAATAGGCACACTGGTAAATGGTTTTGTAACTGCGATATCTATTCAAGAAAACCCTTTGTTTGAAGAGCCCCTATTAAGATATAACGCAGCCCTAGAACCCGCTTTTGCAGAAGCGCTCAATGTGCTTAAGCAATTCGTTTATAAGTATGTGATCCGCAAACCTGAAATACAAATGGTCGAGTATAAAGGGCAACAAATAGTGATGGAGTTATTTGAAGCTTTTATCTCAGATCCTGAGCGCTTATTACCGCTCAATACTCGCGAACGTTGGCTCGCCAGTGAGCAAGCAGGCGAAAACAGCTATCGCGTTATTGCCGACTATATCTCCGGTATGACAGATGAATTTGCCGCTAGATTGCATCAACATCTTTTTAGTGCCAAATCAGCCTCTATGATGGAGCTTAATTGCGAGTTCTAATGGGCTCATTTTAATAAAACTAAAAAAGGCACTCGTTTGAGTGCCTTTTTTCTTTGCTATCAAGCAGTAATCTAATCAGTACAAGTTAGTTATCCAGGGAAGAAGCCTTTTACACCGGCTGCAATCACTTCGATACCGATAGACAGCATCAATAGACCCATTAAACGGGTGATCACGTTAATGCCTGTGTTGCCTAAGATCTTAAAGATAATTGGCGCCATTCTAAATAAAGTAAAACTAAGCAGTCCAAACAAGATCACTGTAATTGACATGCCAATTAAGTTTTCAAAGCTATTATGCTCAGCAGCTGAAACGATAACCGAACTAATTGCACCAGGACCAGCCATTAACGGCAAGGCTAATGGTACAACCGCAACAGATTCCATGCCCGAGGCTTCACGGTCTTCTTCTTTGTTGCGTTTTACTTCACCTAACTTACCTTGCAACATCGACATCGCAATAATTGCGATAAGCGTACCGCCTGCAATTCTAAAAGCCGACAGCGAGATGCTAAACATGTTCAAGATATGCTGGCCAGCAAATATCGTTACCAACAAAATCACTACCACAGCAAAGTTTGCAACTTTACCCGTATGGTTACGCTCAGCTTCGGTCTGATGACTGGTTAAGCTCACAAAAACCGGTAACAATCCAAATGGATTAATTATCGCAATTAAGCCGAGAAAAAATTTAACGTAGAGTGTTAAATCCAACGTCTTACCCTCAACGCGCCCAAGGCGTTATTTGTTCATTAAAAATGTGGCGCTACTCTAACTCATGACCCTTAAAACCAAAAATGAGATTTTCTATCCTAAATCACAACTTTGAATAATAGTTTTGCTGCACTCGCTTTACATTGACGTTAAACCGCAACATCCTTAAGTTATACTCGTTATAAAATTACAGTTCTCGTTGAAAATGTGGCCTTAGTCACTGCAGAATGACCTTGATAAGTGTAATTTTTATTCATAAAGTGAAGTCTAGAGCACCGGAGAATATTTAGCCAAGCGCGGTTTGGCTAAATTTTTTCAGGATTGCGATTATGACAATATCAAATGAGCAAGAACTCAACCTGCTGATAGAGAGAGTAAAGGCTGCCCAGCAAATATTTGCCAATTACTCTCAACAACAAGTCGACACCATTTTTCGCGCTGCAGCACTCGCCGCTGCGGACGCACGCATAGCATTAGCAAAAGTCGCTGCCAATGAAACCCGCATGGGCGTGATAGAAGATAAAGTGATTAAGAACCACTTTGCCTCTGAGTATATTTACAATAAATATAAAGATGAAAAGACCTGCGGTATTCTTGCTGAAGACCCTACTTTTGGTACGATTACCATCGCCGAACCCGTTGGCATCATTTGCGGTATTGTTCCTACAACCAATCCAACATCGACTGCAATATTTAAAGCGCTGATTAGCCTTAAAACCCGTAACGGCATTATATTCTCGCCCCACCCAAGGGCAAAAGAATCAACCACTATGGCTGCACGCATTGTGCTTGAAGCTGCAGTTGCAGCAGGCTCACCCAAAGATATTATTGGTTGGATTGATGAACCTTCAGTCGCGCTTTCAAATCAGTTAATGACCCACAATGACATTAACCTGATCTTAGCAACGGGTGGTCCAGGTATGGTTAAAGCCGCCTACTCTTCAGGTAAACCTGCCATTGGAGTTGGCGCCGGTAATACACCGATTGTCATTGATGAAACCGCCGATATTAAACGCGCAGTGAGCTCAATATTGATGTCAAAAACCTTCGATAACGGGGTGGTTTGTGCCTCTGAGCAAGCCGTTGTGGTGGTTGATGAGATCTACCATATTGTAAAACAGCGCTTTGCCAGCCATGGCGGCTACGTTTTAAATGCTGCCGAAACCAAAGCGATGCAGTCTGTCATTTTAAAAGATGGCGGACTAAATGCAGACATCGTCGGCCAGAGTGCAGCTAAAATAGCTGAAATGGCAGGAATAACCGTCCATCGCTCGACCAAAGTTTTGATAGGCGAAGTGACTGATATCGATAACGCAGAAGCTTTTGCTCATGAAAAACTGTCCCCACTACTTGCAATGTATCGCGCCAGTGATTTTGAAGATGCGGTCGATAAAGCTGAAGCACTGGTGACCTTAGGCGGTATTGGCCATACCTCAGGTTTGTACACCGACCAAGATACCCAAACAGACAGAGTTAAAGCATTTGGCTTTAGAATGAAAACCGCCAGAATCTTAATTAATACGCCTGCATCTCAGGGCGGTATTGGCGATTTGTATAACTTTAAGTTAGCGCCGTCGCTCACTTTAGGCTGTGGTTCATGGGGTGGTAACTCAATTTCTGAAAATGTCGGCCCAAGTCATCTTATCAACAAGAAGACCGTCGCTAAGCGAGCTGAAAATATGTTGTGGCATAAACTTCCCTCTTCTATTTACTTCCGTCGTGGCAGCTTACCTATCGCACTTGAAGAGTTAAGCGATAAAAAACGGGCGCTAATCGTTACTGATAAATACTTGTTCAATAATGGTTACTGTGACGAAACCATTAAAATCCTCAAGTCCCAAGGGTTAGAGACTGAAGTCTTTTATGAAGTTGAAGCCGACCCAACCATGCACATTGTTAAGCAAGGCGCTAAAGTGGCACACAGCTTTCAACCGGATGTGATTATTGCCCTTGGCGGTGGCTCACCTATGGACGCGGCAAAAATCATCTGGGTTATGTATGAACACCCCGATGTTGATTTTGCCGATTTAGCACTGCGCTTTATGGATATCACTAAGCGGATTTATAAGTTTCCAAAGCTTGGCCGTAAAGCCAAAATGGTGGCGATCCCAACGACCTCAGGAACAGGCTCAGAGGTAACGCCATTTGCAGTGGTCACAGACGAACAAACCGGCATGAAGTACCCTATCGCCGACTATGAGTTGACGCCAAACATGGCCATTGTCGACCCAAATCTAGTGATGGACATGCCAAAGTCACTGACCGCTTTTGGCGGCATTGATGCTGTCACTCATGCATTAGAAGCCTATGTGAGCGTAATGGCTAACGAATATAGTGATGGACAGGCGCTGCAAGCGCTAGACTTGTTATTTACCCACTTGCCCGATGCCTATGAGCATGGTGCTAATGCACCTGTCGCGAGAGAAAAGGTTCATAACGGCGCAACCATTGCGGGTATCGCATTTGCTAATGCCTTTTTAGGTATTTGCCACTCAATGGCACACAAGCTGGGGGCTGAGTTTCACCTCGCTCATGGTTTAGCCAATGCTCTACTGATCAGCAATGTGATCCGCTTTAACGCAACAGACATGCCGACCAAGCAGGCCGCATTTAGTCAATATGATAGACCGAAAGCACTTTGCCGCTACGCAAAGATTGCTGAATATTTAAAACTGGAAGACGCGATAGGCGAAGGCATTACTGATGAAGAAAAAGTCGAAGCGCTCATTAAAAAAATTGATGAGCTCAAGGAGACGATTGGCATTCCATGCTCAATCCAAGCAGCGGGGGTCAACGAGGCCGATTTTATTGCCAAACTCGACGAGTTAGCTGAAGATGCTTTCGATGACCAATGCACCGGAGCCAATCCTAGATACCCGCTCATTGCCGAGCTTAAGCAAGTCTTGTTAGCAAGCTACTATGGCAATGATTACCGCGATGAGTAGTCCTCTGCAAACCTAATTGAATTGCTTCTTAAGCAGATAAAACCTAGCCAATATTGGCTAGGTTTTATCTTTATACTGATGAGTACTATCAGTTTTTTACCGCTCAGCTTTTGCGCACTGTGTTTAGCGACAAGTTTTGGCAGTAACTCTCCGGTTTAATAGCCGCTCAATAACCACACATAAAACAGCCCCTGTTATGTAAGCGATTAAGTCTAGCCAATCAAAGGTTGCGCCCATAATGGTACCTATTACAGAGCCAGGTTCTATCCCAAGTAACTTAGGTACTTTAATGTATTGGGCAAACTCAACACTAAAAGCTATTGATAACGCCATCAAGATTAACGTTCGTGTCGTAAACCTTAAAAAGCTCGCCAGTAAATAATATAACCACACCACGACCAGCACATCTCCGAGTATCGGTCTAATAAACGTGTCGCGAACAAAGAGTGCAATAAAGACCAGCACGAATAACAGGCTCAAGCTTATTAATGCCTTTACAGGGCTGACCCCAAAGTAACACTCTCTCGCCGCGAGCGGTTTATCATTTATTTTGCCAACCAGCATCTTATTGACCGTCATTCTCAAGCTCCGGCGGAACGTCTTTGTTTATAACTGAGTGGTCTGCGTTTTTTGCATACCAATCAATATGTCGAGTCAGTAGCATCAACAAACTCAAAATTGCAAAGCACAATAGACTTCCCATCAACAAGGCATAGCTTTCAGCTTGTAGCAATCCAAACAACAAGCCATAAAGTCCCATTAAGCAGAGCCCAAACAGCTTGCCCTGTTTTGGGTTTGCCAACATTCCGCCGACATAAATACTCAACAAAACTGTTGAGGCGATAGCTGACAAAATATAAGCCCAATTAAAGCCTGTGTGCTCACTGAAAGAGATCAGTAATAGATAAAACAAGGCTAACGCTAAGCCTACAAAACCATATTGTACTGGGTGCATTAGGCGAGCTTGAAACAGCTCAAGTAGGAAGAAGCTGGCAAACACTAAAGTAATAACCAACAATGAATAATTTACAGCGCGATGGGATTTAAGGTAATGATCAACCGGCTCAATTAAATCAACGCCCATTTGCCGACGGTCTAGTTCTGCACAACGACCAGAATCAATCATACAACGTTCAAACAGTTGGCTAATATTTGAAGAAAAGTTGTTACTAGCCCATTGCGCGTTAAAGCCTTTATCAGAAATGTCAGATGAAATGGGTAAAAAATCCCCCGTAAAACTCGGATGCGGCCAAAGAGAATTCATTTCAACATTTGAAACTTTACCAATCGGAGTAACTTGTATCGACTCCATTCCTTGCAATAAGAAATTAAAATCAAACGTTAACGGCTGCAGCTTAATATCGGCAGAACCGTTGTTAGAAGTACTATCTTTCCATGCTAACAACTGAGTAAAGTCAAGATTGGTATGAAATCCTTGGGCAAATTGATTGAGTCCTGTGCCTGGCTGGATTTCAATACTTTTTCCATCCAGTGTCATTTTATTGAGTTTGATTAGGCCCCGGCTATCACTAACCCCAACAACCATAGACACACTGTTTATCTTATCTCGGCCAATCTGTGTTAAAGGGCTTAAGTCAAACGTACCCGTTAGCCAACTATCTGCTTTATAAAGGCGCGCTTGATAGATCCCCCGATATTTAGCATAGCTTTCCAGATCAGCATTAAAATTAAAGGTTTCCGGTAAAATGTATTGACGGTGCTCAGTAAAGTACTGCTTACCTTCATGATTGACCATTTCAGTGTAATTAACGCTAATGAAAGGCCCGATAATCCTTTGTTCACCAGTGCTACTTCGCGCTATTTCGTTTCGCACCTCTTCTAATCGATATGAGCGCTCTGAGATCAAGTTACTCACCATAGATAAAGGGATCTGCAGCAATACAAAAAGCAAAAGTACAAATCCAAATTTCGCTACGGTCTGATTATTAAGTATATTTTTCAAAGGTAATTCTCCAACTGTTGATGACTGTATTTTAAAATCAACAGTTGGGGATTAAATGGAGCGAATATGGAGATTAGATGGAGTTTGCAGTCAAAGGCAATATAAGGGTGACTTTAACGCCTTGCGAGACATTTTCTATATTGAGTGTGCCATGATGCAACTTGACCACCTGCTCAACAAAATTAAGCCCTAAACCGGTACTTTTAATGCCAGTTTTACGCGGTAATGAGTAGAAACGTTCAATAATGCGCGCCATAGCGTAATCAGGAATATGCGGGCCGGTATTATAAATAGCTAACTGGAGTCCGTCCTTCACAGGTAATAGTGACCACTCAATAGTTCCGTTTGGTTCTACAAAATCTATTGCGTTATCCATCAAGTTAAACAGTGCTTGTTGAAATAAAAAGTTGTCTCCAAGTACTGAGGAATTGCTGAGTTTTTCCAGCGATAAGGCGCAATCAAATTGGCATACCACAGATTTAGTGACAAAACGCACTTCTGAAGCGAGATTAATTTGGTTAATCATATCGATAAGATTAATCGGCGCCAAAGAATCTAATTGTGGCCGTTTCTCTAAGCGGGCTAACTCTAGCAGTTTATCGATTAAAGACTGCATGCGGTCAGCTTCTCGCTCAATATTAGCCGAGAAACGGTGCACTTTATCGGTTGATAATGGTGTTTGCAGAATTTCGCTAGCACCTTTTATCGCAGACAGTGGGCTTTTAAGTTCATGGGTGAGCGTTTCAACATATTGCTCCACATACTTTTTACCATCTATTTGCTCGCGCATCTTTTCTAATGCATGACTTAAATTGGCATATTCGTAAAAAACGCGGAATGTCGGTTTAACCACTTTTTCACCACGGCCCATTTTATCAGCGTAATTTTCCAACTTATGTAGCGCTGAATGGATCCGCCACGAAAACAAAGCGCCCGCAATAAGTACTAGACCACTCATCAATACCATCCAATACAACACATTGCGTTTAGAGATATCAATATAGGGCTGTACTGAGCGGTTGGCTTTAGCCACTGTGACGCTGCCGATAATCGAATTGTTATGGTAGATGGGTGCTGCTACATGCATGACGGTTGATAAAGGATCATTGGGATCTTCCGTGGTACTGCGCGCACCGTATTGGCCTCGCAGGGTAAGGTACACATCATTCCATTGTGAATAGTCTTCGCCTACATCTTGTTGCCAAGAGTCTGCAATCACTATGCCGTTTTTATCGGTAATATAAATCCGGTGGTTGAGCGCTTTTTTACCCAGCTCCCATCTACGCGCTTGCGGCTCTCGCTGCCCGTAAGCCGCAAGTAACTTAGAGAACCGGCTTTCAGAAATCCGGTCATTGGCAACCTCTTCTTCTGCCAGAACGGCTAACAGGTTAGCCATATCGATAAGCGTCTCTTCCGTTGTTTGCCGAACCGTAGGCTTAAGCTCTTGTATAACAGTGGTGCTCACCATGTAAGCAGTGATCCCGACCAAGATAAAGTACAAAGAGAAGAGTCTTAGCCCTAATGGGATTTTTGGCCAGCGCATCATAGCGTTGGACTCTGTTTATAAAAATAGCCGAAACCACGTTTGGTTTGAATCGAATCAGCTAAAGCAAAAGGTTTGAGCTTTTGGCGGATCGCTTTGATATGTGAGTCGACATTGCGCTCATATGAAGCGGACGGCGCGATATCGGCAGCAATGAGCAGCTGTTCACGACTTAATACATTTGCACTGTGGCTAATTAACTTATCTAAGATCTTGAATTCAACTGCGGTTAAACCAAGCATTTGTCCATTAACACAATAATCAAAATTAGCTGATATTAAATGGCCTGTGTTTGTGCTTGGTTCTGTTGATTGCCCATCTATATCAATAACGGGAGTAACCACTTGACTTGTAAAAAAGGTCGGCTTTTTGATGCGTAACTTAATACGGGCAAGCATTTCACGTGGGCTAAATGGCTTAGTCACATAATCATCAGCGCCAATCTCTAATCCAACTACCCGGTCTATTTCATCATTTCTTGCGGTTAAAAAGATAATCGCCACGTCAGAAAATTCGCGTATGGTTTTACACAGCTCAAAACCGTTCACATCAGGCAGGCCAACATCAAGCACGACCAGTTCAACATTGTTGCCAGCAACATAGGCTAAACCTTGTTCACCTGTTGCAAACCAACAAACATTAAAACCATCCATTTCCAGTACATGAATGAGATTGTCTGCAATAGCTGGCTCGTCTTCAATAATGACTACCGTCGCTTTAGCACTCAATGAGTTAACCCTTTTAGATTATTTATGGGCAGCAAGCTTAACGTAGAGCGGGTGTATAAATCGACATATTAATCATATTGTTGAAGTCGATTTTGAAGTTGTAGATAGAGTTGAAGTCGTAAAAATGAAACAGACGCAGCGAAGAAGATAAAAATCGTTAAGCAAAGAAAAAATACAGACAACTTTTCGTGCGAAATAAAACATCAACTTAAGGTCAGTATCATAAGTGGGTCAAACTGAGTTTTTACGATTTCCCAACTCGATTTCAGCATTGTGTGCAAGTCATACTTGCAGTTAAAAATAAACAATAAAGCAATAGATAAAGCGTACAATAGTGTTTAAATTCCTATTGAGAGCTAAAAAAGCAGCCAATTAAACCTTAAACAATAATAGGCGATATAATTGATATCTTGTCCTATCCGTTTCAGTAATTAGTTTTAGCAACTTACAATACTTTAGTTTATCAATACCACTTATTCGTTCAGGCATCTCCTTGGTATATAACACCCACATTTCATTGAACTCTTCATAAAAATAAAGTCCAGTAACTTTTTCATTACTCATTTATAAATAACTCATCACTAACCTCCATACCATGTGAATTTAAACTAATCGTTGCTACCTTCACATAGCAGAGAAATTACTTCAGCAATTGTGCTGCTAACTTTTTATTGTCTAGACCGTTTATACTGATTGGTATTACGAATAGGACTGAAATATTTACTATGCTTGCAAATCTATCCAGACAGAAATTGAGCAAGTAATCACATTTAGTAAAAATTACGGTTATAGAGCGCATACACAAGCGAAAAAAAGCCACAAAAAATAAAATATTGTGGCTAGGTTGGAAAAGTTATGCTGTTAAATTTAGGGCATCAAGCTTTGAAGCAAAACTAAAGACCTCCCACTTTGTTTATTTTAGAGACAAATCTTTAAACACATTTTTCATTTGAGGTAATAGCTCTGCATCCACAGCACTGCTATCGCCGCCACCTGAAATATTGCCCCAAACAACAAGTGTGCCATCAGCTTTAAACGCAACAAACGCCCAGCTATTAGCAACAATGCTAGTGATATCTGATATATCACCTGGCAACGGATTATTCACAGAATTAATCGCATCGGTGCCAAATGAGTCACTGCCCCAAACCAGCACTGTGAGATCATCTTTTAGGCCCGCAAAAGCACCATTGTTTGCTGTAACTGATTGCATATTGATAAGGTCTGTCCGGTCGGTGCTTGCATCGCCGCCTCTTCCAGAATCTCCCCATGTAACAACAGTACCATCACTTTTTACTGCTGAAAATGATGCCTCTGTGCCGCTAATTTGTATTACATTCGTAAGTTGCGATTGAACGGAATGACTACTCCCACCTACAGCAGCTGTACCCCATGTAACAACAGTGCCATCCTCTTTTAATGCAGCAAAAGCCCCTTGTTTAGTCGCGCTAATTTTAACAACATCGACCAGCTCAGATTGAACTGAACTGCTGTCTCCACCATTCCACGAGTCTCCCCAAGTGACTACAGTACCATCAGCTTTTAAGGCCGCAAACGAAGAATTAGTTCCAACAATCTCTTTCACATCGGTTAACTCAGCTTGAACGGCGCTACTGTCACCACCGTAATCTTCATCGCCCCATGTAACAACTGTGCCATCAAACTTTATCGCAGCAAAGGTCAGCCGATTACCAACCACTTCTTTTACATTATCGAGCTCAGATTGCACAGCGCTGCTGTCGCCGCCCCAGTCCCCCCAAGTAACCACATTACCACTGTCAGTTACTGCGGCAAATCCAGTGTAAGTTGAAGCGATTGAGCGAATTGACGTCAGCTCAGCTGATACGCTGCTGCTATCACCACCGTATTCAGCACGGCCCCATGTTACAACGCTACCATCACTTTTTATTGCCGCAAATGATTGAGCATTTGAGGAGATTGCAACAATATCAGTAAGTTGAGCTTGTACGCTTTCACTATCCCCCCCTCCAACACTAGATCCCCAAGTCACTACGCCACCATGATTGAATAGGGCAGCAAACGCTGCTCCTTCTCCGCTAACACTTTTCACATAACTAGATGAAACAATAACTTTGCCCACGGTTGTTTTACAGGCATTGCCACCACTGACACCGGTATTGTTTACAGTGCAGTAGGCGTTTTTAGCGGTCACCGTAACACCAATATTATGCTCCTTCTCATCACCCACAAGCGTGTAGTACGCGCTGTTTTCCCCTACCGGCACACCATCAATGTCATACTGGTAATCGGTACGCGCTAGGTCGCAATCATTACAGGTCACGGTTGCTGTCATCACGCCTAATTCTTCAGTCAACGTTAAGTCTATTATGCTGGGCTTAACCGAA
>NZ_JBFRNX010000018.1:0-41645 GCF_041471165.1 Shewanella sp. 10N.261.52.F9
ACCTTCGACGAAGAGCCTTAAATATACAGTTAAAGTTTCTGTATCACCTATAATATATAGGCTCCGTGTTTTTTATGACACGATAACAGTATATTAGGCAGAATTCCGAATAAGAACGGTCTTAATAAGACCGTTTGCAAATACTTTAATCGCTCAAGATTAACAGTAAACTAGAGTATCAACAATGGGTTATAACATAGAAAGAATAGATTCCCAGTTTCTTTGCCTGAGTGAAACAAAGAACCTCCGAGATTGCATAAAGTGCAATGTTCACGCAGGAATAAAAATCACTAAGCTCTGGCCTATATGATAATTCTGGGGCAGGTCTTGTACCTTGTGTCCCACATTAGCTTTTATAAGCTCAAAGCTTTAATTGTGCTATTTACCAGTTATATCAGTGAAAATGATTTTGGGGCATTCCGCGTTAGACACCAAGCAACACTAACCTAAATGAGTACGCCAATTATCCCGTGTAGATACGGCTTCGTGCTTCGATAACATGAATTTCATCACAAAGCGTATAGGGATATTTTCTGCTATAAAGAAGTGCAGCGTCTCGCAGCAGTGTCTGACATCCCCCGCAGGAAGCGATTGATAGCTACACGTTCAAACGGTCTATAAAACAAAAGCCACAATGAATGAATCATTATGGCTTTGTTCAATGCTGGTAAGTTGTGTTGGTTACCACATTAGATCATCTGGAATAACATAATCTGCATATGGGTCGTCTTCTTCAACAACTTCAGTGCTCTCTTCTTGAGTCCATAGGTAACCTACCCAAGCTGGCACTAATAAGTTAACCCGCTCAGCCAGTTTATGTGGTACCAAGTAACTCACTTCCTCGTGACGAAGGATCCCTAAGTGACCATTTAACAGTTCACTTTGCATCTTTTCAGAGACGTATAATGAGTAGATCTTGTTCTCGAAGGTAAAGTTAAACTTAATTTCTGCGTCTTTTGGTGCTGTAATCGCAAACTTTTTAAACTCGGTAACAAGACCACGTACCAAGCCTTTTTCAGATGCTTCTGCAAAACGCTGTTCATTTAGCTGTTTGTCTTTTTCAATCTGCGCTTGTTTCTTAGCAGCAATTTCTTGCTTTAAGGCTTCTGAGCCATCGTCAACTTTCGCTTTTCTATCACGACGCTTTTGCGTTTTAGTGTCTTTTACTTTCTGTTTACTGACTAAGCCTGCTTTTAACAGCTGCTCTTGAAATGGGTTTGCCATAGCTTTACTTCTCTATTTAACTTTACTTTATTTTTGTACTTAACCGCGTTGGGCCAATTGTCCAATCTCGGCAATAGCCGCTCCAGCACCACCTAATGACCAACCACCATCAACAGGTAATACAGTACCCGTTATGTAAGAGGCCATATCTGACGCTAAGAATAACGCCGCATTAGCAATATCATCACATTGTCCATTACGTCTTAACGGGACGCCTTTAGCGACATGTGCTTGTAATTCTGCAGTAGGTGCCAGTCTATCAAAACCTTCGGTGCCAGCGATAGGACCTGGAACAATAGAATTGATGCGGATCCCTTTACAGCCCCACTCTATTGCCAAGGTTTTAGTTAACATATCAACACCTGCTTTGGCGGCGCAAACGTGAACTTGCATTGGCATAGGTACATAGGCTTGTGGCGCTGAGATCTGAATAATGGCACCGCCCTGCTGTTTAATCAGTGGATAAGCTTGTTTTAGTACCTGAAAACTGCCTAACAGGTCGATATCCATGACGGATTTAAAACCATTTTCAGATAGATTTTCTGCAGTAGATGGGAAGTTACCTGCAGCGCCGCTGATTAGCACATCAATATGACCGAAGTGTTTTTCAATCTCTGCAAAACCTTGTTTTAAGGCTTGTAGATCTCTGACATCAAAACAAACACCCAGATGATTGCCGCTACTGTTTGCTTGCTGCAATTGTACAACTGCCGCAGTGACTTTGTCTTCACTGCGGCTTGCGACTGCAACGTTTGCACCCGCTTGAGAGAAGCGAATGGCAATACCTAGATTAATTCCACTGGTACCACCGACAACGACAACATTCTTTCCTTGATAGCTAAACATTGTGACTTCTCTCCTATAGGTTAATTTAAACCATTACATATGATTTATTTCCTAACCTACTAGGCATCAACGCATTACGCAATTGTTTGATAGATAGCTTGTAATGCTTTTAGTGGATCAGCCGCTTTGGTAATAGGACGGCCAATCACTAAATAATCAGATCCTGCAGTTAACGCTTGCGAAGGCGTCATGACTCGATGCTGATCGCCCTTGTCACTGCCCTCTGGGCGAATACCTGGCGTTATAAGCTTAAAGTCTTGGCCGAATTTTGCTTTTAACAAGCTAGATTCTTGAGCCGAGCAAACTACGCCATCTAGGCCTGCTTGTTTCGTTAGTGCCGCTAAACGCAATACGTGTTCAGATGCAGGCACATTGATACCTAGTAACTTAAGCTCTTCATCGCTCATTGAGGTTAAAACAGTTACAGCAATTAGCAGTGGCGCTTTGTCGCCGTATGGCTCAAGTGCACGTTTAGCCGCTTCCATCATTGCTAAGCCGCCAGTCGCGTGGATATTAGTCATCCATACGCCCAGCTCTGCTGCTGCGGTAACCGCTTTAGCGACTGTATTTGGGATATCGTGAAACTTGAGGTCTAAAAATAACTCGAATCCACGGCTGTGAATATCAGTCACTAATTGCGGACCAAACAGGGTAAACATTTCTTTGCCGACTTTAAGGCGGCACATCTCTGGATCTAATTGATCAATTAGCTGCAAAGCATCATTCTTATTATCATAGTCTAGGGCAACTAAAATAGGCTTGTCAGTCATTATCTCTCCAATCGCTTTGCGGGGTATTATCGGTTTTATGATTTAAATTAGCGACTAGTGGTTATTCACCATCTAGACCTCTAATTCTTTTAATGCTGCCCCACTGTTTACATGAGGGGCAATGCCAATATAATCTGTGCGACGGGAAACCACACTCTCTACAGCGGTAGCCCGGACGGTATTTAATCTGTTGCTCTACGAGTTGCTCAAGCATCGACAAACTCTTTTTAGCTTGCCCTTCTTCTGCTTGGATCAAATGCATTTTCATCAAATGCTGGAAACTTTTCATGGTTGGATGTCTTATTAACCCTTCCATAATCAACTTTTCAGCATCTTTAGGATGCCCTTGTTCAATCATGTGCTGCGCAAGCGTAATCGTCACGCTAGCGCCCGCGCCTTTTGCGATAGCTTCTCGCAATAACTCTTGATAGCCAATACTATCCTCTGTTAATAAGTACGTTTGCTTTGCGGTTGCAAGGACATCTGTAAACAGATCAACATCTGTATTAAGTAGTTTCTCAATTGCTTGTTTTGACGCTTTATAATCTTCTTGTTTTAAATATAGCTCTGCTAATGTTAATAATGCGCGCCCACAGTGAGCATCTTGTTTTATCGCTGATTGCAACTGCTTAAGTTTCTGATTTACGTCGTCTGATTCATTAGCTAACTCACAATAAAAATGAGCCGTTTCATGTTTGAGTTCAGTTTGGCGTTTACGCTTAAGCTTCTTAATGATATCTATCGCTTTTTGCCAATCTTTAGTGACTTGATAGATGGCTATAAGTTGAGTTTCAGCCTCTTCACTATGGTCTTCTTGGCTAACAAGATTAATAAAAATCTCTTCCGCGCGATCGTAGAAACCTGCTGCTAAGTAATCTTTACCAAGTTCCATCATCGCAATATCTCGCTGCTCTGTCGTTAAGCTTGGTCTTGCGATTAGATTTTGGTGAATGCGGATAGAGCGGTCAACTTCACCGCGTTTCCGAAATAGGGAACCTAAAGAAAGGTGAGTATCAATGGTGTCATCATCGACATCTAACATTGATATAAAAAGATCGACTGCTTTATCGGATTCATTCGACAATAGAAAATTAAGACCCGTAAAATAGTCACGGCTCAATTGTTTACGTTGGTTTGTCTGTTTTTGCCTGACACTTCTGCGGCCCATATACCAGCCATAACCAGCTGCGATAGGAAGAAGCAGAAAGAGGATCTCTAACATATTAAGCGTCTACTTCTTTGTCGTTACTTTGTTTAGCAATCATTGTTTTGGCTTGTGATTCGTCAATCGACGAATCGAGCAATTTGTCTTCAGCTAAAGCCAATTGTTTTTTAGTACGGCGCAATGCAAATTTAAGGCCTGCTATATGGTACATCGCGAATATCCAACTCACGATAAAACCTGCAAGGAAAACGGTGGCGAGAACCACTGGCAACCTAAATTCTCCTTGAGCAACAAAGTAGCTAATCGTTACGACTTGTTCGTTACGTGCCCCGAAGATAAGCGCTAGGAAAAAAAATGCAGCGACTAAAAAGGCAATAATAAATGACTTCACGTTAAGCTCCATTGAACGCGTAGGTAAACTTTGATTATCTAAGAAAATGAGAGAACTAGCTAGCTATACCTAAGTTTTAGATATAAAAAAGCCTCCTAATGGAGGCTTTTAATACAATGTAAATTACGAGTTAACAGCGTCAACACGTTCGCGCAGTTCTTTGCCTGGCTTAAAGTGCGGTACGTACTTGCCTTCCAATTCAACTGATGTTCCAGTCTTTGGGTTACGGCCAGTGCGTGGTGCACGATAATGAAGTGAGAAACTACCAAATCCACGGATCTCAATACGATCACCGGTTTCTAATGTATCGGCCATTTGCTCCAACATTTCTTTGATAGCTGCTTCCACTTCTTTCGCAGACAGCTGCGACTGCCTAGTGGCAAGTTTTTCGATTAGTTCGGATTTAGTCATCCTATACCCTCTATTTATCAAGCCAAACACAGTCACCTTTTAGGGGTGCAAGCACCCCTGAACTTCAAGGCGATTATTTACGAGCTGCTTTGAAAGCTTCAGCCATTGCGCTGCTCATTGCAACGTCATCTTGCTTGTTCAAGCTAGCCATTGCTTCTTTCTCTTCAGCTTCATCTTTCGCACGGATAGATAGGCTGATAGTGCGGTTCTTACGATCCACACCCATGAACTTAGATTCTACTTTATCACCTACAGCGTAAACTGTAGATGCATCTTCGATACGCTCACGAGAGATATCTGAAACGCGAAGGTAACCTTCAACAGTCTCAGCTAGTTCAATTGTAACACCTTTTGCGTCAACTGCTGTAACAACACCATGAACAACTACACCTTTCTTCTTATCAGCAAGGTATGCGTTGAATGGATCGTCTTCAGTTTGCTTAACGCCTAAGCTGATACGCTCACGCTCTGGGTCTACTGAAAGAACTACAGCGTGGATTTCGTCGCCTTTCTTGTATTCAGCAACTGCGTCTTCGCCAGTACCGTTCCAAGAAATATCAGAAAGGTGAACTAGACCGTCGATGCCGCCGTCAAGACCGATGAAGATACCGAAGTCAGTGATTGACTTGATCTTACCAGAAACTTTGTCGCCTTTGTTGAAACGCTCAGCGAAATCATCCCATGGGTTAGTCTTACATTGCTTAAGACCTAGAGAGATACGACGACGCTCTTCATCGATGTCAAGAACTAGAACTTCAACTTCGTCACCTAGGTTAACAACCTTAGATGGGTGGATGTTCTTGTTAGTCCAATCCATTTCAGAAACGTGAACAAGACCTTCAACGCCTTCTTCAATTTCAACGAAACAACCGTAGTCAGTTAGGTTAGTTACGCGACCAGTCAAACGTGTGTTTTCTGGGTAGCGCTTGCTGATTTCTAACCATGGATCTTCGCCAAGTTGCTTAAGACCTAGTGATACGCGTGTACGCTCACGGTCATACTTAAGAACTTTAACGTTGATTTCGTCACCAACATTAACGATTTCAGATGGGTGCTTAACACGCTTCCAAGCCATATCAGTGATATGTAGAAGACCGTCAACACCACCAAGATCAACGAATGCACCGTAGTCAGTAAGGTTCTTAACGATACCTTTAACTGATTGACCTTCTTGAAGGTTCTCAAGAAGAGCATCACGCTCTGCGCTGCTTTCAGATTCGATAACTGCACGACGAGAAACAACAACGTTGTTGCGCTTCTGGTCAAGCTTGATAACTTTGAATTCTAATTCTTTGTTTTCTAGGTGAGCTGTATCGCGAACTGGGCGAACATCTACTAGAGAACCAGGTAGGAATGCACGGATACCGTTTAATTCAACAGTGAAACCGCCTTTAACCTTACCATTGATGATACCGATTACAGTTTCAGCATCTTCGTACGCTTTTTCTAGAACGATCCAAGCTTCGTGACGCTTAGCTTTCTCACGAGAAAGTTGAGTTTCACCAAAACCATCTTCAACAGAGTCAAGAGCTACGTCAACTTCGTCGCCAACTGCGATTTCTAGAGCGCCTTGAGCGTTCTTGAACTGTTCAGCTGGGATTGGGCTTTCAGACTTAAGACCTGCGTCAACTAGTACCATACCGTTTTCGATGGCTACAACTACACCACGTACGATAGAACCAGGACGGAATTCAAGTTCATTAAGGGATTGTTCAAATAGATCAGCAAAAGATTCAGTCATGTTTAAGTTACTTTCTTTATAAACCACGGACCATCCTGGACGTGGAGTCAGATTAATAATTCGTTCCATCCATGTAACGAATAGTTAAGTACCTACTTATGCAGGTACTTGAAGTTTTTTATGAATATGCGTTAGTGCTAAGTCCAACACATCTTCAATGTTTATATTAGTCGTATCGATAACTAGTGCGTCTTCGGCAGGCACCAAAGGAGCGACACTACGATTCATATCGCGGTCGTCACGCTCTTTAATCTCAGACAAAAGTTGATCGATATTAACATCGAAGCCCTTGTCCTGCAACTGATTATAGCGTCTTTGCGCCCTTTCTTCCGCTGATGCAGTTAAATACAATTTAGCGGGTGTCGCAGGGAATACGATTGTTCCCATGTCACGTCCGTCAGCAATAAGACCAGGGGCTTCAGCAAAAGCACGCTGGCGACGTAATAACGCTTCCCTAACACGAGGGAACGCGGCGACCTTAGAAGCGGCATTAGAGCATTCTTGACTACGTATCGTAAGTGACACGTCTTCGCCCTCTAATACAACTTTAATTCCTTTATTTTCGTTACCCGTAATGAACTGCACATCTAAATGCGCTGCAAGTAGGGTCAACGACTCCTCGTTATCCAGTTCTACGTTGTGATGAATAGCGGCTAAGGCTAATACACGGTAGATCGCACCACTGTCGAGTAACTTGTAGCCTAAACGCTCAGCAAGTAACTGACTAATAGTACCTTTTCCCGCACCGCTTGGGCCGTCAACAGTGACAACAGGCGCCCTTTCTGACATAAAATCCTCCACAAGAAATTCCATCTTCCTTGATATAACTGAAAAATGAGCGCGCGCAGTATAAACCAAGTAACTTGAGAAAGCGGTAAAAACTTCAAATATTCGGGAACTTGATTCAGCAAACTGTCAGGTTGCGAGTGCGCAACCTGACTTATATCATAGCCTACAGAATTATATTGTTATTGTGCGAGAGCTTTGAATTGATTGAAATAGTCCGGAAATGTTTTTGACGTACATTCGGGCTCATTAATCGTTATGCCACAATCAGCAAAAGCCATCATAGAAAAACACATTGCCATACGGTGATCATTATAGGTATCGATTGCCGCAGTATTGAGCACCTCTGGAGGTGTCACGCTAATATAATCGTGCCCTTCATCAACTATCGCACCGACCTTTCGCAGTTCAGTCGCCATAGCCGCAAGACGGTCAGTCTCTTTTATACGCCAGTTATAGATATTACGAATATGGGTGGTACCCGTTGCGAACAAGGCCGCCGTTGCGATAGTCATTGCAGCATCAGGGATATGATTCATGTCCAAATCAACAGCTGTTAACTTTGCTTGGCGAGCAATAATATAATCGTCGCCCCACTCTATTTCTGCGCCCATTTGTTCAAGCACATCAGCAAACTTAACATCGCCTTGGATAGATAGCTTACCAACGCCTGTAACTTTTACTTCACCGCCTTTAATCGCACCAGCAGCTAAAAAGTATGAAGCAGATGATGCGTCGCCTTCAACTAACACTTTGCCAGGTGAAACATAACGTTGGCCCGCTTTGATGACGAAAGATACGTAATCATTATTTTCAACCGTTACGCCGAACTGAGCCATTAATGCTAAGGTAATATCAATATAAGGCTTAGATACGAGCTCCCCCTTAATTTTGATATTTACATCACCTTGAGCCAGCGGTGCAACCATTAAAAGCGCAGTTAAGAATTGGCTAGACAAGTCGCCAGCTATTTCAACATCACCGCCGTTAAGACCAGTTGAGTTAATCGTGAGTGGCGGGAAGCCTTCCACTTTAAGGTAATCGACTTCAGCACCTAATTGACGAAGCGCATCAACGAGATCACCAATAGGCCGTTCTTCCATACGCGGTTCACCTGTTAATGTGAACTGACCTTGGCCTAAGGTCAGTGCAGCGCACAAAGGACGCATAGCCGTACCTGCATTGCCTAAAAATAGCGTTTGTGGTTCAAGGGAATTAAGTGGACCAGCGAGGCCGTCTAACTCACAAACTGTATTATTTTCGGAAAGTCGATAGTTCACGCCCAACTGCTTTAACGATGCCAACATATAACGAATATCGTCAGAATCTAATAAGTTGGTGAGTGTCGTAGTTCCCTCTGCAAGGGTGGCCAATAATAAAGCGCGATTTGAAATACTTTTTGAACCAGGGATATTAATCGTACCTGACACTTTTTCAATCGGCTCTAAACGTAATTGATTCATTGCGTACTTCTTATTATTGCTGCAGGAGTCAAACTCGCCTGCGGGTTAACAGTAGATGTTCATGCTAATTGGCTGTGATTAAACAGAGCGGTCTGTTTTTAAAATGGCATCACGACAAAATGCCAGCCACTTTGCGTTTGTTTGAACTTCGTAGGTATAAAGTTACTCATTGACGCGTAGGATTCAACACTTTTTTACTAAAATAGGCCTTTAATAGGTAAATTATGTTCAAGTAAGAAAAATGACAACTTATTTCAGCCTGTAAATACCATCATCATGACTAAAAATAAGTAAGTGGAATATTTAATTGCCAAAATAATTCACCATGAAAAATACCTTTAAAGCTGTTCAATTTAAGGATGAATACGTTACTCTAATCCTATAATGATAAGCGGCTTAACAATAGCCGAACACAAAAAAGGTAATTACAGCCATGTTCAACAAATTGACCGCTATGCCAGCTGATCCAATCTTAGGCTTGCTTACAAAATACCGCGAAGATACACATTATCAAAAAGTGGATTTAGGAGTTGGGGTCTATAAAGATGAATCGGGCCATACACCTATTCTTGACTGTGTAAAAAGAGCTGAAAAGTTTCGTTTAGATACGGAGTCAACCAAAGTTTACATCGGACCAACAGGATCACCAGACTTTAATCGCTTAATGTCAGAGCTTGCTTTTGGTATCGATAACCCTGCCTTATTGGCCAACCGAGTACGCACAGTCTCAACCCCTGGCGGTACCGGCGCCCTTCGTGTTGCAGCAGACTTTATTAAGCGCTGCAATCCAAATGCGACGCTGTGGGTAAGCGACCCAACCTGGGCAAACCATACTGGTTTATTTGAAGCAGCAGGGATCACGGTAAAAACCTATCCTTATTATGATTATGACAGTAAATCGCTCAAATTTACTGAAATGAAAGCGGCACTGTCAAACGTTAGTGCTGATGATGTGGTGCTGCTGCACGCTTGCTGTCACAACCCAAGCGGCATGGACTTAACCACAGTACAATGGGATGAGATTATTGCGCTTACTGTTGAGCAAGGCTTTACCCCGCTTATCGATATGGCATACCAAGGTTTTGGAGACGGTGTTGATGAAGACGCCTATGGCGTGCGTAAGATGGCAGCTGCAGTCAATAACATGATTTTATGTAGCTCATGCTCGAAGAACTTTGGCTTATACCGTGAGCGGATTGGGGCTTGTACCATCATAGGTAGTGATGCGTCTCGTGCAGATATTGCATTCTCGGTACTGTTATATGTCGTTCGTTGTATTTATTCTATGCCGCCAGCCCACGGCGCAGCCATTGTTGAAACGATTTTAGGTTCAGAAGAATTAAAACAACAATGGTTAGATGAACTAACCGTAATGCGTGAGCGTATAAACGGTAATCGAGCAATGCTAGTCAATAAGCTCAAGCAAAAAGGAGTACAGCGTAACTTTGACTTTATTGCAGCGCAAAAAGGCATGTTCTCGTTCTTAGGCATAACCGAAGATCAAGTCGCAGAACTACAGCAGCACTATAGCGTTTATATGGTCGACTCTAGCCGTATTAGTATTGCTGGCATTGGCACTGGCAATGTGGATTATTTAGCTGAATCTATCGCTAAAGTGATTTCGTAACGTCACCATCAGTACTGATATCAACGACTTGCGCACAAGCATTACCAGCTAAAGCAAGTAGCAATAAAAAGCCGATAATATTGTCATTATCGGCTTTTTTAATATCAGCATATATTAACTATTTTCTGTAGCAAATTGCTTCATAAAGCTCACTAACGCATCAACACCTTCTATAGGCATTGCGTTGTAAAGACTTGCGCGCATCCCGCCAACACTGCGATGGCCTTTAAGTGCAACTAACCCAGCCGCTTTAGCTTGCTCTAAAAACAATCCATCCAATACCTCATTGGCTAATTGGAATGTCACGTTCATTCGACTGCGGTTTTGCTTGGCTACGCCACTCACATAGAATTCAAGCTCATCGATGCATTGGTAAAGGCGCTGCGCCTTTTCAATGTTAGCCTGTTCCATTTGTGCGACACCACCGCTTGCTTTAAGCCAGCTAAAGACTTCTGCCGCTAGGTACCAAGCAAATGTTGGCGGCGTGTTATACATCGAATCATTTTTTACTGCTAAGCGATAATCCATAATCGATGATTGTGGCAAGCTTGGAAGTGCCAGCAGATCATCACGGACAATTACAATACTTAGACCTGATGGACCAATGTTCTTTTGAGCGCCCGCATAAATCAAACCAAACTGACTGACATCGATATTGCGCGATAGAATATTTGAAGACATATCGGCGACTACTGGCCAAGGACTATTTAACTGTTCAAAGATCTCGATGCCATCAACAGTCTCATTCGGACAATAATGAACATAACGGTAATCTTTATCGATTACACTTAAATCAGGCAAACAAACCTGCTTTACACCGTCAACTAAATCTACAATGTTGAGCGTATCAACATTGTTTTCGCCAGCAAGCGTTATCGCTTCTTCTACTGCCGCTTGAGACCAGCTGCCATCAACAAGGTATAGCGCCTTACCGTCATTACCTAAAAAGTTATTTACTACGGCAGAAAACTGCCCTCGCCCACCACCATGCATAAATAAAACATGGTAATTAGCAGGGATCTGCATCAACTCTCGTAAATCAGACTCGGCTTGTTCGGTTAACGCGATAAATTCCTTACTGCGATGACTGACTTCCATTACGGAAACACCTTGGTCATTCCAATTCAATAATTCTTTCTGAGCCTTTTGCATTACAGCTTGAGGCAACATCGCAGGGCCTGCACAGAAATTAAAAATCGCGCTCACAGTATGATCCTTCTATCGTTATTAGTAGATACATTAGGTTATTTGCATTCTGATTAGCAGTATATCCTAACTGCAGTATTGCTAACATGAAAAATTCCATCGAATGTTCTTCGCCATCATTTTGGTTAATAAGGTGTTTTTATTTTCATATTAGTGACTGTTTTTGTTAAAATTAGCTTCAATAAGTTTATAAAGGCTCGCAAAAATGACTAAATTGCCAAATAACGACACTAAGGCATAGCTTTAGCTATTTTTCCTGTCTAAAAAACGAACCATTAAATTTAACATCTAACGCAAAACTTAAAGTAACTACATTAATTAGTTGCTATGTATAAAAGTAAAATATACTAACCAGACCGTTTAAACGGCACATTGGATCTGTACATGTTTTTAAAACCTATGTTTGTTTTCGGCGCACTATCTATTAGCGCTACTCTACCTTTGCAACAGGCCTTTGCTGCACAATCTCCATATTCACCGCTTGCAGATAGCTTTAAAAAACAATTCCATAAAGAGTTAAAAAGTAACAAAGTGCCTGGCGGCGCCTTTGTTATTGTTGATACTGATAAAGTGATAAAATTAAGCAGCTATGGTAAACGTAGCAAAGGTGGCAGCAAAAATATTAACGCAGATACCGTATTTAGACTTGCCTCGGTTTCAAAAACATTTGCGGGCACACTAGCTTCTATGCTCGTTAATGAAGGGAAACTTGACTGGCAACAGCCTATTACTCGTTATGTTCCTGAATTTAGTTTAGCCAATGGGCAACTAACAAAAGATATCAACCTTGGGCATATTGTTGGTCATAGTACGGGATTAATGCCTAATAGTTATGACAACCTGATAAATAGCAATGTAAAGATGACTAAGATCATCGATATGTTTGATGAGCTTACGCCTATATGTAAACCGGGGATTTGCTATGGATATCAAAATGTGGCGTTTTCATTTATTCAAAGTGCTATTGAAAAAGAGTCTAAACATAGTTATCAAGACTTATTACAACAACGAATCTTTTCACCGTTAAAAATGAACTCAGCTTCAGTCGGTTACAATGCTTTTCAACAAACAAAGAATCGCGCAGAACCTCATGTCAAAACCAAGCATGGATTTAAACAAGTCAAAGTAAAGCCTAACTACTATCAACTTGCACCTGCTGCTGGCGTCAATGCCAGCATTAATGATATGTCGAAGTGGCTAATAGCTAACTTAGGCCAAAATCCTGATATTCTGCCCGTTAGCATTATTAGAGATGTCACCAGCCCAGGCGTTAAAACGACAAGAGAGCTGCGACGCCGTGACTGGCGACAATACCTAGATAGCGCACACTACGGTAAAGGCTGGCGCGTATATGAATTTAATGGCCGTCCACTAATCTATCATGCGGGATGGGTTGCAGGTTATGTGGCAGAGATCTCTTACTCACCTGAGTTAAATATTGGTATGGCAATGTTACTCAATGGCGAATCACGAGTCATTGCACAGTTAAGTTCAACGTTCTGGCGAGACGCATTTAAACAAGCAGATAAGCTCGGGATGTAAATCCAAGTCACTGAATCAAATCTATCGTTTAAAGCTTAAAATAGCCACCAATCAAAGGGTGGCTTTTTTATTTTAGGCCTTTAAAGATGGCTTCAACCTCAACGGAGAGCTAACTAAAAAGCAATGACTTTTAACGCAAGACCTAGAGTTGCTTGGATAATAGTTACTTTCTAAAAATCAGACGATTGTAGTAAAGCTTATTAAAAACTTTGATCGTTGTTTTTGATAAGCTTTATTCATAAAGTAAAAAAGGATGCCAATGGCATCCTTTTTTCATAAGACTAACTAATCACCATTCAGATGCAATTAATCTTCTGTCTTTGGAGTGTCAGTACTTTCCGCTTGCGCATCTTCCGAACTAGTCACTTCTTGACCTTCAGTTTCAGAGGTCGCTTCAGTGACGATAGGATTACCCTCTTCATCAAGCTCTACTTCTGGTACCTGAATTTCATCGATACGCTGTAGACCAACAACTTTCTCTTCTTCAGCAGTACGAATAATTGTCACACCTTGAGTGTTACGACCAATAGTCGACACACCTTCAGCTGGAGTTCTAACCAACGTGCCCTTATTACTAATTAGCATGATTTCGTCATTACCGCCAACTTGTACAGCACCGACTACGGCACCATTACGTTCGCTAACTTTAATAGACACCACGCCCTTAGTACCACGACTCTTAGCTGGGTATTCAGAAAGTTCTGTACGCTTACCGTAACCGTTTTCAGTCACAGTTAAGATAGCGCCGTCACCTTTTGGTACGATTAACGAAACGACAGTTTGACCATCTTCGAGCTTAATACCACGAACACCTGTAGCAGTACGGCCCATAGCACGAAGAGCAACAATTTCTTCGCCTGTTTCAGGGTCAATCTTCACTTCACCCGTTTCAGAGCTACGCGCTTTTTCATTAAAGCGAACGACTTTACCTTCGTTAGAGAACAGCATGATGTCGTCGTTACCGTCGGTAATATCAACACCAATCAACTGATCGCCATCTTTCAGGTTAACCGCGATAATACCGTTTGCGCGTGGATTGCTGTATGCCGTTAATGCTGTCTTCTTCACCGTACCGTGTGATGTTGCCATGATAATGTACTTATCTTCAGCATATTCACGTACAGGTAGAATTGCAGTAATGCGCTCACCTTCAGCCAATGGCAATAAGTTAACAATTGGGCGACCACGAGCTGTGCGGCTAGCTAGTGGTAACTGGTAAACCTTCAGCCAGTACATCTTGCCAAAGTCAGAGAAACACAAAATGGTATCGTGAGTGTTAGCAACCAATAGTTTCTCTACGAAATCTTCGTCTTTCACTTTAGTCGCTGCTTTACCCTTACCACCACGGCGTTGTGCTTGGTAATCAGTCAATGCTTGGTACTTAGCGTAACCCAGATGTGACAATGTCACGACAACGTCTTCTTCATTGATCAAGTCTTCTAGACTCATATCAACTTCGTTAGCGTTGATCACTGTTCGACGCTCATCACCAAAGTTCGTTAGCACCTCTTCTAACTCTTCTTTGATCACTTCCATCAAGCGCTGTGGGCTAGCTAGAATATGCAGTAATTCAGCAATAATTTGAAGAAGCTCTTCATACTCAGCAATAATCTTATCGTGTTCTAAACCGGTTAAGCGGTGAAGGCGCAATTCAAGAATCGCTTGTGCTTGCTGTTCCGTTAAGAAGTATTGGCCATCACGAATTCCGTACTCTGGCTCTAACCATTCAGGACGTGCTGCATCATCACCTGCTTTTTCAAGCATACCTTTAACATGACCAAGCTCCCAACCTTGCGCAACAAGCTTAACTTTCGCTTCTGCTGGCGTTGGAGATGCTTTAATTAAAGCAATAATTGGATCGATGTTAGCTAATGCTACCGCTAATGCTTCTAGAATATGTGCACGCTCACGCGCTTTACGCAATTCAAATACAGTACGACGAGTTACTACTTCACGACGGTGAAGAATAAAGCACTCTAGCATCTCTTTTAGGTTAAACAGTTTAGGCTGACCATTAGTCAGCGCTACCATGTTAATACCAAAAGAACATTGCATTTGTGTTTGTGCATAAAGGTTATTTAGTACAACCTCACCCACTTCACCGCGCTTGATCTCGATAACAATACGCATACCGTCTTTGTCAGACTCGTCGCGCAGGCCGCTAATGCCTTCAATCTTTTTATCTTTAACTAGCTCGGCAATCTTTTCAATCAGACGCGCTTTGTTAACTTGATATGGAATTTCATGAACGATAATACGTTCACGACCATTCTCTTCCTCGATTTCAGCGCGAGCACGCATTACAGCACGACCACGGCCTGTTTTGTATGCGTCGATAATGCCCTTACGGCCATTAATGATTGCTGCTGTTGGGAAATCAGGACCTGGAATGTATTCCATTAACTGTTCAATAGATAACGCTGGTTCTTCAATCAGCGCTAAACAACCCGCAATCACTTCACTTAAGTTATGTGGAGGAATGTTAGTTGCCATACCAACAGCAATACCTGACGAGCCATTCACTAGTAATGTAGGAATACGTGTCGGTAATACTGCTGGAATAAATTCAGTACCATCGTAGTTAGGTACAAAATCTACGGTTTCTTTTTCTAAGTCAGCGAGTAATTGATGCGCCACCTTGTCCATACGGATTTCGGTATAACGCATTGCCGCTGCCGCATCACCGTCAACAGAACCGAAGTTACCTTGACCGTCAATAAGTGGGTAACGCATTGAGAATGGCTGAGCCAAACGAACAATTGTGTCATATACGGCTGTATCACCATGTGGGTGATATTTACCAATTACGTCACCAACAACACGAGCAGACTTTTTATAAGGCTTGTTCCAGTCGTTTTTCAGTTCGCTCATGGCGAACAGTACGCGACGGTGCACAGGCTTTAAACCGTCACGAACGTCCGGTAGTGCACGGCCAACAATTACACTCATGGCGTAATCTAAGTATGAATTTTTTAATTCGTCTTCAATATTAATTGGTGTTATAGATGAAGCCAGATCAGTCATAAACTGCTCGATCCCCTGAAATTTAGCGTGCTATTCCTTTTTCCTAGAATAGCTATGCTTGAAAACGTGATTTGGCATTCTAACACAGTTATTTGATGGCGCTAGACCCAAATTTGGATTCATTTTAAATAAGCGACAAAAGCTAATTCACTTGATTAAAATCAAGGCATAAGCGCATTAATTGCCCACTTTGTACAATAAGTATCAAACAGCTCTATAACTGCTTTGTTTCTTAGCGCTAATCATTATAATGTGGCCAAAAGACGGATTTGTCGCTCTGAGGTAATTTAAGTGCAAACACATAATAATGTCGATCCACAAGAGATTGCGAAATTTGAGAAAATGGCCGCCACATGGTGGGATCCAAATGGCGAATTTAAGCCGTTGCATAATTTAAACCCATTACGCCTTAACTATATCGACCAGACTGCAGGCGGAATATTTGGCAAACAAGTTTTAGATGTCGGTTGCGGCGGCGGTATTTTGTCTGAAAGTATGGCTAAAATAGGTGCCAACGTAACAGGTCTAGACATGGGTGACGAACCGCTTGATGTTGCAAGACTACATGCACTCGAATCCGGCGTTAGCATTAACTACGTTAAAAACACTGCCGAAGCGCACAGGGATGAACACCGTGGCCAATACGACGTTGTAACCTGTATGGAAATGCTTGAGCATGTTCCAGACCCAAGTTCTGTCATTCAGGCCTGTGCCGATATGGTTAAACCAGGTGGATATGTATTCTTCTCAACCATTAATCGTAATATTCGTGCTTATATAGAGACTATCCTCGGCGCTGAGTATCTATTAAAGATGTTGCCTGTGGGTACCCACGATCATAATAAATTTATTAAACCTTCGGAATTAATCGGACTTGCAGATCAAGCTGAGTTGTTTTGTAAGGACGCTGTTGGGATAACTTATAACCCAATCACTGATATTTTTAGATACACCAAAAGTTTAGAAGTTAATTACATGATTGCTACAGTCAAACATGATTAAGGCTAAGCAGATTAAAGGCGTGCTATTTGATTTAGATGGCACGCTTGCTGATACCGCCCCGGACATGGTCACAGCGTTAAATATGACCCTTCAAGTAAATGGATACGAACCAGTGCCATTTGCTCAGTTAAGAGCTAGCGCTTCTCATGGCAGTATTGCCATGATTAAAACAGCGATACCGAAAGTAAAAGATGATGAAATCCCAGCGCTACAACAATCGCTGTTTGATCATTATCAACAGGTAAATGGCGATAATTGCAAACTATTTTCGGGGCTGGAAAACTTTTTACAACGGCTAACTGAACTTGCAATTCCTTATGGCGTCATAACGAATAAACCAGCACGTTTTACTCGACCACTGCTAAACCGACTCGGTTTAACCCCTCAAATGCCAGCCATAGTCAGTGGCGATACGACTTTGCACTCCAAGCCCCATACAGCGCCAATGTTCTTAGGCGCCCAGCAACTCAAAGTGTCTCCTAAGCATATTTTATATTTAGGTGATGCAGAGCGAGATTTAATCGCAGCAAAAGCTGCTGGTATGATATCAGGGCTTGCAGCATGGGGTTATATAAGCGATCAGGATAACCCAAACGCCTGGCCAGCAGATTTAAGCTTTGTATCTGGTGAGCAATTAGTCGAATTTTTCAGTAAATTAGGTTAAAAACCAGACTAGATAATAAACATGTTCCACTTTGATTTGCGTCATTTTAGAATAGTTTTAAATCAACAGCGCTTCCGGCAACGGTTGATTGTTTTCACAAAGTATAACTTAGCACTTTGCGCCACTTAAAATGATCGCTAACGATCGCTCAAGTAAACTGCGATCTTAACGATCATTTTTATTTGCTTAAATCTTCTCCATTCACAAGGAAGTCAAATCAAAACAAGCTTTAACGGTTAGCCTTTACTAACACTTAAGATTATCCTCAAGATATCCACAACTTGTCCCATAAATTCCCACTTGCAAAAATCCCATAACCTCACTATCTTGTAGCTATTGAATCTAAAAACACCATATATTGTGTGTGAGAGACTTAAGCAGGCACTATTTAGTCGTTTGTGTCAACAAAAAGGAACTCTCCGTTTTTACGGTTAAAACTGTTTGTTTACAGGGAAACGTACGGTGAACCTGAACAGGTCACTTTCATAAATATAAAAACCAAGGTCTATCTTTAATGAATAGCAATATGACAGTCACAAAGCGTAGTGGCGAACGTGAGACGATCGATCTCGACAAAATCCATCGCGTTATTGAATGGGCAGCAAAGGGACTAAACAATGTCTCTGTATCGGAAGTTGAGCTACGTTCTCACCTACAATTTTTCGACGGTATTGCAACTGAAGCTATCCATGAGACTATCATTAAAGCCGCTGCAGACTTAATTTCTCCTGAATCACCTGATTACCAGTTTTTATCAGCGCGCTTAGCTGTATTCCATCTACGTAAAAAAGCGTTCGGTCAATTTGAGCCGCCTAAGCTTTACGAGCACGTAGTAAACCTTGTTGAGCTTGGTAAGTACGACCAGCATATTTTAGAAGACTACACAAAAGAAGAGATTGATATCTTAGATAGTTATATCGATCACTGGCGTGATATGAACTTCTCTTACGCTGCGGTAAAGCAGTTAGAGGGTAAATATTTAGTACAAAACCGTGTTAGTCACGAAATTTATGAAAGTGCGCAGTTCTTATATATCTTGGTTGCTGCTTGCTTATTTGCGAAGTACCCAAAGGATACGCGCCTTCAATACGTTAAAGACTTTTATGATGCTACTTCAACATTTAAGATCTCGCTACCAACGCCAATCATGGCTGGCGTGCGTACGCCTACTCGTCAATTCAGCTCGTGTGTATTGATTGAATGTGGTGATAGTTTAGACTCTATCAACGCGACGTCTTCTTCAATCGTTAAATACGTCTCTCAGCGTGCTGGTATTGGTGTCAATGCCGGTCGTATTCGCGCACTAGGTAGCCCTATTCGTGGCGGTGAAGCATTCCATACGGGTTGTTTGCCATTTTATAAGTATTTCCAAACGGCGGTTAAGTCTTGTTCACAAGGCGGCGTTCGTGGTGGTGCTGCGACTCTTTTCTACCCAATGTGGCATTTAGAAGTTGAGTCATTATTGGTACTAAAGAACAACCGTGGTGTCGATGACAACCGTATCCGTCACTTGGATTACGGTGTACAAATTAACAAAGTCATGTACCAGCGTTTGGTTCAAGGTGGCATGATCAGCTTGTTCAGCCCATCAGACGTACCAGGTATGTACGATGCATTCTTCGAAGATCAGGAAGAATTTGAGCGTCTATACCTTAAGTATGAAGCTGACCCGAGCATCCGCAAAAAGCAGATCAAAGCGGTTGAGTTATTCTCACTTATGATGCAAGAGCGCGCCTCTACAGGTCGTATCTACATACAGAACGTGGATCACTGTAATACTCACAGCCCATTTGATTCTAAGGTTGCACCGGTCCGTCAGTCTAACTTATGTCTTGAGATTGCGTTGCCAACTAAGCCGTTAAATAACATTAACGACCCAGATGGTGAAATTGCACTTTGTACGCTGTCAGCACTTAACTTAGGTGCGATTAAGAAACTTGAAGAGCTTGAACCATTAGCCGATCTAGCTGTGCGTGCGCTTGATAACTTACTTGATTATCAAGACTACCCAATCATCTCTGCTGAGAAAGCATCGATGAACCGTCGTACTTTAGGTATCGGCGTGATTAACTTTGCTAACTACTTAGCAAAAGAAGGTGTGCGTTACTCTGATGGTTCAGCTAACGGCATTACCCATAAAACATTTGAAGCCATTCAATACTATCTATTGAAAGCGTCAATGAAGCTGGCTCAAGAGCAAGGCGCTTGCCCTGCTTTCCATGAGACAACTTACGCTAAGGGTATTTTACCAATTGACACCTATAAGCGTGACTTAGACAAGATTTGTGATGAGCCATTACATCTTGACTGGGAAACACTACGTGAAGAGATCAAAACTCATGGTCTACGTAACTCAACGCTTTCAGCACTAATGCCATCAGAGACCTCTTCACAGATCTCTAACGCAACAAACGGCATTGAGCCACCACGTGGTTTGATCAGCGTAAAAGCGAGTAAAGATGGTCAGCTAAAGCAAGTGGTACCTGACTTTGAAAAGTACCAGTACAGCTATGAGTTACTATGGCAAATGCCGAATAACGATGGTTATCTACAACTAGTTGGTTTAATGCAGAAGTTCGTCGATCAGTCGATTTCAGCAAACACCAACTATGACCCGACTCGCTTTGAGGGTGGTCGCGTACCAATGAAGGTACTGTTAAAAGACTTATTAACCGCTTATAAATATGGTGTGAAGACACTTTACTATCACAATACTCGTGATGGGGCTTCAGATAGTCATGACGATATCACTGCCATTGAGAAAGAAGATGACAGTTGCGCTGGCGGCGCATGTAAGATCTAACCCAAGATTTTAATCATTAGTATTAAACGTTAATTTAAGGGGGCGCAGCCCCCATTATCGGAAGATAGAAAAATGGCCTATTCAACATTTTGTCAAACTCCAAACAACGCAATGCTAGAGCCTATGTTTCTTGGGCAGTCAGTTAACGTAGCGCGTTATGATCAACAAAAATATGAAGTTTTTGAAAAGCTAATTGAAAAGCAACTTTCATTCTTCTGGCGCCCAGAAGAAGTCGACGTTAGCCGCGATAAAATCGATTACGCTGCACTGCCAGAGCATGAAAAACATATCTTCATCTCAAACCTAAAATATCAAACGCTACTTGATTCAATTCAAGGCCGTTCACCAAACGTTGCATTCTTGCCGTTGGTATCTCTACCAGAGCTAGAAACTTGGATTGAAACTTGGTCTTTCTCTGAAACCATTCACTCCCGCTCTTACACGCATATTATTCGTAATATCGTTAATGACCCTTCAATCGTATTTGACGATATCGTAGAGAACGAAGAGATCTTAAAGCGCGCCAGTGATATTGCGAACTATTACGACCACCTGATCAAACTTAGCCAGGCTTACCACCTTTTAGGTGAAGGTAACCATGAAATCGACGGCGAAGTCATTGAAGTCACTAAGCGTGAAATTAAAAAAGCGCTTTACCTATGTATGGTGTCAGTAAACGTATTAGAAGCGATTCGCTTCTATGTCAGTTTTGCTTGTTCATTCGCCTTTGCTGAACGAAAGGTGATGGAAGGTAACGCAAAAATTATTCGCCTTATCGCCCGTGACGAAGCACTGCACCTTAATAGTACTCAGCATATCTTGAAGATAATGCACGGCGGCAAAGATGATCCAGAAATGGCTGAAATTGCTAAAGAGTGTGAGCAAACAGCGATCGATATTTTCGTAAAAGCTGCTGAACAAGAAAAAGAGTGGGCTAAATACCTATTCAAAGACGGATCAATGATTGGTCTAAACGAGCACATTCTTTGTCAATACGTTGAGTACATCACTACTGAGCGAATGAAAGCGGTAAACCTTGCCTCTCCTTATGAAGAGAAAAGTAACCCACTTCCTTGGATGAAGAACTGGCTAGAAAGTGATTCAGTACAAGTTGCGCCTCAAGAAGTAGAAGTCTCTTCTTACCTTGTTGGGCAAATCGATTCATCAATAGATGAAGATGAGTTCGCAGACTTTGACCTTTAAGCCTATCAACTTTAGCCAAGCTAGCTTTAAGAAGGCTCCAATTGTGAGCCTTCAAGGCATGCCTGTGTTGTTGTTTAATCAGCAGCACCAGACATTGCTAGAAGCACTTGAACAGAAGAAAGTGAAGATATTCTCTGAATGCCGCAGTGGTTTCTGCGGTCAATGCAAAACTAAAGTCATTAGTGGTCAGGTCACTTATCTTAAAGAACCTTTAGTCGAATTAGAAGCTGACGAGTGCCTGCCCTGCTGTTGCATGCCTGATGGAGATATTGACTTAGCCCTTTCTGCAGAAGGCGCTGAAGTAGTGGTACGAGTAACCAGTCCAAAATCAACTAAAAAGAGCGAAGTGACGTCTGTTAACCCATCAATACAAGGCTAAGCAAACATTCCCCTCAAACTCTTAGTTCATTAGTTTACAACTTCGGTAAGCAATCAATTAAGTATACTCGTTATTTTATAGCTACTGTTTTAGCTAAGTAACGCCACAACGAGTACATCGTTTTATAAGCGTTTTAAGTTTATGAGAAAACAAGCCGTTCGCAAAACACAAACATTATTGTCGAAAATGGGATGAGTTGCTTAGCTGGCGTTATGAGCAAAAGGCTTTGATTTATTTTAAAGACAAGTTGCTTTGATACAGCGAGATCCTTTCATTCTAAAACTAACAAGTTAGAGCAGACAGTATTAACTAAGTACAATTGGTAAAAAGCCCATTAATCTTTAATAGGCTTTAAGTTCAAGTGTCAAAACTGAGATGCTAAACTTCTGCCAGCGAGTGCTCTTATGCCATCATGCTTCGCGGCCACTTATTTAGCGAGTTTAATCGTATCGACATCGATTACCGTATAAGACCAGCCACTATCGACCTCCCCCTGTAGAACAACTTTGGTCTCAGGCGTTGCTTCTACGCCATTCCAATCTTGATCGTCAATTTCAATGATGATTTCACCAGTATTGTCTTTAAATTTGTACTCTTCGTCCCCTAAGCCCGCAACAATATAGCCAGTAAGTACGACTTGAGTATCGTCCTTTGCTTCTAAAGCGACAGCAACAGTCTTAACACTAACATTGCTTGGTCCAATAAACCCGCCACTTTTCTCTGAACTCGGTGCAGCCAAAACGTTAGATGATGCAAATAACAGTGCACTGATTAATATTGCTTTTCTCATAGAATTCTTCCTTTCATAAATGAATGCTTACGTCAATATTAGCTATTAATATTGTAGTCCATACTAAGTAATACCAATGACAAGATAACGAAGTAGCTGTGAAGCAAGTGTGAGTTTATGAATAAAAAAGCCAATAAAAAACCTGCTAATGCAAGAGCGTTAGCAGGTTTCATTAAGCGAATTTTTAAACTTTAAATTTTAAAGTGTTATAGCGAGCTCTGCTCCTTGACGAATTGCACGCTTGGCATCAAGTTCTGCTGCTACGTCAACACCGCCAATTAAGTGCACAGGCAAACCGGTTGATTTCATTTCATCAACAAGTTCAGTATTGGATACCTGGCCTGCACATAAAATCACATTATCAACATCGAGTACTTCTGCTTTCCCATCAACGCTAATATGTAAGCCTTGTTCGTCAAACCTATCGTAACTTACACCTACTTTTGTCATAACTTGGTGTTGCTTTAGCACTGTACGATGGATCCATCCTGTCGTTTTGCCTAAACCTTTACCTATTTTTGTCGTTTTACGCTGCAACAAATAAACTTCACGGTGCTTTTCTTCGGGGACAGGAGCAGTCAAACCACCGGCTTCTTTATAGTCTTTGTCGATGCCCCATTGTTTTAGCCAGCGATTTAAATCGAGTGTAGAAGATTCTGACTCACAAAGGTAATGTGCAATATCGAAACCAATACCACCGGCACCAATTAAGGCCACTTTTTTACCAATTGAGACTTCACCATTAAGCACCTTTTGGTAATCAACTACTTTTGGATTATCAAAACCTGGTAAATCGATAGCACGCGGTTTAACACCAGATGACATAACGATTTCATCAAACTTTTCATCCCGCACGACACTGGCGTCTAAAGGAGTATTTAATCTAAGTTCAACCTTGTGTAATTTGATCTGGTTGAGGAAGTAACGAATGGTTTCATCGAACTCTTCTTTGCCCGGTATTTTACGCGCAAGGTTAAATTGGCCGCCGACCTCTGATTTAGCTTCAAACAGAACCACTTCATGACCACGAGTGGCTGCATAAATAGAAAATGCCATACCAGCAGGGCCTGCGCCCATTACAGCGATACGTTTCTTCGTTTGCGCAGGGGTAAAATTAAGCTCTGTCTCATAACATGCTCGAGGATTCACTAAACATGTTGCACGCTTTAATGCAAAGGTATGATCAAGACAAGCCTGATTGCAACCTATACAAGTATTGATAAGCTCAGGTGTGTTGGCTGCAGCTTTATTCACAAAATCTGCGTCAGCAAGAAACGGTCTAGCCATAGACACCATATCTGCCTGACCCGATGAAATAATATGCTCAGCAATTTCTGGAGTATTAATCCGGTTAGTCGCAACAAGAGGAATTGACATTTCTTGCTTTAAGCGCTCAGTTACCCATGCGAAAGCGCCACGTGGAACACTGGTTGAAATTGTCGGTACTCTGGCCTCGTGCCAACCTATGCCAGTATTGATAATAGTTACGCCAGCCTGTTCTAACCATTTAGCTAACTGAACAACTTCTTCCCAAGTCGAGCCATTATCGACCAGATCGAGCATGGACAGCCTGAATATAATAATAAAGTCTTTGCCGACTTTCTCACGAATACTCTTAACGATCTCAATTGGGAATTGGGCGCGATTTTTAAACTCTCCGCCCCATTTGTCATCACGTTTATTGGTGCGTGAGCTAATAAATTGGTTAATCAAATAACCTTCACTTCCCATTACCTCTACACCGTCATAACCAGCTTTCTTTGCAAGCGCTGCGCTACTCGCATAATCTTTAATTGTTCCGTTAACTTGCCTTGCTGACATGGCTGAAGGTGTAAACGGGGTAATAGGTGATTTGATTTTACTCGGTGCACTAGAAAACGGATGATAACCATAACGGCCAGCGTGGAGCAGCTGCATACATATTTTACCACCGGCCTCGTGCACCGCTTGGGTAACCTTGGTATGCTTTTTAACTTGCCAAGGAAAACTCAACTGGCAAGCATTAGGTGCCAAACGGCCCCTGAGGTTTGGGGAGATCCCACCAGTTACAATTAATCCTACACCACCAAGCGCACGCTCTTTATAAAACGCTGCCAGTTTCTCAAAACCGCCCTTTTCTTCTTCCAAACCTGTATGCATCGATCCCATCAATACTCGGTTTTTTAACTGGGTAAATCCCAGATCTAAGGGTTCTAATAAATGCGGAAACGACATTCAAACATCCTTTTTAAACAAGTGATTTAATTCAGCATACCCTGAGTAAACAATAAGCTCAATAAGCGCGTTAATAGATTCCTTTACAATTGAGTTTTCCTTTCCTTAAGGATTTCAGTTAGCATTATGCCAACTAAGTGATAAAGGAGTGGCAGATGTCCACTAAACCCTCAATTTTTAAAAGGATGTTCCTACTTACGTGGAATACCATTAATGGATTAAGAAAGCTATTTCTTAATCTAGTGTTCTTTGGTTTGATTGCTATCATCATCGTCACTTTAGCCGCTGATGACACGATTGAAGTTGAAAATGGCTCTGCACTGGTACTCAATCTGTCTGGGATTATTGTTGATCAAAAGCGTCAAGTCGATCCAATAGAAGCTGCAATGAAAAGTGGTAATGAAACAGATGGTAGCGGTGAAATTTTACTCGCCGATGTATTAACTGTTATCAATAATGCTGCAGCCGATGATCGGATTAGCCAAATGGTGTTAGATCTTGGCATGCTTAATGGCACAGGGATAAGCAAGTTACAATCCATCGGTAATGCGCTAGAGTCATTTAAAGCAAGTGGCAAGACAGTTGTCGCAAACGGCAACTGGTATGGTCAAAACCAATATTTCCTAGCCAGCTTCGCTGATAAGGTTTACCTCAACCCTCAAGGTAGTGTTGAAATTGAAGGTCTAGGCCGCTACCGTTTGTATTTTAAGTCAGCATTAGAAAAGTTAAAGATCAACGCACACGTATTTAGAGTGGGTACCTTTAAGTCGGCCGTAGAACCCTTTATACGCGACGACATGTCTGATGCAGCAAAAGAAGCAAACTTAATGCTACTAAATGACCTATGGAAAAGCTATGCAGACACCGTAGCAGCAAATCGTGGCATTAATAGCGTCGATTTGTCTTTAAGCGCCGATGAATATTTGAAGCAATTAGACAAAGCGGACGGCCAGTCAGCTGAAATGGCTTTAAACATGAACTGGGTTGACGGACTTAAATCAGCAGAAGAGTTTAGACTTTCTATGGTTGACGCTGTCGGTAAGTCAGCTGATGGCGAATCTTATAAGCATGTAAGCTTTTATGACTACTTATCAGTAACCCATAGCCATCCTACTTTAAGCTTAAATGACAAGGTCGGAATCGTAGTCGCTAAAGGAAATATCTTAAATGGCTCACAGCCTGCTGGCCAAATAGGCGGTGAAAGCACATCACAACTACTCAGAAAAGCACGCTTTGACGACTCAATAAAAGCCGTTGTACTACGCGTTGACAGCCCTGGTGGTAGTGCCTTTGCTTCCGAGCAAATAAGACAAGAAGTGTTAGCTTTAAAAGAAGCCAACAAGCCAGTAATTGTGAGTATGGGCAGTTATGCTGCATCTGGTGGATATTGGATTTCTGCAAGCGCTGATTATATCTATGCAACACCAACTACCTTAACCGGTTCTATTGGCATATTTGGTATGATCACAACCTTTGAAGATTCACTTGCGAGTATAGGCGTGCATACTGATGGTGTAGGAACTTCTGAATGGGCAGGCTTTTCTGTCACTAAAGGTTTATCGCCTCAAATTGAAGCGGTTATACAACGCCATATTGAGCGTGGCTACCATGACTTTATTTCACTAGTCGCAACTGAACGTGATATGACCTTAGAAAAGGTAGATAGCATAGCTCAAGGCCGCGTTTGGACGGGTCGTAAAGCTCTAGAACTCGGACTTGTTGACGATCTTGGAGAACTCCAAGATGCAGTGACAAAAGCAGCCCAGATGGCATCGATGGAGCAATATGACACTGAAGTCATAGAAAAGGAGCTCAGCCCACAGGAACAATTTGTTCAAGAGATGTTTGCTTCAGCAGCGAGTTACATACCCGCTAGTGTGACAGAATCTAGCACGCTTGAAACAATACTCAGTCAGTGGTCTACCGTAATTGAAGAGTTTAAATCTTTTGATGATCCAAATGGGGTCTACCTTTACTGCGATACCTGCAATTATTAAATTCTATTTAGTGCCCAACTAAAAAAATGACTAAGCCCTGCAATCGCAGGGCTTTTTATTACTCAGAACCATTACAACTAAACATCCGTTTAATTACAGCTATTTATAGCAAATTTGCTACATCTAAATTTAAACCCATAACGTAAGCGCTAGAGATTTTAACGCTGCTGTTTATCAAAATAGAATTTTAGTGCGCCTCATGTAGGATTATTACGTGTTATCCCCTGCATCTATCATGGCTTTAGGTATATAATCCCTGCACCGTGATTTAATCTAAAACTAAAAAACAAAATCAAATGACTAAACGATCAATCTATGTAGCCTACACGGGCGGCACCATTGGAATGCAAAAAACCGAACACGGTTTTGCACCTGTTGCCGATTTTCTAACTGGCTGCGTAAAAGCAATGCCTGAGTTTTACCATGATGAAATGCCTGATTTTGTAATTAGTGAATATGCTCCACTGATTGATTCATCGAATATGAAGCCAACTGATTGGCAAATGATCGCGGATGATATTAAAGCAAACTATGATAAATATGATGGTTTCGTTATTCTACACGGCACTGACACTATGGCATTTACAGCCTCAGCACTGTCTTTTATGCTTCAAGGCCTACAAAAGCCAGTCATAGTAACCGGTTCACAAATTCCGCTCGCGCAGCTTAGATCTGACGGTCAAACCAATCTTTTAAACGCGTTATATATTGCAGCTAATTATCCTGTGGCTGAAGTATGTTTGTTTTTCAATAACAAGCTATTTAGAGGTAACCGCACAACAAAAGCACACGCAGATGGCTTTAACGCCTTTGCGTCACCGAACTTTCCGCTTTTGTTAGAAGCCGGGATTAAGATCCGTTGGCATGCGGGAAAGCGCGCTGTAATAGATAATAATATTTCGCTGAGTGTTGCTAAGATCAGTCCACAGCCAATTGGTGTCGTGACTCTTTATCCAGGGATCAATACTGAGATTTTTGCCAATATACTACAGCAACCGGTGAAAGCACTTATTCTCCTGACTTTTGGCGTTGGTAATGCGCCGCAAACGCCCGCATTGCTTAAAACGCTAAAAGATGCACATGAACGTGGCATAGTATTAGTTAACTTAACCCAATGTATGCAGGGGCGCGTGAATATGGATGGTTACGCAACAGGTAATGCATTAGCTGAAGCTGGTGTTATAAGCGGCTATGATATGACGACCGAAGCCGCGCTGACAAAGCTGCATTATCTATTATCAACCGATATGTCCCCTGAAGAAATCCGTACAGCAATGAAAACTTCAATTGCTGGTGAACTCACCTCTGATTAAACCTGATTATCAGTGCATGAAGAACAATAAAAAAGCCCTTTATATTTCTAGGGCTTTTTTATTAGAAGGCTCAATTAAACGACTAAATTACAGTTCGTCTTGGCTGAACTCTGCGATTGACTCGCCTTTAAACTGTTTTTTAAGCTCAGACTTCGACAACTCGTTCACTTTACCATCGCTATTAATTGTGAAGTGGTCGGTTTGTTGTAATCGTCTAGCTTGATAGAGCATAACAACCTGTTGAGTCGATGCGCGCTGCTCAGGTGTTAGCAAGGTGCCATCTTCCCACTTTCCAAGCTCTACGCCACTCAATAGACGCTGATAGACTTCATCAGGCATTTCATCGATAACTTTATTTATATCGGTCATACTTTTTTCCGTTTATGCAGCACAATTTGTACACGAGTGATCAAGTAGCCCACAAAACCTAGAGAAAATGCGCCTACAGCAACATAAGAACGAGCTCCTTCTGCAGGCTCTCCGCCCCAAAACCAAGTCACTACGCCACCAATAAAAAGGGTCAACGCTAAAAAACTCTGATTCATTAACTGATTAGAACGCTTAATATGACTGATCACTTTTAGGCTTTCATTGTCAGCAGAGATGCTTGCCTTACAGTGGTTACACTCTTTGGCCATACTTGAGATACGTTTATTACAGCTAGGACAATTAACTAATGCCATTGGCTACCTCTTAGCTTATCCCAAATACTTATTTAAGTTTATCAACGACAGCATTCATTGCAATCAATGAAGCTTCACCTAGATAAATACAACGCTCAGGTGACCAACCCGCCATTAGATCTGGCATATTGGCATTGTCTTTAAATGGCATTTCAAGGGTATTTGAAAGGCATCCAAATGTATGAGCAACCCAGTTAGAAGCGACTGTTAGGTTTGCCTGATCAGGCTCGTCTTTATCGTAACCAAACTTATCTTGGAAATCTGGGCTCGCCATCAGTAGAGCATCAACAAACGCTTGTTGGCGCGCAGCATCTTCTTTAGTAAAGGCTGGTACGCCTTCACAGCCTGCAAGGAACACATATGGCAGGCCTTCATCACCGTGTACATCGTAAAACAAATCGACGCCCGTTTCTTTCATCTTATTAACTACGTACAGAACTTCGGGGCTCTTCTCTAAAGAAGGCGTTTTCCATTCGCGGTTAAGGTTTGTACCCACAGCGTTTGTACGCAAATGCCCCCGGGCACTGCCGTCTGGGTTCATGTTTGGAACGATATAGAAGTTAGCTTTATCCAACAATGCTTTCGCCGTTGGGCAGTCACTGTCTAATAGGTTATTCATCAAACCTTCGACTAACCATTCAGCCATTGTCTCACCCGGATGTTGACGCGCAGTGATCCAGATGTTGGCTTTATCTTCATCGCCATCACCGATTTTAACCAAGGTCATATCACGACCGTCTAAAGTTAAACCTAAATGTTCTAGGCTAACTTGTGGGTGTACTTGCACGGCAGCGAGCAAATCTTGGTGACGTTCGTAGCTATAAGGCGCGAAATAGGCAATTTGAATCGCATCACAATCTAGCTCAACTTGGATTGAAAGCTTGCCGTCAACATATTCTGTCGGTAAGCGGAACCAGTTTTGTCTATCGTAAGTGGCAACCGCTTGATAATCTTCCCAGCCTTTAGTGTACGAAGCTTTATCCGCGTTTACGATGTTAAGCGTATATTGGTTACCCACAACCCCTTCTAATTTGAAGTTAAACCATTGAAAAAACTCACCACCTTCATCAGGACGGATCGCTAACTGAACATCATCTTTGTTATCTAGATTGATAACTTCAATATTGCCACTATCAAAATTCGCGGTAATGCGCATAACACTTCCTTTTTCTTTTAGCTTTAGGTTATGACTCTGTAAGTTTGACACTGCAAACAAGCCAACTGTCTTTCTTTGCGGTATAGAATAAACCAAAATGTGATAAGGAGCAGCTTAAACCCAACAAAAACCGTCAAATATCACTACATAAGCTAACTTCCTGCAAGGTTAAACACTAAGACAGAGCTTTACCAGCCTCCGGAAATTCCATACAATCGCAGCAATTCGTAAAAACAAGAGGGAAGCAATTCCCCTTGCTGTACCGCATTCGTTAAGGAACGGAGAAACTAATGACCCAAGCTAGACATTGTGAACTACTTATTCTGGGCTCTGGCCCGGCAGGCTACACAGCAGCAGTTTACGCTGCTCGCGCAAATTTAAAGCCAGTTTTGATCACAGGTATGCAGCAAGGTGGCCAGCTAACAACAACCACTGAAGTTGAAAACTGGCCTGGTGATGCTGAAGACCTGACAGGTCCTGCACTAATGGAACGCATGCAAAAGCACGCTGAAAAGTTTGAAACTGAAATCATTTTTGATCACATCAACGAAGTGAACCTTAATGTGCGCCCTTTCCAGCTTAAAGGCGACAATGGCGAATTCACTTGTGATTCGCTAATCATCTCTACAGGTGCTTCAGCTATGTACCTTGGCCTTGAATCAGAAGAGGCATTTAAAGGTCGCGGTGTATCCGCATGTGCAACCTGTGACGGTTTCTTCTATCGTAACCAGAAAGTTGCCGTGATCGGTGGTGGAAACACTGCTGTTGAAGAAGCTCTTTACCTAAGTAACATCGCATCTGAAGTTCACCTTATTCACCGTCGTGATAGCTTCCGCAGTGAAAAGATCTTAACTAAGCGCCTAATGGATAAAGTTGAGAACGGTAATATCGTGCTTCACTTAGACAACACGCTTGATGAAGTTGTTGGCGACCAAATGGGTGTTACAGGTCTTAAGATGAAGAGCACCAAAGATGGTGCAATTAACGACCTAGAAGTTGCTGGTGTTTTCGTTGCTATTGGTCATAAGCCAAACACTTCTATGTTTGAAGGCCAACTTGAAATGAACAATGGTTACATCAAAGTAGAAAGCGGCCTAAATGGCAATGCGACTCAAACTAGCATTAAAGGCGTATTCGCCGCAGGTGACGTAATGGACCAACATTACCGTCAAGCAATTACTTCTGCTGGCACTGGTTGTATGGCTGCATTAGATGCAGAGCGCTTCTTAGACGCGCAGTAATCCTTAAAGCTATAATTGAAAAAGCCAACTGAAATAGTTGGCTTTTTTATTGGCTAAAATTGCATAAATGAACAATTTTGATAACGAAATCAATTTATCAACCTCCCATTTGTAAGCCCAGTTCGCCACGTACCTTAAGATTGCTAAAGCCCTCTAATTAATCAGTATAAAAGGTTAAAGCGTACAACAAGGTTTGCTCGGCACAGCGACAAAACAGCTGCATTGTGCCCCATCAACCCATACTCTTAAACGACATAACGCCGAATTATAGATATAAAAAAAGGGAGCCCTAAGGCTCCCTTTTCGAAAGATTCTAAACTAATTACTTAGCTAAAGCGTCTTTTGCTTTTTCAACTAAAGTTGCAAATACAACTTTATCGAAAACAGCGATGTCAGCCAGGATCTTACGGTCGATTTCGATTGATGCTTTTTTCAAACCATTAATGAAACGGCTGTAAGACAGACCATTTTGACGAGATGCCGCATTGATACGTGCAATCCATAGTTGACGGAATTGACGTTTCTTCTGACGACGGTCACGGTAAGCATATTGACCAGCTTTAGTTACTGCTTGAACAGCAACACGGTAAGTACGGCTACGAGCGCCATAATAACCTTTAGCTAATTTAAGTACTTTCTTGTGACGAGCACGAGCGGTTACACCACGCTTAACTCTAGGCATTGTTCATTGCTCCTTTAATTAAGCGTATGGTAGTTGACGTGCGATTGCTGGCACATCAGACTTAGCTACTTGACATTTTGCACGTAAGTGACGTTTACGCTTAGTGCTCTTCTTGGTCAAAATATGACGTAAATGGGCTTGCTTGCGCTTAAAACCGTTAGCGGTTTTCTTAAAACGCTTTTGTACACCCTTGTCTGTTTTCATTTTAGGCATTGCTAAAACTCCGCATTGGGACAATTAATAAAACGCAAGGCGAGTAGGAAACCTCAAGAGGCCCCTACTACTTTTAAGGTTGCCTTACTATTTCTTTTTCGGCGCAAGAACCATAACAGCTTGGCGACCTTCCATTTTCGGGAAAGACTCCACTACTGCTATGACTTCCAAATCAGCTTTGATACGGTTCAAAAGATCCATACCTAAACTTTGGTGAGCCATCTCACGACCACGGAAACGCAGCGTTACTTTCGCTTTGTCGCCGTCTTCTAGAAAACGAGTCAGGTTGCGTAGTTTTACCTGGTAGTCGTTTTCGTCTGTACCGGGACGGAATTTAATTTCCTTCACCTGTACAATTTTCTGCTTCTTCTTTTGTTCTTTTTGAGCTTTTGCTTTGTCAAAAAGGAACTTACCGTAGTCCATAACACGACAAACTGGCGGCTCAGCATTAGGGCTAATTTCTACTAAATCCACACCGGCTTCATCAGCAACTTCTTGTGCTTCTTTAATAGTTAAGATGCCTAACTGCTCACCATCTAAACCGTTTAGACGGACTTCAGATACACCAACGATGAGCTCGTTGATTCTGTTCGGGGCCGCCTGGCGCCCTGCTGTTTTTTTGATCTTTATGACCTAATCCTCCAACAAATTGAGACTACGGAGCGAAATCTGGTTCTTGAGCTTAGTAGCAAATTCTTCGATTTGCATTTTACCTAAGTCAACGCCTTCACGGGTACGCACCGCTACTTCCTTATTTTCCATCTCTTGATCACCTACGACCAACAGATAAGGCACACGCCTTAAGGTATGTTCGCGTATTTTAAAGCCTATCTTCTCATTCCTCAAGTCTTTAGTTGCACGAATTCCATGTTCTTTGAATATATTGACGACATTATCGACATAATCCGACTGTTTGTCGGTAATATTCATTACAACAACTTGAACTGGTGACAACCAAGCAGGGAATTTGCCTGCGTACTCCTCAATTAGAATACCCAAGAAGCGCTCTAACGAACCTAAAATCGCTCGGTGGATCATAACAGGTGTTTGACGACTGTTATCTTCAGCAACGTAAGTTGCACCTAAACGACCAGGTAACGCGTAATCGAGCTGCACTGTACCACATTGCCACGCTCTGTCTAGACAATCGTGCAATGTAAATTCAATCTTAGGACCATAAAATGCGCCCTCGCCCGGTAAAATTTCAAATTCAATATCGTTAGCAGTCAATGCTTGCTTAAGAGCTTCCTCTGCGCGATCCCACATATCGTCATCGCCGATACGCTTTTCAGGACGTGTAGAAAGCTTAACAACGATATTGCTAAAGCCGAATGTTTCGTATGTATCGTAAACCATCTTGATACATGCACTTACTTCTTGCTGAACTTGTTCTTCAGTACAGAAGATATGCGCATCATCTTGAGTGAAACCACGTACACGCATTAGGCCGTGTAATGAACCTGATGGTTCGTTACGGTGACAACAACCAAACTCAGCCATACGCAATGGCAAGTCACGGTATGACTTAAGACCTTGGTTGAAGATCTGTACGTGACCAGGACAGTTCATTGGCTTAACTGCATATTCGCGGTTTTCAGAGCTAGTAGTAAACATCGCTTCTGAATACTTGTCCCAGTGACCACTGCGTTCCCAAAGTACACGGTCCATCATTAATGGGCCTTTTACTTCTTGGTAAGTGTACTGACCTAGCTTTTGACGAATAAACTTCTCAAGCTCTAGGAACAGGCTCCAACCATCGTTATGCCAGAACACCATACCCGGTGCTTCTTCTTGCATATGGTAAAGGTCTAACTGCTTACCAATTTTACGGTGGTCACGCTTCGCCGCTTCTTCAAGACGGTTAAGGTGCACTTTAAGGGCTTTCTTATCAGCCCAAGCTGTGCCGTATACACGTTGCAACATCTTGTTATCTGAGTTACCGCGCCAGTATGCACCAGCCACACTCATCAACTTAAAGTTCTGACAGAACTTCATGTTTGGTACGTGCGGGCCACGACACATGTCGATGTATTCTTCATGGTGATACAGTGCTGGCGTAGAGTCTTTTGGAATGTTCTCATCCAAAATCGCCATTTTGTAAACTTCACCGCGAGATTCAAATGTATCACGCGCTTCTTGCCAGCTAACAACGCGCTTATCAACCGCATAGTTAGTTTTAGCAAGTTCAGCCATACGCTTTTCTAGCGCATCGATATCTTCCTGAGTCAACTTATGGTCTAAGTCGATGTCATAGTAGAAACCATTATCGATAACTGGGCCAATAGCCATTTTGGTTTCAGGGAACAATTGCTTGATCGCATGACCTAGCAAATGAGCACAAGAGTGACGAAGAATTTCAACACCCTCTTCATCTTTAGCTGTGATGATTGAAAGATCAGAATCAGTTTCAATCAAATCACATGCGTCTTTTAGTTCACCGTTCACGCGACCAGCGATACACGCTTTAGCAAGACCAGGACCAATGTCGGCAGCAACATCTAAAGTAGAAACAGAGTGAGCAAACTCGCGTTTGCTTCCGTCAGGAAGTGTAATAACAGGCATGATATTTCCTTTTCCAGTGGTGACCCCCACGTAGGGCCACTTGGCTTTAAAATTAAGTGTGGTTTACGCCACTGGGACTAGACCTTACTGTAGCCTGCGGTATCCAGCGCGCAAGCGGCTAATTCTAAGTGATAGCGGCCTTGCGATGCAAGTTTTCAATTTAATAAGTTTCTAGTCTAACTTAAGCTACGCATCAATGCCCACAACTGCATATTAAACAATCGTTTATATATGAGAAGAGCTGAGTAATTATCGTGTTGAATTAGCATGACGACAGAAGAAGTCTGTGAGCTCTACAACATTATGAATGTCTGCCTTGATTTTTGTCGCTAGGTTAACTCTTCTCTGTAAGTGCCTATCTCAGCTATAGGTGGAGCATGAACTGTAATTCGCTTACTATCTGATTTTCTATAAGAACCAATTCTTCGAGCAACAAATAGCAGAACACTATATTAAGGATAAATAATGGGAAATTGGGCATTAGTTACAGGTGCAGCAAAGCGTATTGGTCTAGCTATAGCAACTCAGCTACATGACGATGGTTACAATATCGTTATCCACTATGGTAAATCTTTTGAAGAGGCGCAGGCATTGCGTAGCAAACTAAACACCAAACGCGCTAATTCAGCAATCATGATCCAAGCAGACCTTGCTAATAGTAACGCTATAGAACAATTATCAAAGCAAATAAACGAACATGCTATCAACCTAGAAGTATTAATTAACAATGCCTCAAGTTTTTACCCTACTCCTGTTGGTAGCGCTTCCTTTGCTCAAGCTCAGCAGTTACTTGCAACCAATCTACTTACTCCTTATCTACTCGCAGAAAAACTTAGTGCCCTACTGGGTAAAAATAAGGGATGCATCATTAACCTGTTGGACATACATGGCAAACGCCCACTTAAAGATCATGGACTATACTCTATATCGAAAGCAGCACTCGAAATGGCAACAATGTCATTAGCTCAAGAGCTCGCACCAAATGTACGGGTAAATGGTGTGTCACCTGGGGCTATTCTGTGGCCAGAGCAATCTAATATGAAGTCACAACAAGCCGTTTTAAGTGCGATTCCTTTAGCTAAGCTTGGACAAGCAGACGATATTGCCAAGCTAATATCTCACTTAGTCAGCGCACCTTATATCTCAGGACAAGTTATTGCAGTAGATGGAGGACGAAGCGCTGTTGGTTTTATGGGAGCGTAACCATGCGGTTTATTAACAAGACGATTAGCTGCCCGCATTGTGGGCACCATCAACATATTAATATTGATGCGACCTGTGGTGATCAGGACTATTACGAAGATTGCAGAGTTTGCTGTAACCCTATTCATATGCGCCTACATATGGACGAGGCGCAGCATAAAATTGAGTTTTTTATCGATTCAGATGACGAGCAGATCTATTAAAAAGACTACTGCTCTAACGATTTTTTTAGTGCACGGTAAGCTACAGTCAACATCTAATATTGTGTGGCTCAAACTTAGCTAGCAAAACGCTTTGCTAGAACCCGCTCAACCGTGTCGACAATAGCCTGAGTTTGACTATCGATTTCAATATTGATGTTATCTCCTGCAGCATAGCCATCAAGATTTGTTAGCTTTAAGGTTTCAGGAATTAAGTGCAACATAAAAGTGTCTTCAGTCACCTCTCCTACAGTTAAACTGCAACCATTCACACCAACAAAGCCTTTATACAGAATGTAATTCATCCATTTAGGTTCGACCTTCAAACGAATATCATAATGCTCAGCAGTTTGACTAACAAAATCGACCTCAGCTTGAGTGTGAACATGACCCGATAAAATGTGCCCACCTATCTCACTACCAAAGGTTAATGAGCGCTCTATGTTAACCTGTGATCCAACTCTCAGTTTTGATAGGTTAGTTAGCTTAAGGGTCTCTTCCATTACATCAAAAAACACCCTATCATCATCTATTCTTGTAACTGTTAAACATACACCGTTATTTGCGACACTTGCCCCTAGTGAAAGTCCCTCGCGCAAATCCGGCCCAATTGCGATTTGTAGCGTATTTAAGCCTGATTTCTTATCTATCGCCAACACTTCACACGTTGCTTGAACTATACCTGTAAACATAATTCTCTCTCGTTATAAAAATTAAGGGCTGTACCCATGAACCATTCTGGCTTTCAAGCCAAACGCTTAGTCCAATTAGCATTACCTGTGCTCATTGCCCAAGTAACCCAAACAATGATGGGCTTTATCGATACCGTAATGGCGGGTCGTGTAAGCGCTGTCGATATGGCCGCAGTTGCGATCAGTGCAAGTCTTTGGCTACCTGCACTATTATTTGTTCAAGGCTTATTAATGGCCTTTACTCCAGTGTTTGCACATCATCATGGTGCAGATAACCAAAAAGCGATTCAGCCATTAGCCTTTCAAGCTGGCTATATTGCCATAATTGGTAGCGTTGTAGTGATGCTGATCCTCTCATTTGCTGAGAATATTTTTACCATGATGGATCTTGAGCCTGAAATGGCTCGTCTCGGCGTAGGTTATTTGAATGGATTTATGTGGGGCGTGCCTGCGTTTGTACTTTACCAAGTGCTTAGAGGTTGTAGCGAAGGTATTTCCTATACATTACCTACTATGGTGATTGGTTTTGTTGGCTTGGCAGTCAATATCCCTGCTAACTATATCTTCATTTATGGCCACTTTGGTATGCCAGCTATGGGTGGTGCAGGCTGTGGTGTTGCGACCGCGTTAGTGTTCTGGGCGATGTTTATCGCTATGGTTATTTACATGCAGTTGCATAAAAAGTTTAAAGAACTGGCACCTTTCAAATCTTTTCACTTACCAGATGCAAAAGTTATGTTTGATATGACAAAACATGGCTTCCCTATAGCAATGGCGCTATTTTTTGAAGTGAGTTTATTTGCAATCATTGCACTACTATTGGCTCCTTTAGGCGCTACAGTTGTTGCAGGGCACCAGATCGCACTCAACTTTTCGTCTATTGTATTTATGTTACCGCTATCGCTTGGTATCGCCGTTTCCATTCGTGTCGGCTATTACTTAGGACAAGATAAGCCAGAAATAGCGGCGTTAGTGACTAAACTTGCACTGATCATTTCGTTCTCTTTAGCAGCTTGTACAGCTGTCATTACAATTTTATTTAGAAACGAAATTGCACTGTTATATAACGACAATCCAGACGTAATAACCTTGGCTGGTAGCTTGATGTTCTTTGCTGCTATCTATCAATTATCAGATTCAATACAAGTTGTGACAGCCGGTGCCTTGCGTGGTTACAAAGATACCCGTAGCGCTTTCTACATTACGCTTGTTTCATATTGGGGCGTAGGTATGACATTAGGTTATACCTTGGCGCGTACTGATATTATTGTGCCGCACATGGGTGCACAAGGTTTCTGGATAGGTTTGATTGCAGGCTTAACTGCCGCGGCTATCATGTTTGCAGCACGCTTACGATACATTCAAAAACAAGGTGTAATCCACTCAGCTATTTAAGCTCTGTAATACAACGTAAAAGAAAAAGGCTAACTCAATTATCGAGTTAGCCTTTCAATTTTCTAGTGTTTGTTGCGTTATAACACATAGGGTCGTACAACTAGTCTGTTCCAGAAAATCGAATACAGCGCAGAAAGCTTTGCCCCCCTCTGTCCATGCTTGAACTGATCCGCTGCATTAGTTGATCTAAGAGCTCTAATTCTTCAGGCGTAATAGTCTCAAGCATACGTTTTTCATGTTTATGTAATACTGGCATGATCTCTTCTACTAAAGTTTTACCTTTACTCGATAATTTAACCAGTTTGCTTCTCTTATCTTCGGGGTTATCCAACCTTTCAATTAATTCCATTGTTTGTAATCGATTTAGCACCTTAGTTAAACCACCGGAGCTAAATAACATACTTTGATAAAGCTCGGTAGGTGACAAAACATAAGGTTCTGGATTACGTCGCAAGCAAGACAACAGATTAAAATCAGCACTTTGTAGATCATAAGACTCGACGCAGTCTTTGATAATTTGAATAAAAATATTATTCACCTGCGTGAGACGCAATAAGGCTGGAAATGATGTTGCTGCACATTCAGGCCAATTAGCTTGATTTAGCCTTAAAATGTCTTCCATACCCTTACTCATCTGATCTACCTCTAATTATATAAATTCATTAACCAATATACCTTGCTAGAAAGATTTAATCTATCTAGTATCTTTCTGGAAAGATACTTAAGGTGTAGCAGCCGAATGAGGTTATTCGCAGCGTTTTGGCGCTCAAGATAATCATCGAAGGCATAATTAGTCGCCTCCAAAGAGTTGCGATGGATAAAGAGAGTGATGATATGAAAATCTTCAAACTAGGGAGCTTAGCGTTACTGATAACAGTAGCGTCAACGGGTTGTGGCAGTGACGATACATCGACGCCTCCAATACCAGAGAACAAACCGCCTGTCGCGATGCCAGATTTCGCAACCGTTTATTTGGGGACCCATGAACGTATAGATGTGTTAGCCAATGATTCTGATCCAGAAGGCGAACCGCTAGCTCTTACTGATATGAGCATAATTGAAGGGACTGGTACTGCATCGATCCATGGCAATGCGATTCAATTTACGCCTGTAGAAGTAGGAACCAGCATTATTCAATATACAGCTGCTGATCCACATGGTTCCAAAGCAAGTACAGAACTCACTGTGACCGTAGTTGATCCGCAATTCGCCACTGCAGATTTTGTTGGCTCCCAAACTTGCGTAAGTTGTCATAGTGATAAATCGACGTTTTTTGAAACTGGTCATAACTTTAAATTAAACAAAATTGTTGATGGAAAGGCTCCTGAATATCCATTTAGTAATATCGACAGCGTAGTTCAACTTATGTACGGCGCTACAAATAGCCTTGGTACACCAAATAGCTGGGATGATATTAGCTATGTTATTGGCGGATACGATACTTGGGCGAACTTCTTAGATAAAGACGGTTTTATTTTGTCAGGTAAAGGTGTTGCCGTATCCATCCCACAAAACGGGGATGATATCACCATTAATCATATTCAAGGGTATAAGCCCGATGCAGCGCCAGATTCACAACAGTTTGACTGTGGTCTTTGCCATTCTACGGGTTGGAAAGATTTTACAGCTGACTCAGAGCTAAATCCGCACCGTCAAGATGACTTGAAAGGATTTGCCGGTACGTATAATCAAGCAGGGATTCAATGTGAAGCCTGCCATGGCGCGGGAAGTATCCACATTAAAACACGTTCACCAGATGACATATCTCGGGTGGCTAAAGGCCGACTTCGTTCAGATCTCATAAAAGATGATATGGGTTACGGACTTGCTATAACTTGTTCAGAATGCCATTCAAAGAAAAGCAATCGCCACTATCCAGGTTTTGTTAGTGAACATAACCAAGATTTTGGTGGTGATACAATTGGAGGCCGTTCCATCCCGTATTTTGACGGTGGCCGTCTAGCAGGAGATCAGCTCATTGGCCTTGATGCTAATACTGGTGTTGCTATAGGCAAGAAGCGTGAAATGGCATGTCATACTTGTCATAACCCACATCGTTCTAAAGCAAATGAAGACCAACCTGGCCACGAAGATGCAATGATAAAAACCTGTACTGACTGCCATGGTAATAAAACTTTCGTACCGGATCTGAAGATTCATGAATTGGCAGCAAAATGCGAAACATGCCACATGCCGAAGAGTAACCACTTCTTTAAGATTAATCTTGATTATGCTTCAGATAGCCCAGAGAATTTTTCTGAAGATCGGCAATATGTTCAACCTTGGAACGTAGCAAAAGATAGCTGTGGCAGTTGTCATAAAAACTACGACGAGCTAGCAACAACAATCACAAAAATGCACAACTAATTAGAGTTGAAATAATAGCCAAGGTTAAACCTTGGCTATTTGTAATATCAATTTCGGTTTCAAATTCAAATAGCATTTCATTAACCACAAGAATTAACGTTAGTTAGCCCTTCGATCGAATATCGACTATTTCTACGTTAGGCACTAGAGAGCGTAGAGACGTAACACCGATATTAGACTAGATTAAAGTTGTTGAAAAAATACAACGACCTTCAATGTTGACTCCAACTACCTACCCTATTTTATAAATCGCATTCGATTATTATTGCCATATAGCTAAATCTCATGAAAGAGATATAGACAGCATAAATAGCAGGCACAAAAAAACCAGCTTTCGCTGGCCTATGTATCACGTCATTCTTTAAATAAGAATTGGTTGCGGGAGCTGGATTACTTTTTACAAGAGCTTAGCAACGACCTTCGACTTAGCTTTAATAAAGAGTTGAGCCCGACGAACTAGCAAACTGCTACACCCTAGCCTTGAACCGATGAAAATCAGCACATTTTAGGTACAAAAAAACCAGCTTTCGCTGGCCTACATATCACGCCATTTTTTTAGTAAAAGAATTGGTTGCGGGAGCTGGATTTGAACCAACGACCTTCGGGTTATGAGCCCGACGAGCTACCAAACTGCTCCATCCCGCGTCCATGTTGACGCTAATAACTGTTTTGATTCTGCTATAAAAGAAT
>NZ_JBFRNX010000019.1:0-31078 GCF_041471165.1 Shewanella sp. 10N.261.52.F9
AAGCGATGATTCTTTGTTCAAGTCACACCATTAGAAGCTCTTAAAGCGATTGTCACCTGGTTCAAATCTCTTTCGATTCTCGAACCTCTAACACTGCTGCAAGTCCCTTGCTACCTAGGTAGTTGGCCTGCTGTGCCGTGTCAGTGGATGCGCATTATAGGGATGTGAGATTAAAGCGCAAGAGCAATAATGAACAAAATCGAACTTTTATAATCGTTTGCTCACAAAACCCACTGACTAGCCACTTTTTAGGCTTTATAATGCTAAAAACACCATAATTAGGACTTTTAGATGTCAAACTCTAGAAACAATAGCTCACTACGATCTTATAAAGGTGCCGTACCGACACTTAAAGAAGGTGTTTATATCGATGAGGCTGCAGTATTAGTCGGTGACATCACCCTTGATGAAGATGCCAGTGTTTGGCCTTTAGTTGCAGCACGTGGAGATGTAAACCATATCTACATAGGTAAACGTTCTAATATCCAAGACGGCACTGTTTTACATGTGACTCGAAAATCCCCATCTTTACCTGCAGGTCATCCATTGATTATTGGTGATGACGTCACCATTGGTCATAAAGCTATGCTGCATGGCTGCCAAGTCGGCAATCGTATTCTAGTAGGTATGGGCGCAATCATTCTTGATGGCGCGGTATTAGAAGATGATGTAATTTTAGGCGCGGGGTCTTTAGTCCCACCAGGTAAGATTCTTAAGAGTGGTTTTCTTTATGTCGGCAGCCCAGCCAAACAAGCAAGGCCGCTAACAGATGCTGAACTCGCTTTCTTGCCCCAATCAGCTGACAACTACGTCAGACTCAAGAATGAATATTTGCAAGAAGGCTAATTAGCGGCTTCTACTATCGACTTAGATAAGTACGACTCTTCCTTGCTCGTCGAATGACTCCTGTTCGATGAGCATTTCAACCTCTTCTTCTATATCAAAGCGGTATTCATCAAATACAGCTAACGCTTTAGCTTCAATATCACAGATTTCCGCCGTCAGTGCTTCTGATGAAAATAAGGCTAATCTTTGCAGACTAATGCGACACTCAACGTTGGCCCCTTGTACCTGTGCTGGAAATACCACAACCTGGCTTCCCGAGTCCCAGTCTTGAAGATCGGGGAATAAAATACTTTGATTCATTTTTCTCTCAAACTTATCTCAAATTACAGTTCAGCTCGTAGCTGAATTAATACAGGCTCAACACTTGGCTTTATTCTGCGCCAAATATTAAAGCTTTCTGCCGCTTGCCCTACCAACATACCTAAGCCATCGATGGTATGTTTAGCCCCCAGCGCTTTAGCCCACACATTGAATGCTGTTGGCTGCTTGCCATACATCATATCGTAGCAAACAGTTTGTGGCGTAATCGTATCGCGACTGATATTAGGCACCTCACCACTTAAGCTTGATGAGGTTGAATTAATGATCACATCATAGTTTTTGCCCGTATGACTTATCGGTAAAGCCTCTACTTCGCCATAACTGGAAAAAAGTGCAGCGAGTGTTTCAGCCTTAGCTTGTGTGCGGTTAACGATAGTAAGCTTGGCAATTCCTGCCTGAATTAATGGCAGCACACTACCTCTTGCGGCGCCACCAGCTCCAACAAGAAGAACATTAAGCCCAGTAAGACTGCCTAAGTTTCTTTCGAGATCCGCAACTAAACCTAAGCCATCGGTATTATCACCACGAATTTTTCCATCGGCCATTACAGATAAAGTATTCACAGCACCAGCAAGCTTTGCCTGCTCGCTGAGTTCATCACACAAGGCAAATGCTTGCTCTTTAAATGGCACTGTAACGTTAGCGCCACGACCGTTTGCTGCAGTAAAGGCATTAAAGCTCTGCTGAAATTCATCGATAGGAGCAAGAATCGCCTCATAAGTAAGTGACTGAGTCGTCTCTTTAGCAAACATAGTATGTATTTTAGGGGACTTACTATGGCTAATTGGGTTGCCAAATACTGCGTATCGTTGAGTCATACCTATTTCTCTTTGCCATGAAAAATAACAGTGTAACTCGGATCCTCAGCTAGGCAATCGCTTCTATTGGAGTTATTTTCAGCTTTGATATTCTGGCAACAGTTTGCAGAGTAAACCCGTTACTCGTTAAACTGACTATAGCTTTTATAAAAATAAAACCATTAGTAGAAGTAGAGCAATTAAATGAACTGGTTAAAAAAGATCATTGGTAAGCCTGACAGTCATCAAGGTACATCTCAAGACAGAGACCCAAACCAATCTAATGCCTATGACCGTATCGGTGGTGAACAGGTTATTCGCGCGATTGCTCATCAGTTTTATGCTCAGATGCAAAGCAACCCAGCTACTCAAGAATTACTCGCAATTCATAGAGCGCCAATTGAAGAGTCAGAACAAAAGCTATTTGAATTTCTAAGCGGTTGGCTTGGTGGGCCACAATTGTATCAGCAAAAACATGGACATCCAGCACTACGTGCCAGACACATGCCGTTTAAAGTCGATGAGACTATGCGAGATCAATGGTTAGTATGTATGAAAGCTGCGATAGAGATAGAAGTGAAAGAACAGCAGCATCAGCAAGCGATATATAGTGCGATATCAACACTTGCTGATCATATGCGAAACCAATAACACCCTAGTATCATTGGTTTCTATCGTAGGGTTATGCTCGCTTAGAGACTAAGCCAATCTCTAGGCTTAAGGTAATCACTATAGAGTTGTGCCTCAGGATTACCCGCTTCTGGCATGTAAGCATATTCCCTGCGCACCTAGATTGACGCATAGAATTATAGGCTTAACCAATCTCTTGGTTTAAGGAAGTCACTATACAATAATGACTCTGGACTACCCACTTCTGGCGTATAAGCATATTCCCAGCGAACAAGTGGCGGCATCGACATTAATATCGACTCTGTGCGGCCACCAGTTTGCAAGCCAAATAGCGTGCCACGATCATAAACCAGGTTAAATTCAACGTAGCGACCACGACGGTATAGCTGAAACTGACGTTCATGCTCACCATATTCGGTATCTTTTCGGCGCTCAACAATAGGAGCATACGCTGTGAGGAAGCCATTACCTACTGCTTGCATAAAGGCAAAACTCTGCTCAAACCCTTGCTTATTAAGGTCATCAAAGAACAAGCCACCTACACCGCGAGTTTCATTACGGTGTGGCAACCAGAAATATTCATCACACCACTGCTTATATTTAGGGTAAACCTCTTCACCAAAAGGTTCACACAAAGACTTAGCACTTTGGTGCCAGTCCACTACATCTTCTAAATAAGGGTAATAAGGCGTTAAGTCGAAGCCACCACCAAACCACCACACAGGATCCGCACCTTCTTTACTGGCAATAAAAAAGCGTACATTGGCATGAGTCGTTGGAATATGTGGATTATTGGGATGAATAACTAGCGAGACTCCCATAGCTTCAAAACTACGGCCAGCTAGCTCAGGGCGATGCGCCGTTGCCGATGCAGGCATAGATGCCCCCATGACATGGGAAAAATTCACTCCAGCTTGTTCAAATACTGCACCACCGGTTAATACTCGGCTTTGCCCGCCCCCCCCCTCTTCACGCTTCCAGGAATCTTCAGCAAATGTTGCAACGCCATCTAACGCTGCTAATCCATTACAAATACGATTTTGAAGATCGAGTAAGAAAGCTTTTACTACTGCCGGATCTGGGATGCTCATATTATTCCTTTTTATAGAGGCTAATTAACCTTGTCTTAAAATGGTGCCTGTTTTGGCATCAATAATCGTTGATGGTGAGGCTTGAATGCCTAATTCGCCTTTAACTAACCCAGCAATAATGCCGTCAAACTGTTGTTTGATGCTTGCAGCTGATAGTGCAGGCTCTTGCCCTGATAAATTTGCACTGGTTGACACTATAGGTTTATTGATTGCAGCACATAGCGCTTTAACTCCTTCATGTGCTGTAACACGCACAGCAATAGAGTCAAAGCTACCGCTTAGCAATTTAGATAACCCAGGCTTAATCGGCATAATAAAAGTATAAGGTCCTGGCCATTTGCTCTTGGCGAATTGCAACTGCTCAGCCGTTAATTGAGACTCATCAATATATGGCTTTAACTGTTGATACTCACCAGCCACGAGAATTAGGCCTTTTTGCCAAGGTCTCTGTTTGATCTGTAATAGTTGTTCAATGGCATCATTATTATCAGGATCGCAACCTAAGCCAAATACAGCCTCAGTTGGATAAGCGATAACGCCACCTTGTATAACAAGCTCAGCAACGTCAGCAGGCAATACTTCTAACATTTATCTCTCTTCACCTTGTACTAGGCCATAAAATATATGCCGCCATGATTACTCAAAAGTGGCATTAGTGAAAGTTAATATGGTGATTTAAACTGCGCGTTTGTATTTACAAGCCTTTTCAGGACACTCCAAACGCATACCTGCCGCTCCTTTACGCTCAACCAAAATACCAAAACCACAGTCTGGGCAAGGTTCAGCAACCGGAGGGTAATTGACTAGAAATTTACACTTAGGATAACCGCTACAAGCATAAAACGACTTACCAAAACGGCTGGTTCTATGCTCAATATGACCTGATTTACATTTAGGGCAAGCTATCTCGTCTTCTGCATCTGCTTGGTCATGTTTTTCAATATGACTACAGGCTGGATAATTAGTACAGCCTATAAATATTCCAAAACGACCAGACTTAACCGCCAATTCACTACCACAGTCTGGGCAAACTGAACCTTGAATGACTTGTGTTTCAATCGATTCGTGTTGCACCAAAGGTCTGGTGTAATCACAACTAGGGTAATTATTACAGCCTATAAACCCACCGTGTTTACTGTGTTTCAGCGACAACTCGCAGCCACATTTAGGGCAAAGCTCAAACTCTTTCTCAAGAGCGTGCTCGTGCGTTGTAAACAGTTGTTGATCGATTTTAGCCATGATTATCTCAATTCATCTATATGGCGCTATTCTACCAAGGAATCGCTTAAGTTTTATATTCCAGTGTTAGAATTTCGTAAAAAGCGATGATATATTGTATTCAATAATATAAAAAATAAATCTAAAGGGATAAAAATGAATACAGCCTCAAAGCTCGCTATTACTATTATAGTCAGTCTACTAGGTTCGATATCTGGATGCGCCACAGTTGAGCAGCCCGTAATCAATCCTCAAGTTATCAAACAGATTACTTCAGCCTCTGAAAGTCAGTTATTTAGCCCTGAAAGCTCATTACTCACAATCAATGACTTTCAACAAGCAACTGCGGCATTAGCAAGTCAGCAAAATATTCAAACCATCGACAAGCTACTTTATTACTTTAGAGCCTTTAGTTATTACGGCCCTGCAGATGAACTTAATGACACTGACATAAACGCACTCGCTAGCGCCTTACAGAAACTAACAGATTCAGGGAGATTACGAGATCAGCCTCGCCTGCAAGAGCAGTATGCCGTTACCCTGTACCGTTACTTTGACGATAACCAAGCAGCACTTGCCCTAGCGCCACTAGTGGCACAACTCAATGTTCAATTAAAACAACTCACCAACTCCAGCTCAAACAGCACTAACGATTACGCACTATTAGAAACGTTAAAAGCTTACGGTTTCTTACTCAATAAAGCCCGTAAAGATGTTGACGGCGAGCTAGCTACAACCTTACTTGCAACAGGTTTAGATAGTGCCTTACTCGATTTTGCAGCAAATCCTGCAAGTATTCGCGCTAACCAAGATTGGCCACGAACAAATGCCTATTGGGCGCTAGCTTTATATCGCCTAATCTTGCCCTCATCAGACACTGGTGAAGCAACACAGCAAGAGCTGGCCTTAGACGCTGCAGTCGCAACCATAGCTAAGAATGACGTGAGCCTGCGTGGTAATGCTGCTAAGGACATCTATACGGCAGGTTTTCACGTGAATACGTTCGCGGGCCAAGAGTTATGTGAGGAGAATAGCGAGATTTGCCGCATTCCAGAACTGAAAACAGTATTACCGATCAAGTACTATTGTTCTGACAGTCTGTTTATTCTCGCGCAAGATCTTAATCAAGCAGAGCTCAATGAAAGCTGCACTAAGCTCACCTCACAAGAGTCGACGTTCCACCAAGTATTAGCCACTGAACATAAACCGGCAGCAAATGATTTTAATAATGCTTTACGAGTAGTCGCCTTTAAAAATTGGAGCCAATACCATTTATACGGTCAGCTAATTTTTGATATTCATACTGATAATGGTGGTATGTATATTGAGGGCTCGCCATCTAAACCCGGTAACCAAGCAACTTTCTTTGCTTATCGTCAATGGTGGATTGAACCTGAGTTTAAGGTATGGAACCTCAACCATGAATACGTCCACTACTTGGATGGACACTTCGTTAAATATGGCGGATTTGGCCACTTCCCAGCAAAGATGGTGTGGTGGTCAGAGGGTTTAGCTGAATATATTGCTAAAGGCGATAACAATCCTTCTACTCTGCGCGTAATTAAGCGCGATTTAGAACAAGCACCGACTTTAGAAGAGATTTTTGCTACTGAATATAAAGATGGTCAAGACAGAACCTATAAATGGAGCTATATGGCTATCCGCTTCTTAGCTGAAAACCATCACGCAGACTTTGTCCAATTAAGTCATTTCCTTAAAACGGACTATTTCGAAGGTTATGAGCAGTTGATGGCATCATTAACCAAGCACCAGCCACAGTTTGCAGATTGGTTAACCACGCAGGTAAATGCCTTTAATGATAGCGAAGAAAAAGCTAAATCTGGTTTGCGTAAGCAAGGTAGGTATGACTATCGCGATTACCTACAGCCAAAACATTTAGCCCATGGTGAGAATCACCTGAAGTTCTAAACATAATTCCTATTTACGCACATCCATGTACAAAAAAGGAGGCTCTGGCCTCCTTTGTTCTATCGTATTCAGCTCATTTATGAGTGTAAACGTCCATCCGGCTGCTCAAAGATCAGATCTTCCATCTGCTCATAGGCTGACTCATGGCCTGGGGCATTAAATAACACCATCAAGATGACCCACTTTAAATCGTCTAAGGTCAACGTTGGCTCGTCAATTTCCATCACACGATCAATCACCATTTCACGAGTTTCCACGCTAAGCACTTTAATTTGCTCTAAAAACAGTAAGAAACCACGGCTCTCGACGTCAATCTTTTCCATCTCTGCTTCAGTATAAATACGGAATGAGTGCTGATCATGATTGCAAAGATAAGGAGTACCCGCTTCTTGCAAATCAGCTAAATGCTCTAACCAAGCAAGGGCTTTAATAATCTCGCTTTGGTGAAATCCAGCACGAGTTAACTCTTTAGTCAGTTCGTCTTCATCAACAAGAAGTTCAACTTCACTATGAACATAGTTTTCAAATAAATACATGAGGATATCAAACATGGCTAGCTCCTCTTCAATCTTATATAACCACCAGGGACTGCAGTAATCCAACCTTGCAGCTCGAGTTCAAGCAATTGCTCCAATACTAGCTCTATGGTTTTTCCACTATGCTCGACCACATCATTTATTGCTGTAGTCTCATAGCCTACACTAGCTAACAGCGAGGAAAATGGCAAATCAGAGGCGCTTTCCCCCACTATATGGTGGCACGACTTAACTTCTTCAAGGTGATAATGCGATAAAGGTGTAACTTCTTCGAAAATATCACTAACAGACTCCACCAACTTAGCCCCTTCACGTAATAATTTATGGCACCCCTCACTTTGCCCACTAAGTACACTACCTGGAATAGCAAATACCTCTCGCCCTTGCTCATTAGCTAGGCGCGCTGTAATTAACGAACCACTTTTCAACCCCGCTTCCACCACTAAGGTTCCTATAGTTAGACCGCTAATAATCCGGTTTCGTTTCGGAAAATTACCAGCGAAAGGTTTAACCGCTGGCCAAAACTCACTAATAACACAACCATCCTGTTGAATATTTTGATAAATACTCTTATGCCGTTTAGGGTAAACCACATCTACCCCGGTGCCTAAAACTGCTAGGCTAGGTTTACCTATATCAATGGCCGCTTGATGTGCAACGCCATCAATACCTAACGCCATACCACTGGTAATAGATAAACCTTGACCAGCCAGCTGCGCTGCCAACTCATAGGCCACTTTCTTGCCACCGACGGTCGCATTACGACTGCCAACAATAGCGATACTCGGGAATAGTAATCCATCAATATGACCTTTTAAAAACAGTACAGTAGGAGGATCTGTAATTTGCTTTAGTAATGGCGGGTAAAATGGATCATCAATGCAAACAAGGTGATGATTATCGGCTGACTGCTGCCAAGACAATGCAGCCTCAACCAGAGCATAATCGGGAGATAACGAGGACTGGAGTAACGATTCTGGCAAAGGCAACGCTTGGGGCTCATGCGCTAACCTTTGCTTTAACTCTGCTACATCCATGTAGTTTAATAATTGTTTAATCCGAGCGGGTCCTAGCCCAGATACCGCAGAAACAACTAGCCAATCGACCAGCTTATTGTTAATAGATAATCCTTTAAAAAATCGATGCTAATGCCGATTCAACATCGATATCAAAGCTTATCTTAATCTTAGTCTACTCACTGCCAATCAGCGAGTCAGGTGTCACTAATTTATCAGCAACTCTTACAGGGCGCTCGTTAACCAATATAATACCCATACTGGTTTTATCGAACACTTTGAATACCATCAGCTTACCGCGATAAAGGTCCGGCATTTTAATTGCGTTATCTGATGAGACGTTAGCAAGTATTTTTTCATAACGATTACGATCATGTGGCTGCACAGGTATGCCATCGCCATCAATCACCACCACTTTGCCATCTTTAAATATTGAAAAAACCTGCCCAGTTTCAAGACCATCTTCGGCTCCACGATCAAGGTAAACCACATCCAGCTTACCCATTGCTCGAATATCTTTACCTGAAGCAAGCACTGACGCAGGCTGTTCTAGATGTGCGGCACGCGGCATAAAGTAAGCTGACATTAATGAATCATCTTCTATAGGCAGCACCCGATAGCCTGCTGCCGTTTCACGTAAATTACTCAGTAATTCGACTTTAGAAACAGGGCCTGATTCAATAACTCTTCCCGAAGCAGATAGAATAACTTCTAAGCCAAGGTTTTCTCCATCACTGTTCTTAAATGTACGTCCATCAGCATACACGCCCAACTTATCACCGACTGTCAGCTCACCTTGGACATAAATAATATCAGAAACAACATGGAACTTAGACGGGCTCTCGCCTCCCATGACTTTGGGCTGTAGCTCGAACCAATCCTCATCAACAACACGATTTTGTAGCAAATAAGGTTGAATTAGCGAAAGGTCGATAGCTGGAATAGCACCATCTTTGGCAGAAATACGCCCCTGTGGGCTCTTTCTAATATGGGGCTTCATCACTAGACGAGGCTCGCCATCAATAAACACTAAAGTGAGTTTATCGCCGGGATAAATTAGATGCGGGTTTGCGACTTGTGGATTAACGCCCCAAAGTTTAGGCCAGCGCCAAGGATCTTTGAGGAAAGATGCTGAAATATCCCATAGAGTATCGCCTTTCTTCACCACATAAGAGTCTGGGTGCCCCGACTTAAGCGTCAACGTATCAGCGAATACAGAGGTGGAACCAATTGTAAATAAAGCCAAGAATATTAACTGTTTCATCAGGGTATCCATGCTATTTGCTCTTTTATTAAAGTATTAGTAGAGCTTTTGCTGTTATTGAATGCCGCTAACGACTAAAATTGAGCCATTAGCAAAAGTCAGTATAACTAACTGGCTCAATTTTGACAGACTTGTTAAGAGTTTAGATATGAGTTTATTAAAAGTTTTACAATTTCCAGATGAAAGATTACGTACGGTTGCCAAGCCAATCACAGAGTTTAACTCTGCACTTCAAACACAAATCGACGATATGTTCGAAACAATGTACGAAGAGAAAGGTATTGGTCTGGCAGCGACCCAAGTTAATTATCACCACCAACTTATCGTTATGGATCTTCAAGATGATGAAGAGCGCCCGACGGTTTTCATCAACCTAGAGATTATTGCTAAAAGCGGTGACTTTTGTAATGAGGAAGGCTGCCTGTCTGTTCCAGGCGTTTACGCTAAAGTAGACCGTGCCGAATTTGTGACAATTAAAGCACTCGACCGCGATGGTAAAGAATTTACTCTTGAGGCTGACGGACTGTTCGCTATTTGCCTACAGCATGAACTCGACCATTTATCAGGCAAGCTATTCGTTGATTACCTGTCGCCATTAAAGCGCCAACGTATCAAACAGAAACTAGAAAAAGCGGCTCGTCTAGAAGCAAAACAAGGATAAATTTTTGAAACCATTAAATGTCATTTTTGCAGGAACACCAGACTTCGCTGCACGCCATCTTCAAGCGCTAATCGATTCAGAGCACAATGTAATTGCGGTATACACTCAACCAGACAGACCTGCTGGCCGAGGCAAGAAATTACAAGCTAGCCCAGTTAAAGCACTAGCGCTTGAAAATGACATCGCAGTTTACCAACCAAAATCTTTACGTGACGAAGAAGCGCAAGCTGAACTCGCCGCGCTAAATGCAGACATAATGGTTGTTGTGGCGTACGGGCTTATTTTACCAAAAGTAGTATTAGACACCCCTCGCCTTGGTTGCATTAATGTGCATGGTTCAATTTTACCTCGCTGGCGCGGTGCAGCGCCGATTCAACGTGCATTATGGGCTGGTGATACCGAAACAGGCGTCACCATTATGCAAATGGATATTGGCTTAGATACCGGCGACATGCTGCTTAAGACTCAGCTAAAAATCGAAGATACAGATACCTCTGCAACTCTTTATGAAAAGTTAGCCGAGCAAGGTCCGAGTGCACTTGTTGAAGCCTTAGCTGCTATTGCAGAAGATCGCTTACCTGCCGAAAAACAAAATGAAGCACTAGCTAACTACGCTGAAAAGTTATCGAAAGAAGAAGCACGCTTAGATTGGTCAAAGTCGGCTAGCGCATTATGGCGTGAAGTCCGCGCTTTCAATCCTTGGCCTGTCAGTCACTACGAGCACGAAGGCAATACCATAAAAGTATGGCAAAGCCATGTGAGCGATGAAACAAGCTCCAAGCAACCAGGTACTATTTTATCTGCCGATAAAGCAGGTATTAGTATTGCCACAGGTGATGGCGTATTAACCATTACACAAATGCAACTGCCAGGCAAAAAACCATTAAGTGTTGCCGACATACTCAACTCAAGAGCAGACTGGTTTACTCCGGGCACTGTGCTAGCTAGTTCTGACAATCAAGAGGCTTAATCACCAATGAACTTAAGAGCTTTGGCCGCGAAGGTCGTTTTTCAGGTGCTAGAAAAGGGTATTTCTCTGTCAGTTGCATTACCAGATCAACAAAGACACCTTGATAATGGTAAAGACAAAGCACTACTTGCCGAGCTTTGCTATGGCGTAATGCGCTACTTGCCACAACTCGACAAGCAAGTCAGTGACTGCATGAGTAAGCAGATGAAAGGCAAGCAACGTATTGTCCACCAGCTATTGCTTGTAGGTTGCTATCAACTGTATTTCACTCGTATTCCAAGCCATGCAGCGATATCAGAAACAGCCGAAGCCTGCCGTCAGTTAAAGTTTGAAGGCTTAGTTAAGGTAGTTAACGGTGTTTTACGTAATATTCAACGCCAAGAAAAGCCTTTAGCAACTGACAATGACACTCTGGCATACAACACTCCAGCTTGGATCATTAAGCGCTTAAAAGAGGCTTATCCAGATAACTGGCAAAACGTGATTGAGCAAAGCCATGAGCGCCCTCCAATGTGGTTGCGTAACAATCAACAATCACAAACAAGAGAAACCTACTTACAAGCATTAGCGGGTTTAGAGATTGAAGCTGAAGCGGGTAACAGCCCCGATTCAATTTTATTAAGCAGTCCGCGTGATGTAATGCAGCTACCAGGTTTTGAAACTGGGGCGGCTTCAGTACAAGATGGTGCCGCACAATGGGCAGCAACGTTATTGGCTCCACAAGGTGATGAACTGGTACTTGATGCCTGTGCAGCACCAGGCGGTAAAACTTGCCACCTGTTGGAACTTGCACCAAACATTAAATTGGTAGCCGTTGATTTTGACGCGAAACGTCTTGAACGAGTGCAGCAAAATCTTGATAGATTATCGCTCAAGGCCGAATGTATTCATGGTGATGCAGCCGACATCGACTCTTGGTGGCAAGGCGAACAGTTTGACCGAATTTTACTTGATGCCCCATGTTCAGCAACGGGCGTGATCCGTCGTCACCCCGATATTAAGTGGCTAAGAAAGAACAACGACATCGAAGAGTTGGCTCAATTACAGTCACAAATATTTGATCATTGCTGGAAGTGGTTAAAGCCAGGTGGCACACTCCTATATGCAACATGTTCAATATTGCCTCAGGAAAACAGAGATCAAGTCAGTGCATTTTTAGCTAGAACGCCAGATGCAACCTTGGTGCCTATCGAAGAACAAGCTAATCCAGATGATATTGGTTGGCAGATTGTTCCAGGGCAAGACAATATGGACGGCTTTTATTACGCTCGCCTAGTGAAGGATTAGTACGGCAATGAAAATTATCATTTTGGGTGCGGGACAAGTTGGCGGCACATTAGCCGAAAACTTAGTTGGCGAAAACAATGACATCACCATTGTCGATAACGACAAAAACCGCTTACGTTCGCTACAAGATAAGTACGACTTACGAGTGGTTGTGGGTCACGGTGCTCATCCAAGTGTATTAAAAGAGGCCGGTGCCGAAGACGCAGATATGCTGATTGCGGTAACCAACAGTGACGAATGTAATATGGCAGCCTGCCAGATTGCGTATTCACTGTACGGTACCCCGACCAAAATTGCCCGAATTCGCTCAGAGCAATACTTAGGTCTGCGCGATAAACTTTTTATTGATAGCGAAACCAAGAACGCTGAAAACCGTCCACGCGGCGGCTTTATTATTGATGAGCTCATTGCTCCTGAACAGCTAGTTACCGCTTATATTGGTCGCTTAGTTGAATATCCTGGTGCATTGCAAGTGCTTGAATTTGCCGAAGGCAGACTGAGTCTAGTCGCAGTGCGTGCATATTACGGTGGCCCATTAGTGGGTAACGCCCTCGCCGCTCTGCGTGAACATATGCCTAATATTGATACCCGGGTAGCTGCTATTTTTAGACAAGGTCGCCCTATCATGCCTCGCGGAACCACCATTATCGAAGCCGATGATGAAGTATTCTTCGTTGCAGATAGTCGCCACGTGCGTGCGGTTATGAGTGAGATGCAAAAGCTCGATAACTCCTACCGTAATATTATGATTGCTGGTGGTGGTAATATTGGTTTAGGCCTAGCCAAACAACTGCAGCGTAATCATTCAGTAAAACTGATTGAACGTAAGCAAGAGCGCGCAGAAGAGTTGTCTGAAAAGCTTGAAAATACCACGGTATTTTGTGGTGACGCATCAGATCAAGAGCTACTACTTGAAGAGCATATCGACCAAACTGATGTATTTATAGCGGTCACCAATGATGATGAAGCCAACATCATGGCAGCACTCTTAGCTAAACGCATGGGTGCGAAAAAAGTAATGGTGTTGATCCAGCGTGAGGCTTATGTCGATATCGTACAAGAAGCCAATATTGATATTGCAATATCACCACAACAAGCCACTATTTCAGCTCTACTAACTCATATTCGCCAAGGTGACATCTGTAACGTTTACTCACTACGCCGCGGTGCAGCTGAAGCCATTGAAGCCATTGCTCATGGTGATGCAAATACATCTAAAGTTGTTGGTAAACAGATTAGTGAAATCAAGCTGCCACCAGGTACGACTATTGGCGCAATCGTGCGCGATGAAGAAGTACTTATGGCTCACGATAAAACAGTTATCGAACAAGGTGACCATGTCATTCTCTTCTTAGTAAACAAGAAGTTTGTTGGCGAAGTTGAAAAGCTGTTCCAACCGAGCGCCTTTTTCTTTTAAAGCGTGTTGCTGTATCAACACTTAAATATATTGCCCCTTTATAGCCTGTAACTCGAGGTTATCAAGGGGAGCTAACAATGTACTTGGTAATTGCACTACAGGAAAGGCTCCTCGTCGAGCATCTTCTCACTTAGATTGGTATAACCTATTATGCTGAACTATCGCCCACTGCTATTTATTCTAGGTATTTTCCTGTCGACACTGACAGGCTTTATGCTAATACCCGGTGCCTTTGCCCTTTATTATGGTGAAGAAACTGTTGCCGCCTTTATGATCTCATCTCTCGTTGCAGGAACGGCTGCGAGTTTTTGTATGCATCAAGGCCAAAGCACTAAGTTACACCTCAACATTCGCGACATGTTTTTATTAACCTGCCTTACTTGGGTTATTGTCAGCTTATTTGCAGCGATGCCTTTTACCTTGTATCACGGCATTAATTATACCGACGCATTCTTTGAAACCATGTCAGGGATCACCACCACAGGTTCAACAGTGCTGTCGGGGTTAGATACCATGGATCACAGCATCCTTATTTGGCGCTCACTATTGCAGTGGATGGGTGGCATAGGTTTTATTGTAATGGCGGTAGCTGTACTGCCATTTTTAAATGTCGGTGGTATGCGGCTTTTTAGAACCGAGTCGTCTGATTGGAGTGATAAAACCACACCGCGAACTCAATCTATGGCAAAGAATTTGTTTATTGTTTATTGCCTGCTGACTTTTTTATGTTTTCTTGCTTATCACAACAGCGGCATGAGCTGGTTTCAAGCCATAAACCACGCCATGACAACCCTATCGACTGGCGGCTATTCAACTTCCGACCAATCTATGGCGGCCTTTTCAAACGAAGCTCACTGGGTTGGTACCACTTTTATGCTGGCAGGTGGTTTACCCTTATTGATGTTTGTTTATATGGTGCAACATCGCTCAATAAAAATTTGGAATGACGCTCAGGTAAAAGGCTTTTTAAAGTTTGTTATTTTTGTTTCTTGCACATTAGCATTATGGCTTTGGAGTAGCAGAGAAATAGCCGCTTTAGATGCTCTACGCTTAGCCAGCTTTAATGTGGTTTCCGTTGTGACAACTACCGGTTATGGCCTAACTGACTATACGGCTTGGGGCGCTCTAGCCAACATAGCCTTTCTATTTTTAATGTTTGTTGGTAGCTGTTCTGGCTCAACCTCTGGCGGGATAAAAATCTTCCGTTTCCAAATAGCCGGTGTGGTTATGCGTGAGCAGTTAAAACAACAGTTTCATCCCAATGGCGTGTTTAAAGAGCGTTATAACAACCGCATAATTAAAGATGACATTGTCCGCTCCCTAGTTACCTTCATATTATTATTTGTGATGGTAATCGTACTGCTATCTATAGTGTTAGTGCTTACCGGGCTCGACCCTGTCACTAGCTTTACGGGCGCCATTACCGCAGTTACCAACGTGGGACCAGGATTAGGTGGCACTATTGGTCCAGCAGGAAACTTTTCCACTTTACCTGACGTGGCCAAATGGGCATTAGCAATTGGGATGCTACTTGGACGCTTAGAGATCTTAACGGTTGCAGTATTATTCCATCCAAGCTTTTGGAAGTATTAACCCTGTTTTTCAGCTACAAAAAAGCCGCATCAAGTGCGGCTTTTAAGTCTGTCACCTATTTAGCTAAGCTTACGAGGTGCTCAGCGTAAACTTTCACATCTTCCCAATCAGTGTAATCAATTATTGCTTTAGGATCGGTCGGCCCATCGGTGATCTTCATAATTAGTTGGATCATCATTCTGTCATACCAACGCCAAGATGGGTAATCTACCTTACCGGCAATCACTTTTACGTCGTTTGGTTTCCATGCCGATAGCTCAATAAACTTCTGCAAATATTTATTATTTTCAGGAACACGTTTTTCAGGTTTTCGCGCAACCACGTTAACACTAAAAAAACTGGTCGCTTTTGCATTTAGCTCAGCTTGATGTTGGGCTGCAAATTCAAATACAGTCTTATGGTAAGTGCCGTAAAGTACGCAAGCCCCCAAAGCAACAACATCATACTTTTGCCAATCGATGCCTTCAGCTTTAGCTTCATTGATATGCATCATATCGCACTTGTGACCAACACTCGCTAGGTGGTCGGCAATCGCACGGCTAATTCTGGCAGTATGACCACCACGTGAATAATAGAGTACCAGAACAGATTTCATCTTAATCCCAATAGAGAATTTGTTGTTTAAAGACATTGTTACAGCAAATCGCAGTTTTTAAAGGAGAATGGATCACAAATTAGGTATAGCTCATATTATCGGCATCAAAAATTGTTAAAATGGTAATCTGGAAGTATATTGTTTTATCAATACCACTCAATTAGAATTAACTAATTTAAGGCTATGGAGTAAGCATAAGTATGCAGCAAGAAATAGATGCGAGTGCAATGGTCACAAATGCTGAAAGCGCGGCTAAATGGCTAAAAGCGATTGCCAACCCATACCGCCTAATGATCTTATGCTTATTACTAGATAAAGAGTTAAGCGTTACTGAACTTAATAAAACGGTTCCCCTTAGTCAATCAGCGCTATCACAACATTTAGCGGTATTGCGCTCTGAAGACTTAGTTGCCACCCGTAAAAGCTCTCAAGTGGTTTATTACACTCTTAAAAATGAGCAAGTCACTGAAGTTATTTCAATACTGCATCGCAAATATTGCGCTCAATAAACTAAAACAAAAAAGCCTGCTAAACAGCAGGCTTTTTTGGGTCTAATTTGCGGTGCTTTAGCGTTCAGAAAACGCTCGAGCAAACTCGTCGACTTTATTCCAATCCGTAAATTCAAAGGTACCTGTTGTATCAGTCGGGCCTTTGGTCATCCACATAATAAAGCGGATCATTACCTTATCGAATAAGCGATATTTAGGGTAATCAATTTTGCCAGCAAACACGGCTAACTGTTGTGGTTGCCACAGCGAAAGTTCCAAAAACTTTTTCATATAAGGATTCGTTTCTGGAGTATTTTTTTCCGGTTTACGTGCAACAACATTGACGGTAAAGAATGCATTTTGTTTGGCATTGAGCACCGCATGATGGCGATTAATAAACTGATATAGTTCGGGTCGGTGTTTACCATAACGAATACTTGCCGCAACCAATACCTTATCGAACTGAGCTAAGCCCAATGCTTCAGCATTTTCCAATGAGGTCAAAGTCACCTCGTTATCATGCTCTTGGGTGATCTTTTTAATTTGCTCACAAATTGCTTTGGTTTGGCCATCGACAGTCGAATAAATAATGAGAGTTTTGTTCATTTACTTCCTACTATTTCCCGATTAATACAGGGTTATAACTAGACACGAACTATGGCCAACGGCCTGTCATATCTTGAATATACTACTCAATAATTAACGCTAGCTTAGCCTAAGCAATCGAGTAACTATCTTTACACTTAATTTAGTTTTTCCAGAAGGTTGGCGTAAACAAAATTAACAGAGTAAACACTTCTAATCGGCCAAACAGCATGGCAAACAATAGCACCCACTTTTCACCATCGCCAATACTGGCGTAGTTACTCGCCACCTCACCTAAACCTGGACCTAAGTTATTCAAACAAGCTGCTGTAGCACTAAAAGCGGTAATCGCATCCATCCCTTGTGCCATCAAAATAAGCATGCACACTACAAACACTAACGCGTAAGCAGAGAAGAACCCCCATACCGCATCAATAACCCTATCAGGCAGCGCGTTACCACTAATACGAATAGAGAACATGCCACGTGGATGTACTAAGCGTTTTAACTCTCGAGAACCTTGTAGCAAAAGTAAAATAACGCGAATGACTTTAATACCGCCTGCTGTTGAGCCACCACTGCCGCCAATAAAGCTAGAGAAAATTAGCAAGATAGGTAAGAACAGTGGCCATGCATGGAAACTCTCGGTACCAAAACCCGCGGTAGTGGAAATCGATACCGCTTGGAACAGCGCATAATCAAAAGTTTCTTCTGCCGAGTCATAAATGCCTGAGCCATACAGGGTGACAAAACAGATGGCAGTTAGCACCAATTGAATCGCAATGAGCACTTTAAACTCGGCGTCTCTAAAGTAGACTCTAAGGTTAATACCGCGGCGAGAAAAAGCCGCAAAGTGTAAGCTAAAATTCAGTGCTGCAATCAGCAGAAACACCACACAGATCAGGTTAATTGTAGGGCTGTCAAAGTAGCCCATACTAGCGTCGTGAGTAGAGAAACCGCCAATGGCAATGGTTGAGAATGAGTGACAAATCGCATCAAACACATCCATCCCCGCCAACCAATAAGCAAAGGCACAAGCGACGGTTAATGCTAAATAGATATACCAAAGCGCTTTAGCGGTTTCAGCAATTCTGGGCGTCATCTTACTGTCTTTAACTGGTCCTGGCATTTCGGCACGATATAGCTGCATCCCCCCAACGCCAAGTACAGGCAAAATAGCCACTGCCAGTACAATAATTCCCATACCACCAAGCCATTGCAGCAAGTGGCGATAGAACAAAATCGCTTTGGGTAGGCTATCGAGGCCAACAATCACCGTGGCTCCGGTGGTGGTCAGCGCAGAGAACGACTCAAAAAAACTGTCGGTTAAACTTAGCGAGGGTTGGCCGGAGAAAATAAATGGCACAGCACCAATAGAGCCGAGTACCACCCAGAACAATACCACCAGCAAGAAGCCCTCGCGGGTACGCAGATCTTTACGATGAGCACGGTTGGGATACCAAAGGCTAAAACCCAAAATCAGGCACAATACAAACGCCTGAATAAATGCCATGCCGCCACCATCTTTATAAATAACGGCTACCACGGCAGGTGGGAGTAAAGATAAAGAAAACAGCCCCATCAGCAGGCCTGTAATTCTTATAATTGTTCGATATTGCATTGATTCCCATCACTCGCGCTAATGCTACAGCGCATTTTTGTACACATAATTAATGACCTTGTACCGCAGCAATTGCAATACAAAGCGCTTGTTACACTTATTACCGATAAATCAGCAAACATAAAACTGGCTAACTTACTCGGCAAATATGGCTTTCAACTGGCCTTTACTCATAGTGGCTAGATCGACGTTTAGCTGCACCTTAAACGCTTTAGGTATAGCAAATTGAATCACGATATTGTCGCTAAACTGTTTGTCGTCAATCACCACGTCATATTGGGCAAAAATATGCTCAACATCTTTGAGTTGATGATAATCACACACTAGAGTCGCTGGATAACGGATCTGCTTAAGTTGAGTTTGCAGCTGAGGAATCGCTTGTTTAATCCCCGAACTATAGGCTCTAACCAATCCACCCACGCCTAGTTTAGTTCCGCCAAAATAGCGGATAACAACTGCCCCAACTTCACCAATATTAGCGCCCTGTAGCGCCGCTAACATCGGCCGACCAGCACTACCTGAAGGTTCACCGTCATCACTAGAGCCCATATTGACGTTATCCGTTGGTGCACCACCAACAAAAGCGTAGCAATAATGGTTTGCTCCCGGATACTCAACCTTTAAGTTAGTAAGTACACACTTCAACTCTTCTGCAGACTGGCAGTGAAATAGAAAAGAGATAAAGCGACTATGCTTTATCTCTTCTTCAAATAATAGCTCTGCGGCAGGAATGAGATAGCTCTCGCTCAAAATAGTTCTCTCAATCGATTATTCGCGATTATCTCAGCCAAGTTAGCGAAAAATATTAGCGATTCAACCCTAAATCTCGGGTCATATTCTCAATACTCTCGCCATGAACAATCACGTTGTCTTCAATACGAATACCACCAAATGGCCTTAGGGTATCTACCGTATTCCAATTAATCTGAGACTGACGCTTATCTTGTTTTAACGGCGCTAATAGCGAGTCAATAATATAAATACCCGGCTCTATGGTCAGTACCTGATTAACATCTAACTCTCGAGTACAACGTAAAAACGGATGCGCATCAGGAGCGGCAATATGAGTGCCTTTATCATCACCAAGGAAACCGCCCATGTCGTGCACCTGAATACCTAACATATGACCTAATCCATGGGGGAAGAACACGCTAGTTATGCCCTGTTCGACCAGCCCCTGTACATCGCCGCTGACAATATCAAAATCCAACAAGATCTGCGCTAACTTATAATGAGTTTCGACGTGCAATTGCACATAGCTCACACCTGGCTTCATCATATTGATGATCTGCAGCTGTAAATTGTCCATTGCAGTAATCAAATCATCGAAAATATTCTTTTCAAAGGCATAGCTACGGGTGATATCAGATGCATAACCGTTAAAGTTAGCTCCGGCGTCAATTAAGAATGAACGACGCTGGGCTGGCGATTTTTGCTCGAGTGCCGTGTAATGCAAAATCGCTGCGTTTTCATTAAGCGCAACAATACTGCCGTAAGGGACTTGGTTTTCACCTTGTGATACCGCCGATAAGTAAACTTGTAAGATCTCAAACTCACTCGCACCATTATAGAAAGCTGTTTTAGCCGCCTGATGCCCGGTCACAGCAATTGCGTTGGACTGACGCATACAAACCAACTCATAATCAGTCTTTGTTGCACGGTGGTAATTAAGGAAGCTTAACACTGCATCTGGATTACGCGCCTTAAAGCCCAAGACATCAGCCACATCTAAGTGCTCACCAATATAAGCCCAATTATCAATATCTTTAGGAAGATACTCGGCAACTTTATCGGCTTTGGTCAAAAACTTAATATCGACGTGCTCTGACCAATATTCAGTCGGCTCTGCAGCCACTTTATGCCAAAAATCCACAGGGCGATAAAAGATTAACACTGGCTTATCTGTGCCATTTACGATCAACCATGAGTTAGGATTGTCGGTCACCGGTAACCAGGCTTTAAAATGTGGATTAACTTTAAAAGGGTAATCTAGATCATCTAAAAACTGTCTGTGTGCTTGGCCTGAATGAATGACTAAGCCCGACAAATTTTCGCGAGAAATAATCTCGGCGACACGACCATTTAAGACTTGAAGATGGTCATGATAGAGATGTGCTAACTGTTCCATGAGGGTTACCCTATTGTTATTATTTAGCCAAATTTTCGACGACGGCTCAGTCTAACACATCGTTAATTAAAATTTTTCTTCAAACACATTATTCGCATTTACAGGCAAGTTACTAACCATAAACTTAAAATCAAAAAACCTGCAAAAAATCAATAAAGCCATGAATATTAAAAGTTATTATTTATACACACCAAAAAACCAAACGATCGTTTAAATTGGGTGTTGTAATTTTTTGTGATTAGTCGCACACTGGATGGCAACTGGTCAAATGATGGCCGAGGCTGCTGTGACAAAGAAAGTTACATTCAGATAATAAAATCATTAACGATCTGAATAGTGAACTTAAGCTATAAGGAAGCAAGCAATGATCTACCAAAGCCCTACAATTGAGGTTGAGTTACTCGAAGATAATATCGCCCACCTATGCTTTAAAGCACAAGGTTCAGTGAACAAGTTAGACAGAGCAACCATCGATTCGTTAAATGCTGCACTCGACAGCATCAAACAAGATTCTAGTATCAAGGGTCTTATGCTGAGCTCAGCTAAAGATGCCTTTATCGTTGGCGCTGACATCACTGAGTTTCTGGGACTGTTCACTGAAGAAGACACAGTACTGCACTCATGGCTTGAACAAGCTAACGATGTTTTCAATAAGCTAGAAGACTTACCTTTTCCCACGATTTCAGCAATTAATGGCTTTGCATTAGGTGGTGGTTGTGAAACCATCCTAGCAACAGACTTCCGTATCGCAGACACAACAGCTCGCATCGGTCTACCTGAAACTAAATTAGGTATTATCCCAGGCTTTGGTGGCACAGTACGTTTACCACGTGTTATCGGTGCCGACAACGCACTTGAATGGATCACCTCAGGTAAAGATCAACGCCCAGAAGCAGCACTAAAAGTTGGCGCTATTGACGCCGTTGTCGCTCCAGAGCAATTAAAACTAGCAGCATTAAAAATGCTTAAAGATGCCCTAGCAGAAAAGCTAGATTGGCAATCTCGCCGCGCTAAGAAACAAGCGCCGCTAACCCTACCTAAGCTTGAAGCCATGATGTCTTTTGCTACAGCTAAAGGCATGGTATTTAAAATTGCCGGTAAACATTACCCTGCACCAATGGCTGTAATTAGTGTTGTCGAGCAAGCAGCACAAAGTAGCCGAGCAGAAGCCTTACAAATTGAACATCAAGCGTTTGTAAAGCTAGCCAAAACCGAAGTTGCGCAAGCACTGATTGGTATCTTCTTAAACGATCAACTCGTTAAAGGTAAAGCTAAGAAAGCTGGCAAACTCGCTAAGAAAGTCGACTCTGCAGCTGTACTTGGCGCCGGTATCATGGGTGGCGGTATCGCTTACCAAAGTGCCAGCAAAGGCACACCTATCGTGATGAAAGATATCGCCCAACCGGCACTCGATTTAGGCTTAGGTGAAGCAGCAAAACTGCTTACTGCACAAGTGAAGCGCGGCCGTTCAACGCCAGCAAAGATGGCAGCAGTACTGAATAACATCACTCCGGCACTCGACTATGCTCCAGTAAAAGATGCTGACGTGGTGGTTGAAGCCGTTGTTGAGCATCCAAAAGTAAAATCAATGGTACTGGCTGAAGTTGAACAACATGTTAGCGAAGATGCCATCATCACCTCTAACACCTCAACGATTTCAATCAACCTATTAGCTAAGAGCCTCAAAAAGCCTGAGCGCTTCTGTGGTATGCACTTCTTTAACCCAGTGCACAAAATGCCATTAGTCGAAGTCATTCGTGGTGAAAACAGCTCAGACGAAACCGTTGCTTCCGTTGTAGCCTATGCCAGCAAGATGGGTAAAACCCCTATCGTGGTAAATGACTGCCCAGGTTTCTTTGTTAACCGCGTACTCTTCCCTTACTTTGCAGGCTTTAGTGGCTTGCTTGCCGATGGCGCCGATTTCGCCGCTATTGATAAAGTGATGGAGAAGCAGTTTGGTTGGCCAATGGGCCCAGCTTACTTACTTGACGTTGTTGGCCTAGATACTGGCCATCACGCACAAGCGGTAATGGCTGAAGGATTCCCAGACCGTATGGGTAAATCAGGTAAAGATGCTATTGATGTGATGTTTGAAGCTGAGCGCTTTGGCCAAAAGAACAGTAAAGGTTTCTACCAATACTCGGTTGACCGCCGCGGTAAGCCAAAGAAAGATTTAGACCCAACCAGCTATGAATTACTACAAGCTGAGTTTGGTGAACAAAAAGCATTTGAATCAGATGAGATCATCGCTCGCACTATGATCCCTATGATTATCGAAACAGTGCGCTGTCTTGAAGAAGGAATTATCGCTTCGCCTGCTGAAGCGGATATGGGTCTAGTTTACGGTCTTGGTTTCCCACCATTTAGAGGCGGTGTCTTCCGTTACCTAGATACTATGGGTGTAGCTAACTTTGTCGCTCTAGCAGACAAATACGCTCACTTAGGTGGTCTATACCAAGTAACCGATACTATGCGCGAACTTGCCGCCAATAATGGCAGCTACTACCAGCAGGCTTAAGCAGGAAGGATTAGAACAATGAAAAATGCCGTTATCGTAGATTGTATCCGTACGCCAATGGGCCGCTCAAAGGCTGGTGTATTTAGAAATGTACGTGCAGAAACTTTATCTGCAGAATTGATGAAAGCGCTACTTGAGCGCAACCCAAAGCTTGATCCAAACACTATTGAAGATGTGATGTGGGGTTGTGTACAGCAAACCCTTGAGCAAGGCTTTAATATTGCCCGTAACGCGGCTTTGCTAGCTGGTATTCCTAAGCAAGTTGGCGCAGTTACTGTTAACCGTTTATGTGGCTCATCTATGGATGCTCTCCACCAAGCGGCTCGTGCGATTATGACAGGCCAAGGCGATACCTTTATCGTTGGTGGTGTTGAGCATATGGGTCATGTACCAATGAACCATGGCGTCGACTTCCACCCAGGTCTTGCTAACAATGTTGCTAAAGCCTCAGGCATGATGGGTCTGACCGCAGAAATGCTCGGCAAGATGCACGGCATTACTCGTGAGCAGCAAGATGCCTTTGCAGTACGTTCACATCAACGCGCTCATGCAGCCACAGTGGAAGGCCGTTTCGCCAATGAAATCGTAGCGATTGAAGGTCATGACGCCGACGGTGCACTGATTAAAGTTGAGCATGACGAAGTCATCCGCCCAGAAACATCAATGGAATCTCTTTCAGGTCTACGCCCTGCTTTTGACCCAGCTAACGGTACTGTTACCGCGGGTACCTCTTCTGCATTATCAGATGGCGCTTCAGCCATGCTCGTGATGGAAGAAGAGAAAGCAAAAGCATTAGGCTTACCAATTCGCGCTCGTATTCGCTCAATGGCGATTGCTGGTTGTGATGCGGCTATTATGGGTTACGGCCCTGTACCTGCGACACAAAAAGCACTTAAGCGTGCAGGTCTAACCGTTGATGACTTAGACGTTATCGAGCTTAACGAAGCCTTTGCCGCACAGTCTCTACCTTGTGTAAAAGATTTAGGTTTGATGGATGTGGTTGATGAGAAGATTAACCTTAATGGCGGCGCGATTGCACTCGGGCATCCACTTGGTTGTTCTGGTACGCGCATCTCAACGACGCTAATCAATCTAATGGAAGCTAAAGATGCTAAGTATGGTCTAGCAACCATGTGTATTGGTCTAGGCCAAGGCATCGCGACTATCTTCGAACGTCCATAAGGCATTCATCTGTGGATAGATAAAAGCCAGCGCAAGCTGGCTTTTTTGTTCGAAGAACTGTCCCATCATGAGAAAAGATAGACTATTAGTAACGCTTAATCTCTTTCAACTCTCTAATATCAGCTTCAAAGCTTTTAATCTCTTCCGTAGAAACATATTTTACTAATTGCTTCATGGAGCCCTGATAAAACTTCGTCATAGCATCAGCATAAGCTTTTTCAATATTATTAACTAATACATCTGGCTTACTCGCTTGTTTCATCGCGCCGCCGATAGCACCAGCAATTATTCCACTACCTGCAGCCTTAGTTTCCCATTGACGGACATACGGCTCTGAAATGTTAAGCCGACTTAGATCTACTCTTTTCTGTGACATTACCTGCCCAGTAAGTGGCTCAATAAATTTAAGAATAAATGAGCCATCCACTCGGATTGTTCCCACTTCCTCTGCATAAGAAGAAAAAGACTTTCGACTCACATTAGTTTTACCGACTTTTATGTCAAATTTTGGCACAATAGCCAGATAACTATTCTTCTTATCACCATATGTTATCTCATCAAAAGTCTCATAAGGGCCAGTGTAGGTAAAACCTTTACGAGTAATTAAAGTCTCAACTCCATTTTGAAAAGCAGCTCTTACCTCTAAGTTATAATTAGATCTTGCATTAGAAAATGGGTCTACCTTTTGCTCGTTAAGACCTAATTGGTTGAGCATGGTATTTTGAGCATTAACTGTTTGTTGATATTCAGTAAAAACACCTGTCGGTTTTACAATTGCTATTTTCTTATCCACTGACGCACTTTGAGCACCGAAGTCAAAATTAGTATCAACCACACCTGATTCCTTTTTAACAGGAATAGCAGAGCATGCAGCTAAAGATAAAGCCAATACTGCAGAACAAATTTTTTTCATAATAACCATCTTCCATAAAGTTAAAGCAACATAACGGCAACATGCTACACGAGAATTAGGGGGTAGCGCCAGAAGCAGGTTCTGTTTATATACAATACTTTTCATATAGTTATAGAGAGAGCACAACAATATGCTTAACTTTTATTAGTAACTTCATTTTTATCCCAACAATTGAAGTGGTTTTGAACAAATATATTAAAATACCATTTTAAAAATATTTTTATATTTCTAAGATAAGCTCACCAACAACGACATAAACTTAAAGCAATTAGTCTTTCTATTTGAATTTACTACGGTCTAACTGAACAAGTGATTGATCACAGTATTAAGGTGCTGGTTATGGAAAAATTACTATAATTGAAAAAAGCGTAACCGCACGCCAATTAGGTAAACAAATGACCCCCGCTATCGACTTATTGGTAAAACACAAAATCGCCCATCAAGTTCACGAATATCAACACGATCCATCTTGCCAAGCTTACGGCTTAGAAGCCGCTGAGAAAATTGGGGTGGAACCTGAACTGGTATTCAAAACTCTAGTGGTAAAGTTGGACGGTAAGCAGCTTGCGGTAGCCATTATCCCCGTTGCTGAAAAGCTCAGCATGAAGTTAATAGCAAAAGCAGTCAAAGCCAAAAAAGCAGTAATGGCCAAAGCAATGGAAGTGCAGCGTAGCTCTGGTTATGTGCTTGGCGGTGTCAGTCCATTAGGACAAAAAAGACAGTTAATAACAGTTATTGATCAGTCTGCTGCGACTCTTGAAAAAATGTTCGTCAGCGGCGGACGCCGCGGGCTCGATATTGAACTTGCACCCGATGATATAAAGTTATTACTAAAAGCCCAGTTTGCTCCAATCACCGCTGAGTAACAGTCTATTAATTTACAGTGTTCCACGTGGAACACTGTAATTAAGCAAATGTTCCAAGCTCACAAATTAAAGCGACAAACTTGGATAAACCCGGTTGCTAGAGTAATATTAGCCACTTCTGTTTAATCGTTCAGCTGAGGAAATATGAACGACCTATTTAATGCAGCACAACATCAACTCGACGCTTTAGGCTTACGCTGCCCAGAACCTGTGATGATGGTGCGCAAATCAGTACGACGCATGAACGATGGCGAGACCTTATTGATTATTGCTGATGATCCAGCAACCACTCGTGATATTCCAAGCTTTTGTGAGTTTATGGATCACACCTTAATTGCTAGCCAAACAGAATCTACGCCTTATCAGTATTTGATAAAAAAGGGTCTTTAGTAGCCCGTTCAATTAATGGATAAAAGGAATTAGCATGGCATCTCTCATTGGCATTGCATTTAAAACTGAAAAACGTGGTCAAATGATTACGGTTGAACAAGCTCAAGTGACCCAGGCTAAAGGTGTTGAGAACGACATCTTTGGCCGCCCAGGTAAACGCCAAGTCACTGTGTTGTCAATTCAGCAATGGCAGCTTGCCTGTAATGATGTCGGTAAAACCTTACCCTGGTTTACCCGCAGGGCAAACTTACTCGTCGATGGAATCAGTTTCTCTTCTAAAGATCTAGGTAAGCAACTTGTCATCGATGAGCTCATTTTAGAGATCACTGGTGAAACAGATCCTTGCAAGAAAATGGAGCAAGCTTACCCAGGTTTAGAAGCCGCTCTATTACCGGACTGGCGTGGCGGTGTCACTTGCCGAGTACTTAACGATGCCAAGATTCAGATTAACGCCCCTGTAGACTTAGCCTAAGTTAACGACTCACTCAAGTAAGTTAAGATTACAGCTTTGTATCGCTCTGATTTAAAGCTGTGTACTTTCCGACTCCTATAAAAACGATATTTCCTAGACTAGAATTACCCCAATTATTCCATCCTCGCAGTTAATAGCGATATTCTCTACAGCCAACGACAACCCTGCTTAAGTCAATCCCAGCCTAAATCAACTCTGCTTCTAGCATCACCCCCTATCTATAGTGCAATCATTTTGATCTTTAATACTTCGATATTTAGCTTAACTAATTGAAACAGAATTTTTGTTTTACTGTTAACTAAATTATGCGATAACTGTTGCACAAATTAATCTCCAATTAAGCCCTAGCCCTAACAATCTATAAATTAAATTGAAAACCACTCCTTTAAAACGATAACAATAATTAGGATTCTCATGTTAAAGAATAAGCTTACCCCTCTATATGCCGCTATTGCCTTGAGCTTTAGTGTTCCTACAATTGCCGAGGAAGACAAAAAATCTTGGCAAGTTAATGCGCCAGCAAACGCCCCTTTAGAACAAATTAAAATTGAAGTCGATGAAGGTACCTGGATGAACGTCAGCGTTAGCCCTAACGGCAAGCACGTGGTGTTCGACTTACTTGGTGACATTTATCAAATGCCAATAGATGGCGGCGAAGCTAAGCCATTGGCTAAAGGCATTGCATGGCAAATGCAGCCGGTTTATAACCCTGATGGTAAATACATCGCCTTCACATCTGATGAAGATGGTGGTGACAACATTTGGGTAATGGAAGCTGATGGCAGCAACCCTCGCCCTGTCACTAAAGAAACATTCCGCTTATTGAATAGTCCAGCTTGGAGCCCTGATGGCCAATATCTAGTAGCACGCAAACACTTTACTGGTAGTCGCAGCCTAGGTGCAGGTGAAGTATGGATGTATCACGTTGCTGGCGGCGACGGTGTGAAATTAACTGAGCGCCCAAATGAGCAAAAAGATTTAGGTGAACCAGCCTACTCGCCAGATGGCCGTTATATCTACTTTAGCCAAGATGCGACGCCGGGTAAGACCTTCCATTACTCAAAAGACTCAGTAAAAGGCATCTATAAGATCAAGCGTTACGATACCCAGACCGGCGATATCGAAGTATTGATCCAAGGTACTGGCGGCGCGATTCGACCAACGCCAAGCCCAGATGGCAATAAGCTAGCCTATATCAAACGTGATGGTTTCCAGTCTTCACTTTATCTTCTGGATTTAAAGTCTGGTGAAACTGAAAAACTATACGGTGAACTAGACCGAGACATGCAAGAAACCTGGGCTATCCACGGCGTATATCCAACCATGAGTTGGACAGCCGATAACGATGAAATCGTATTCTGGGCTAACGGTAAAATTAACAAACTCGATGTTGAATCTAAATCAGTAGAGCAAATTCCATTTACAGTTAAAACCGAACGAGCTGTTCAACCTGCCGTTCGTTTTACCCAAGATCTCGATAAAGATGTGTTCGACGTAAAGATGCTACGTATGGCGCAAGTATCTCCTGATGGTAAGAAAGTTGCTTTTGAAGCCCTAGGTAAGATCTGGGTTAAGAGTTTACCCGACGGCAAGATGTCTCGACTCACCAAGCTAGATAGTGATCTACGTGAACTGTTTCCACAATGGTCACGCGATGGAAAACGCGTTGTATTCACCACTTGGGATGACCAAAAGCAAGGTACTGTTAGTTTAGCTACCGTGCGCAATAAGCGTGTAAAAGTACTAACCGATGAGCCAGGTAAATACGTAGAACCTACCTTCTCACCAGATGGTGAGACTGTTGTGTACCGTAAAGCTAAAGGTGGCTATATCACTCCACGCACATGGTCACAAGAAACAGGCCTTTATCAAGTAGATATTGATGGCGATAAAAATACTAAGATCACCGCTGCTGGTTACCAACCCCAATTTGGCGCAGACAACGACCGAGTCTATTTTATGGAAAGTGGTGAAACACCACAGCTTGCATCTATTGGACTCAATGGTTTTGAAAAGCGTGTACATTACACCAGTAAACACGCCACCGAATTCAGAGTATCACCAGACGGTAAGCAACTCGCTTTTGCTGAACGTTTTAAAGTGTTTGTCACCCCATTTGCTAAACACGGTGAAACGATTCAAATAGGCCCTAAAGCCAGTAATCTTCCAGTTGAACAATTAAGCGTACGCGCCGGTGAAAGCATTAGTTGGAACACTGATAGTAACCAACTGTACTGGACGCTTGGGCCTGAACTTTACCAAGTTAGTGTTGATACTCAATACCAGCAGCAAGCAGAGGGTGCTGAAGTATCTAAAGTTGAGCCAACCATTACCGATCTTGGCTTCACCCAAAAAGCTGATGTTCCACGTGGAACAATCGCCTTTGTTGGTGGAAAAATCATTACCATGGAAAATGATGAAGTTATCGAAAACGGCACGGTAATCGTTAAAGATAATCACATTGTCAGTGTAGGTTCTGCATCTGTTATCGATATCCCAAGTGACGCTAAGGTCATCGATATCAAGGGTAAAACTCTGATGCCAGGCTTATTCGATGCCCATGCTCATGGTGCTCAAGGTGAGAATGAAATCATCCCGCAGCAAAACTGGGAGCTCTACTCTAATCTGTCTCTAGGTGTTACAGCTATTCACGACCCATCAAATGACACCACAGAAATCTTTGCCGCTGCAGAGCAACAGAAAGCAGGTAATATTGCTGGCCCACGTATTTTCTCTACCGGTACTATTTTATATGGCGCGAACCTACCAGGTTATACCTCTCATATAGATTCACTCGATGATGCCAAATTCCATTTAGAGCGCTTGAAAAAAGTCGGTGCTTTCAGTGTTAAGAGTTATAACCAACCACGTCGTAACCAACGTCAGCAAGTTATCGCAGCAGCACGCGAGCTGGAAATGATGGTAGTGCCTGAAGGCGGAAGTTTACTGCAACATAACCTAACCATGATTGCCGATGGTCACACAGGTATAGAACACTCGCTACCGGCAGCGAATATCTATAGCGACATTAAGCAGTTCTGGAGCCAAACTGAAGTTGGCTATACACCAACGTTAGTTGTTGCTTATGGTGGTATCTCTGGTGAAAACTATTGGTATGACAAAACCGATGTGTGGGCACACCCTCGTTTGTCTATGTACGTACCATCAGATATTTTAGATGCTCGCTCAATGCGTCGCCCGACAGCACCAGACGAACATTACAATCACTTTAACGTCGCGCGTGTAGCAAATGAACTAAATGAAGTTGGCATTAAAGCTAACATAGGTGCTCATGGTCAACGTGAAGGTCTAGCGGCTCATTGGGAAATGTGGATGTTTGCTCAAGGTGGTATGAGCAATCTGGAAGTACTAAAAACAGCAACCATCAACCCAGCTAAACATTTTGCGATGGATCACCAAATTGGTTCAATCAAGCAAGGCAAACTTGCCGACCTAATTGTTATCGATGGTAATCCGCTGGAAGATATCCGCGTCACCGATCGTGTGACTTACACCATGGTTAACGGCAAACTATTTAATGCGGAGACAATGGATCAGCTAAATGGTGGTTCCAACAATAAAGGTAAGCAAAGAGAAACCTTCTTCTTCGAAAAAATAAATCCATTTTGAAATTTAAAATCTGGCTAACTTAGCTACGATTTTAAAATTTGAGGAAAATTATTTTTTGATTCAAAAATGTGCTTTTTAGCTAAAAATGAAAAAGGATGTTCCACGTGGAACATC
>NZ_JBFRNX010000020.1:0-11659 GCF_041471165.1 Shewanella sp. 10N.261.52.F9
ACCACCTTCGACGAAGAGCCTTATATGTACAGCTAGTGTAAAGATGAGACTATGCATAAGCTTTCATAATTAGGTTTTCTACTAACAAAGGTTCACGTCTGCTACTCAACACTTTTTGTAGTGAAACTGATAAAGGGGCATATGTGAGTCATTTCAAACTGACGCGTGAGCATTCAATCGTGATTGTGTTTATTTACCCACTTCAATCCTTCACGTTTAGCAAGCCCTTCTATGTTTTGCTGTTCAATAAACGAGACTACCGCACTGGCGTTCGTTTTTGAGAATTCTCGCAAGATCCAGCCAATTGCTTTTTGTATAAAGAACTCATTGTTAGCCTGATTCTCTTTGATAATCTCAAACAATCGTGTTTCATCCGTTTGCTGCTTGAATTTCAGTTGATAAAGCAAAGCGGTTCGCCTTAGCCAAATATTATCTGAATTACGCCAAGTCCGTATGTACTCTTGTGTTTGTTCTGGATAGTTAATAAACAGAGCTGCTGTGATGTGTGAGGCGAGCAAATCAACCGTGTCCCACCATGATTTCGTGGTAATTAGCCACTCTAATTCGTTTAGGAAAGTGTCTGGTAGTTGCTTCTTACGTTTAATGAGCAAGTCAATTGCTACCAGTTGAAACTCTCTCTCAGGAAGTAACCAAAGTTCTCTGACAATGCTAGGTAAGTCATCTAACTTAGGGAGTTGCTCTTTCGAAAAAAGCGGCTTTAGCACATTTCTCCTTTGTATTGATTTAAGCCCCAAAAATCGAAACTGATTTCGCATGTATGCCTGCATCTGTAGCGCTTCTGCACTATTAGCCAAAGGTTCAAGCTCTGTCTTTATTGAGTTATTCCAAGCGTGCATTCAATTGGGATTCCTAGATGTCAATTACTATAAAACTGAGCAAATTCTTGGGATGGTTTTCTGTCTGAATAGATGTAAACCAGATTACCGATTGGGTCGCTAACTGAAAAACCTCTATCACCCCAAGGGGGGTCTGCTATTGGTATCGATATTTCTAGACCTATTTGATTTAACCGAGCGTACTCTGCATCAGCATCTTCAACTTTGAAATTAAGCATTACACCGCCACCCGAAAAAGTAGTCATTCCCTCTTGAGGCGAGATGATGCTTATTTCTGGCCCTCCTTGACCAACTCGCAATGTAACATACAATCCACAGTCAAATACTGTTGATGCCGAGAAGTACTTCAGATAAAAGTTTTTGCATTGGTCTACCTCCTTGGTACAAAAGCATGTCGAAAGCTGTAGTGGATTCATTACCCCATCCTTGAACAAATATTAATCACTTAAGAGCACGATACTAAGATTAGTAATATTGAGTCAAACCTTCGCTTGGATAACTGCGATGTTGCGTTACTCTAACTTGGTTTGGGGCATAAGTGGGTTAGCACAGACTCGCTGACTTAAAAATGGACAGAGCCGTGTTTCGGTTTCAATCAGTAATCAACTGGTAGCATTAGAAAATGTATCGCTAAAACAGATCATGAACATCAAATTTTATCTGAAATTAGCGAACAACAAACGGTCAAAGTCTAAGGGATTTGGCCTATATTACTACTTGGCATCACAGTATATATTTAATTAGAATTTACTTGCTCATATGAGCACTAGTTTACTTATCTAATATTTTTATAACTAATAACTTTTGTTTTTCTGAAATATACTTTCTCTGTACTACTTTGTTCAGAATTTCAAAAAGTAAAGCACGTTCCCAGCGATTAAATGATTCGTAGTTAAGCAAAATAGCATCGTTGAGCCTGGTGAAAAAATCATGCTCAGCATTCAAAATATTACTCTTTACTGTCAGTGATGCTAATGTTGCATTTCATTGCTTCATCTAGCTGTGTTAAAAAGTATTTGTGTACAAATGGTGATGTCATGGCGAATAACAGCGAACTATAATTTAGCTGAAAGTTTATTTTTCGACCCACAATTAAAGACTCTTCAGACGACTCAATAATTAAATGATCACTTGTAGATGACACAATTTTTATTCCTTTTGGTGGCGTAATTCCTGAAATATTAGTGTCTTGTCTACCAAGTGCAAGTATAGCCTGCGACACAGTTCCCCGATCATTAGCCTCTGGTTTTTCCCCAAATGCATTGACAGCTCTCGTCCCCCAAGGCAGAGAAGGTTTTATTTTAGACTCGATAACTTCGGCTGTAAGAGTGATCACATCACTAAATAATCCTCTTATTTTTTTTTGATACAGTGCCTCGCAACCTAAGAAGATAGCCTCTCCTAGTCGAAGATTATTCACGCGTGAAGGTTTTGTGATGTTAAATGCCCAATTGATTGATGCTGAATTTCCACCTGAAATAATTTCTAATTTTGTGCCAAACTCATGGTCAATTTGATCAGCCAAGTCAGATAACTGAGACATGTTTTCATTGTCTGGTGATACTCCGTAACGACAAGCTAAATTTGTACCGATCCCTTTAAGCGAAATGTGCGGTAAATGAATAATATTCTCGATGAAATTCATAAGTTCTAATGGCATCACACCTTCACGTAGATCGCCTAGTTCCACCATGACGATAATATCGTGAATGATGTTTAATTTACTGGCTACATCGGAAAGGCTTTTAATAACAGATAATTCGGTATTCAGGCTGATATCACAATATTGAATAACATGTTCAACCTCGCTTAACATCGGTGAACGTATAAGCATAATAGGTGACATAATGCCTGAATTTTTTATTTTTTTTATATTTTCTACACGAGAATCCGCGAGCATTTTAGCTCCAGCATTCACGAGAATTTGTGCAATTACAGGGTGGCCTAAACATACTTTGGTTACTGGTGTTACCGATATACCTTTTAAACCTAACTGATTAATAAGTGTTTGTGCATTATGTTGAATTTTACTGCTGTCGATTTCTAGTCTGGGATAGCTCACTTCTCTACCATCATTTTTCTCTCTAAAAGAGGGAAAGCTGACAGAACCATATCAACAAGATGTTTTGTAGGCTGGGATAACGCATCGGTTACTGGGATATTCAATTGAGTCGCATACTCGTCAATTGCAGGAAGTATGTCATCAACATGCATGTTTTGATGATTAAGCGTTAAACCAATTACAGTTGTTTCAGAAAATGTTTCAATAAGATTTATTTCAGAAGCTGCTGTTGGCATTGCCATTTCAGGAAAATCAGTTCGGAATAAGCGTTTAGGTGCGTGTTGTAAAATAACACCTGTTGGGCAACTTCCGCGAAGAATGAATGAACTGGTAGAAAATGCGGGATGACTCAATGCCCCTTGACCTTCAATAATGATAATATCTGGACTCTCTGCCTCATTTGCTTTAACTATCATCGCTTCTAGTTCACCAGCGCAAAACTGTGACGGCACCGCATCCAAAGCAACGCCATATGGTGCTCCTTGCATGATACCGGTTTGCCCAGTTGCAATCATAACAACGTTAAGTCCATTCTCTTTAAGTGCTTTGGATAATATTGTTGCCGTTGTTCGTTTACCAATTGCACAATCAGTACCCAAAACGGCGATACGTGGACATATAACCTTATGAATTTTTCCGCTAAATGTTTGTAAATCGTCTTTGTTTTTAGGTTTTCGGATATCTAAAATGCTAACATTGTTTTTTATACTAGCGGCTAAAAATTTAGGATCGTCGGTTAAAAATTCATGTAAGCCATTAACTATGTTCATCTTTAATGACATAGCCTTTAAAATCAGTTCTTTTTCTGCATCTGATAACATGCCACTTGTTGGTGCGATACCAAAAATGAAATAGTCAGGGGGCGTGTCCGCATGTGTCATTGCTTCTGACAGATCAAATAAAATTGGGATATTATTTTTTTCGTTATCGAGCACAAGGCCAGAATCTAAGCCAGCAGATGTGCTATCGATGACAGATAATATCTGGTATTTTTGTGAGTGTCTAACAAGTCCGTTTGCCGTTTTACCGTCGATTTTACCAAAGTTGCCTTCGCAATAAATAATTGCAGTTGGTATATCTGCATTGGAAATTATTGAAGCATCATTTATTTCTACTACGTTTATTTTGTTAACATTAAGATTGTTATGTGTTAATGACATGATTGCCTAGATTTAAGGCTTAGGAGGGCGACTGAAAAGTTCCGAAGGCGAACCGAAAAGGATTAGAAGTCCCTACTAAGCGGTAGGGAGAATATACACAGTAACACATGTAGTTTTCCAATATCGAGATTGCTGACTTGAATTTAAGTTGAAGCATAAAAAGGCTAGTTGACTGAAAACATACTTTGTTTGCAAATCATTAGAAATAGTATTGCGATGAATGGACGTTGCTGGCACCTTTTTGGGGCATAAGTGGGTTAGCACAGACTCGCTGACTTAAAAATGGACAAAAGCAAGTTAGTGATCTTAATAATTTAGTTAAAGTCGGATTAGATAGGGTAAGGTAAAACTTTACCATCAAAAGGAAAAAAACCGTTGCCTTACGTAGAAAAATTCATTTCTGAGAGGTAGATAGTGAGCCGAGCATCGACTTGAACCTATACAAGCAGGCAAAATGTTTCCGTCTCCTCATATTTACAGGCTCAAATCGTAATGACTAATGCTAGTGACAAAGCAATCATCGAGAAAATAAAAAATAGGCGATTCTCTTACTTGGGGGATCTAGCACACAGCTACCTAGATGAAGATAAGCCTAAACACCTAGGCTATTACTATTTTATTTTAGATCTAAAGCGGAAAGACACTTCTGGAGTCTTTAACGAAGTTGTTTCTCGTTACAAAGATGAAGCACATGCATACTTGTATTTAGGCGAGGTAGCACATGAAATTTATAACTCTTTTGATAAGTATCATATAGCAGCAAGTTACTATAGAAAAGCTATTGAATTAGACAATGACAGTGCTGAAGCCCATTGGGGACTATATTGTACAGATCGCAATATAGACTCTCTTTATCGAGCAATATACTTAGATTACACAGCACAAAGATTTGAAGAGCTAAATCATAAATTAATCAATATATACTTAGATGTTGAGGGGTATTCTCAATTACCAATTGAATATTGGCATATAGTTAAAAAAGTAGCAGACACTTTAGATGAACAAGATTTAGGTTTACTAACAGAACAGTTTATCTTAACTCATTACTTTCTAGGTGATTATTCAAAAGGAATTGAGCTAATCAGGGGTGGTGAACAGCTCAGTAGTATTGCTGTTCTTCCGTTTATAAAGCAAGGGCTGCTATCAATAGAGGAAGTTATTCCTAAAATTTATGATTTTGAGTTGGATAGTTTTTTAGACAATGACCATGATAAAGTTTATCAAGAGCTTTTGAAACGTTCCACCTTAGCGAACTCTAAGGTAAGTAGTGCTATGTTGGTAGATAGAGCGTTTCAAGCTAGACTATTTGAACACGTTATTGAACAATACGAAAAAATTTCTACCCCCTCTAAAAGTTTTTCAAATAACTTCAAATTTCATCTCTTTTATCTTTATTCTCAAGCTCACCTTGGGTTACCACTTGACGGCGAAACTTTAAATCAGATTGAAAAAAACTTGACGAAGTTAACGGAAGAAGAAAAGGCACTATACTTTGCTGTTAGAATAAAAAAGCAAATAGCTGGACTAAACATCCGACTTGAGTCTATTCGCCCAATAAAGTGGGCAGCAAGAAATGACGCTGATTTCCAAAAAACTATAAAATTAATTGAGCAACCCGAAGTTACTAAATACTTTCTATACGATGAATTAAAGAAGGAACTAGACGACATAACAGTCAAGTGGAACAAGCAAGTTTCTAACCACCGATTTATAGAACTAAAAAAATTATTTGAGCACGGTGGTATTGAAAAAGATGAACTAATTGAATTGGCAGCAAATGCTATAGATTGTAACGAGTTGGGCTTTGTTCTCAGGGCTATTGAGAAATATGAGAAAGATGCTCTTCCCTCAATGACATCTCAAAACTTATTAGGGGTTTACTCTGAGAAAGAGGGGGATTTAAAGCAGGCTATTAAGCATTACAGAGTAGCTCTTAACTTGATGTATGACTCAGGTGAATTAAACCACACTATTATCAGTAATTACCTCAACTGCGCAGCAAGAGACTCTGAGATAGACCTGAAAGAAAACGAAATATCGAAGCTGAGTGATGACTTCAACATTGCACTTATCGACTCGTTTGAGTGGAGATTATTCACTGCGAAAAACATAAACCATCTTTTCAAATACTCTCCATTTAACATTAATACTGTTGATTCATTAACGAACCAATACTTCTATTTGGCTAGCAAAAGCCAGCTAAATGACCCTATTGAGATGTCTACCAAAACAAGTATTAGTTCAAATCTAAATATCGGTGACAACTATCGTATTTGTTGTTTTTCCAACAATGATAATTCCATGTTGATGTGGTCTCATTATGCGCAAGAACACCAAGGAATAATGGTCGAATATTGGTTTGGTGGAGACTTACCTAATGGCGTTGGAATAGATAAAGTTATTTACTCGGATGAAGTTAAACGAAAAAAAGAAGAAAACAAGTACCTTTTTAATCAGTACCTTCTGACAAAAAATAAAGAGTGGTCATATGAGGACGAAGTCCGATTGTTTACGAACCAGAGTGACAAAATTAGTTACGAGGTATTCGACTTTCCGAACCATGATAGGAAAATGATAAACGCTAGAGTAAGCAGCATTACGATGGGGTATAAATTCCCTAAAGATAAGAAACGACTGGTTCAAACAATAGTAGCGGCCATTAATGTACAACGGCCAATTCATGAACCGAAGGTTACATTAAAGGAAGCATACCTTTCTGAGGATGATAGATTCACTATAAAGTATCGAGAGTATAAACCAAATAGCGATAGGCCCCCAGAAGCCCCATAGAGTAACCCCATGTGATGGGGAAATATTTGACTATCTGCTTTCAAAATTCAGACCATATTACAAAGCTTTTCCTTTAGGTAATAGGATTAGAATAAGTAAGTCAACCCCCACCTTGGAGAACCGAGTGATTCAGCAGTGCTAACAAGCTTTGGGGCATTTCTGTGTTTGAAGTTGTTACTGAACTTAGCCGCTTCAGCCGACCCAATATTTAGTTAACGTGTTAAAAGTTTACACTTCAAACAAGAGTTTCTTCGCTGTTTCTTTCTCCCCTGAAATTACCAGAGTGCGAGCTCTTCAAGTGAATCATGTGATCGCCCTGCTCTGATAATTAATTTGGGTAATCTTATGCCTCGTTAGCAACTTCTGAAGATTACAAGCTTGTTAATTGTCATCAAACTTCATTGACTCCGATGAACGCTAACAACATGAATTAATTAAGATTAACACTTTAAGAATGCCAAGGTAAATTATTCAAAAAAATAAAAACACATCGTTCCTAAGCCGTTGTTTATCTTGTTGTTACCAACGATAATTCAGTCGAATTCCTATCAAAATCCACAATTACAGCTTAACCCAGATTTATTTTTGAAAGATTTCTTTGTCACCATCTACGCATCAACTTCAATCTTATCTAAATGAGACTAGACCAATGTTACAGATACTAATCATGAGTATGTTGCTTTCAATGCTAAAGCTGACTTTTAAAGAGAACGATCCCAATGTTTCCAGCTTATTTCTAGGTCGTATGACTGTTAACCTGTCAGGAAAAAGACCTCCCTGGGTCATAGTTAAGCAACTCCCCGCTAAACTCTATGAGTGGCTAGAGCACTCTTGCCTTCAAACAACTTCAATCCAATGGTTATTCACAAATATTACAAATAAAAGAGCCCTGAATGTTAGCGGCCAGAAAACACTTATCCGGTTTAGAAAACACCTTAGCTTTACTCATTTAAACTTCAAAGTTATTCGGCATACATTCGGCAATAGGCATACCACACAACACCAAAACTTCATGCTCTTAATATGGCGACTAAAGTCCATGGCTCTTCATCGCATATGCAGTAGTTACTTAAAATTCGCATTTCGACTTCCTACCTATCTCTTGAATAGCAAAGACAATAGGAGAGAGGCGATGCAAGCAAGTTTTGTGAGCCAGCTAAACGCACTGGTTAGGTTACTTAACGAGGTATCGAACAGCCTTACAGAAGAGCTGCGGTATGCTGAACGAGACCAATATAGATTGGAAACTGAGGTGAATTTCTTGGAGTTTTCACTAAGGAAACATCTAACCAAAAAACAAATATCGCTAATACAACAAGAACAGGTAATAACTTTTTTTCGCCAACACTTCAATAATTCGCATGCGGCAATCCTAACTACTGATGAGGACAAATCATTAGTCAATTAGGAACCACTATGAGCGATAAGAAGTCACCTTTTATCAGAGAGTATCAAAGGCAATCAAAGTCGCCCTGGAGCGACCACAGTACTATTTTGTTACTTGCAGGCCACCAAGTAACACAAGACGATGATATCGAATTGAGCTTTAGTCGATACATCTATCAACATAGAGATTCTGCAGGGAGGATTTTAGGTATGAGCGTCAGCAAATCGATACAAGAAGAACATCCAGAGCTTGATAGTCAATATCTGGAGGATTTGGATATGTACATGGTGTTACTGCTACTCAAAGAAGAAATACAAAGCTTCTGCGGCTTATTTGATGATGAATTTGAGGCGATTTTTGGATTACCTCCGGAAATTTACTTCGATATAGCTGAGCAACATTGGACACAAAAGTTAGAGGACAGTTTATAGCAACAACTTGCGAGCCATTAGGCTCGCTTTCTTGGGCGCTTTAAGCTCTCTCTAGATTAAGCAACACGGATAAAAATTAGGTTAATAGACAGGCATCAATTGCATTTTGCATCGGTGTGAATAAGGCAAATCGTACATAACAACGGTTAGTGACCGTGGCTCTATTAAGCCGAAACAACAAACACTTTTACTTATTAACTCTTCTGCCGTCATCACAATATGTGCGGTAGTTACTTTTACGCTTGCCTAAATCGATTTGTAAGTGACGCTCGCAAGTGTCTGGACACTATTATGAACAGCAAAATTAACACTGCAGTAAAGCCCCCTTATCTCAAAGCTGAGGGTAGACTTGAAACGACATACCACTTAACTAAATTTTCTTTAGTTGAGAATGTACTTATTTTTGCAACAGGCTTAACGCTTGAGCAAGCAAAAGACAATGCAAAAGAGCTTGAAAAGGAACAATCCCTAAGCCATGCAGAGGCCATGAAATGCATTTGTTGGGGTAACGGTATTCATAACGTGCAAAGCTTCAACGAAGCACTGCCTCAGCTTGTAAAGTCAACGTTTGGAATCGAACATACAGAGTTTGGTCTTTACTCTAGTGACGATAGTTATACTGGTTTTTGGTGGGTTGAAGCTGGAACAACTAAATATGCAAGAGTTACGATCCCAGGTTCGAAGAATACGGAAGAAGACCTGACAGACATGCTAGTTGCTCGACTTTTACCTGTTAGAGAAGACTCCCCTAAACAAGTTAAGTTTTTACATGCCGTCAAAGACTGCCTGATTTATTTAGGGCGTGGTTACACTCTCGCTCCACACAGAAAAAACCTTAACCAAGTTCAAGATATTTATGAAATCGACATTGATATTAGAAAGCTCATATTGAACAGCAAAGGCTCTGCAGACAAGCTTTTGAGCTACGCCTTGGCAAGTTGCTACAACACGCGACACACGACGGAGCTAATGATGTCACAAAGCCTTGCTGATAAGAGCGAAAATCTTGAATTCACAAAGATAGACCTTTCTAACAAGTATGATCGAGATGAGCTTGCTCGCGGTTTCCGCTACCCGCAATTTGGCGACATGTGCATGCAACTCGATGATACTCAGAAGGACATTCTAAAGAGGCTACTCGAAAACTATCAAGGCTGGTAAGAGGTAAGCTGGCTATAGCATGAAATGGCTTAAGTTGAGACCTGAGCCAACTAGTTAAGCTAAATAACTGACCATATAACAATTCCTTATGGTAATGAGAGAGATTATTAATTCGGTAAATAATACCTCTACCCAAATAGCTTACATAGATCACAAAATCGACAATGCAAATAAGTCAGCAAATTAAGCATATTATTTTTCTTTTCCCGAATTGCTGCAGGGTTCAGTTTAAAAACTGCCCGATTCATAAGTTTGTAGCCTTACGGTTATCAGCCCAACTTATAGCTTAAGCAGTTATTAACTTGTTATTCTGCCGTGATTTTATAGATTAAAGACATAAGATTTGTCACAGATATATTGATTCAACATATCTATGACAGTTCAAACTGTAAGCTCTTATGGGGAGAGTTGTAATGAAAATAATTGGAACTGGAGTGTTATTAGTCAGCATATTGCCAATAATTCCGGTATTTGCTGCTAATTCAGATTTAACTACAGACCCGAACACTAACACCTTTGTACCTGTCGAAGTGCCACATTGGTACTTAGGCGCTAGAGGTGGCTTTTCTGAATTTCAAGGAGCCTGCGCTAAAAACGCTATCGACTGCGATGATAACTCTATGGGGTATGGTCTATATGGCGGTTATCAATTTAATGATTGGTTTGCTTTAGAAGGCGGCGTAACCAATTACGGCACTATATCGGCGCTTTATCAAGGCGGCTACACTAAAGCAAATATGTCTGGCACAGACTTAAGCGCTAAGTTTTCATATGGGCTAACAGACCGAGTTACACTATACGGTCGATTAGGTGGTACATATCAATATATTGATAGAGAAACGTCATGGACTGGTGACTCTAAACCATCAGGTTGGGGTCTAACAACAGCTGTAGGGCTTGATTATAAGTTGACGGAGCGCTTATCAGTTCGAGCAGAATATCAATTCATTGATGGCGCAAATGATAATCGCGCATCTTCTGACGCTTACTTCGGTTCGATAGGTCTAACGTACCGTTTTGGCTCTGTAGCTAGAGCTAAAAGTATACCTGCTGTAATAGCACCAAGTGCTGTTCCCTTTGTAATCCCTTCTACTGTAACACGTGTTTTATTGGACTCTGATTTTGATTCTACATCGTTCCATGATAACTCGCATGAATTACCACCTTTAATTGAAAAAGCGAAACAAACTCAAGGGACAGTGGTGATTACAGGTAATGCTGATAGTAAAGGTCCCATGGGATATAACCAAACCCTATCAGAAAAGCGTGCTCAAGCCGTTGGTGAACACTTCATTTCAGAAGGCATTGATGCCGCACGTATTACTGTCAGAGGTAACGGAGAACTAAGGCCAAAAGTGAGTAATGACACAGTAGAGGGAAGAACTGTAAACAGAAAAACAGAGGTTGAGTTTAAGTCTAAAGCACACCTTAATACTGGAGAATCACAATGAAACGGATAATACAGTTTTTTTCACTGTTCCTGATAACCGTGTTAAGCCTTACTGGATGCGGCAGCGATGATAAAGGGTTGGTAGCTGGACCAGATGAAACCACTGTTGTGAGCTTACAGGTTACGCCAGCCGTAGCACAAAGCCCGGCAGGATTAGAGCTGAAATACAAAGCGTTAGCTAAGATGAGTGATAACACTGTAGTTGATGTGACCACTGATAGTGCATTGTCTTGGAGCAGTAGCGACACCAATATTGCAACTATCGATACCGATACGGGGATCGCAACGGGTGTTGCAGTCGGTACCGTCACCATTACCGCATCAGGTAACGCGAATGGCATTGAGTTTACTGCATCTGCTG
>NZ_JBFRNX010000021.1:0-52890 GCF_041471165.1 Shewanella sp. 10N.261.52.F9
ACTGAGCTAATGTCGCATTTCAATTTTAAATTGGAGCGACATATCGGGTTCGAACCGATGACCTATACCTTGGCAAGGTATCGCTCTACCAACTGAGCTAATGTCGCATTTCAACTTTTATCAATAATCACTAAGTTGGTGCTTAGCGAAAAGTTGAGGCCGCATTATATGAAAATTTCCCTACTCTGCAACCCTTTCTTTCAAATAATCTGACTGATCGGTTAAATAGTAAATACTTTAGCTCGATAAAACTGCAATTCGGCGATAGATTCTTCGATATCTTGTAAAGCTTGGTGGGTATTCTTTTTGCTAAAGCCATCCATTGCGGTTGGCTGCCAACGACGAACTAACTCTTTAATCGTGCTCACATCGATATTACGATAATGGAAGTAATTCTCAAGCTCTGGCATATAGCGGTTTAAAAAGCGACGATCTTGACCAATACTATTACCACACATAGGTGAAGCACCTGCTGGCACATGTTGTGATAAGAATGCGATAGTCTCTGCAATTGCTTGCTCTTCATTTACTGTACTTGCTCTAACACGATCAACTAAACCTGATTCACCGTGGTGTTTTTGGTTCCAGTCATCCATTAACGCTAATTGTTCATCAGATTGATGAATCGCAATAACAGGGCCTTGGGCAATAATATTTAGCTCTTTATCTGTCACGATTGTGGCCATTTCTATAATCTTATCAACGGTAGGCTCTAGCCCTGTCATTTCTAAATCGACCCAAATCAGATTGTTTTCATCTATAGCCATAATGCGACCTGTTATTCCTGTTAGCCTAAATTCAGGCTTTTTTGTTTAAGACCGTGTATCATACTGCTTTTTTAAGCAACACAAAATCACCTTTATCATTGAAGACTAATACGTGAGTAAAAAGAAACCGCTAAGCCATGGTCAATTACGCAGAATGCGGACCAACCAAAAAAAGAAATTACAGAGCCACGATGCAGGCGAAACGACTGATTTACAAGACAGTACGTTAGGACCTGAGCAGCAAGGCACCATTATTTCCCGTTTCGGCCAGCATGCTGATGTCGAAACCGACGGAGGCCATCTTGCTCGCTGTAATATTCGTCGCAATATTAAAAGCCTAGTAACCGGTGATAAGGTAATTGTGCGTTTAGCATTAACCAGTGAGTCTGGTGCTAGCCGTATCGAAGGTATTGTTGAAGCCGTGCATCCTAGGCATTCACAACTTTCGCGCCCTGATCTTTATGATGGCGTAAAGATTATCGCCTCTAATATCGACCAAATTCTGATTGTCACCTCAGTCAAACCAGCTTTTACAACTCAGATTATTGACCGCTACCTAGTTGCGGCTGAAGATACCGGCATTGAACCTGTTATTATCTTGAATAAAGTTGATTTGATCACTGCTGAAGAAGCTCCTGAAATCGATGCTGCATTAGAACGTTATAAAGCCATTGGTTATCAAGTGTATCGAGTGAGTAGCAAAACCGGCGAAGGTGTTGAGCAACTACATGCATTAATGAATGACAAAGTGAACGTATTTGTTGGCCAGTCTGGTGTAGGTAAATCTTCAATGATTAACGCCATGATGCCAGATGCAGAACTTATTACCGGTGATATTTCTGAAAACTCAGGTCTTGGACAGCACACCACAACTACAGCCAAGCTACTACATATCGCAACTGGTGGTGATTTAATTGACTCTCCAGGTGTACGTGAATTTGCATTATGGCATTTACCGGCTGATCGTGTGGGCTGGTGCTTTGTTGAGTTCAGAGACTACTTAGGTACTTGTAAGTTTAGAGACTGCAAACATTTAAACGACCCTGGATGCTCAATTACCGAAGCGTTTAAAGCCGGAGAGATAACAGAGGATAGATACAATAACTATCATCGTATTATCGCCAGCCTAGACGAGCAAAGACACGCTCGCCACTTTAGAGCGGGCCCAGACGAATAGTCTATGCGGTAAGAAAAGTTTAAACATAGTTAAAGCAGCGCTCTATTTAACCTCAAATAAACATTGCACCTAAATAGCAAAGGCTTTGAGCATTGAGGGCGTCGCAACATAAACAATAGATAGCACCTACAGGTTAGGTGACAGATTTAAGGATATTCAAATTGGATAAAGTAAAAATTGCTCTGCAATATATTATGCCTAAGCATTTGCTTTCTCGTCTTGTTGGCAAGCTTGCTGCTGCAGAAATGGGCTCTGTAACAACGGCTGCAATTAACTGGTTCATTAAACAATATAAAATTGATATGAGCGAAGCCGCTGAACCAGAAGCAACGGCTTACCGTACATTTAATGACTTTTTCACTCGAGCATTAAAGCCTGGTATGCGCCCACTTTGCGAAGACAATGACTATATCGTTCATCCCGTTGACGGTGCAGTCAGCCAGTTAGGTCCTATTAAAGAAGGTCGTATTTTTCAAGCTAAAGGTCATGACTATTCTTCACTTGCGCTGCTAGGCGATCAAGCTGATGATGCTAAGCGTTTTGAAGGTGGTGACTTTGCCACTATCTACCTTGCCCCAAAAGACTATCATCGTATTCATATGCCAATTAAAGGCACCTTGTCTAAGATGACCTACGTGCCAGGCGAGCTATTTTCAGTAAACCCGCTAACAGCAGAAAATGTACCGGGCCTTTTTGCGCGTAACGAACGTGTTGTAGCCATTTTTGAAACTGAAATAGGTCCTATGGCGATGGTACTTGTTGGCGCAACAATTGTAGCGAGTATTGAAACTGTTTGGGCTGGCACCATTACTCCTCCAACAGGCAAAAAAGTATTCACTTGGGATTACCCAACTGAAGGCCCTAATGCACTAACTCTAGAGAAAGGCGCTGAAATGGGTCGTTTCAAACTAGGAAGCACAGTGGTAATGCTATTTGCAAAAGATGCATTAGATGAATTTGCCGATGGAGTAGAACCTAAAAGTGTGACGCGTATGGGTCAAGCTTTTGCAAAAATCGAAGATTAATCTCTCAAGGTAGGCATGGATAGTAAAAAGACTGGACTGTTAGAACTCCACTTCGCGGTATTACTCTTTGGTGGTACCGCTTTATTTTCCAAGCTTATTCCCCTCAGCGCACTAGATATTACTCTACTGCGCTGTGTTGTTGCTGCCAGCGTTCTTGCGTTAATCGTTAAAGTCAGTAAGCAACCTTTATCACTCAATGTAGGTAAAGACTACTTTATTGCCATTGGCCTTGGGGTCCTTGTAAGCCTTCATTGGGTCACGTACTTTGCTTCCATGCAACTGTCATCCGTAGCAATAGGTATGATTGCCTTTTTTACCTATCCAGTTATGACTGTACTCGCCGAGCCTATAGTCACCAAAACCAAGCTAAAGTTAGCCGATGTGGGTAGTGGTATATTGGTATTGATTGGAGTGTCTTTATTGATCCCTGAGGCAAGTTTAGGTAACGACGTGACCTTAGGTATTGCTGTCGGCATCTTATCCGCGGCGCTATTTACAGCGCGTAACCTACTCCACAAACGTTATTTTTCAGTCTATAGCGGTCAGCAAGCAATGTTTTACCAAACCTCTGTTGCAGTATTCTTTCTTGCACCTTGGATGGAAGTTGAACTCAATACCATAGAGCAAAATGTTTGGTGGTTAATCATTTTATTAGGCGTGGTTTTTACAGCAGCTCCCCACGCACTATTTACTTCTGCATTAAGACTATTAAGCGCAAAAACCGTTGGTTTAGTCTCTTGCTTACAGCCTTTTTACGGTGCAGTGCTTGCATTACTTATCCTCAATGAAGATTTAGCCCTGAAAACCTTTATTGGCGGCACATTAGTTGTGGCAACAGCACTATTCGAGACTCAACAAAGTCACAGATCAAATAGCGTAAAAAAGACTGCCTAGAGCGATTTATTTATCAAGATAACTTGGCTACTATAACTAGGTCTTTTTTGCTTGCTCAAACTCTTATCATGTATCGTTTTTTATTGCTCGTTCTGTGTGTATTAACTCTATCGGCCAACGCTAATCCTCTTCAGCTTGAAAAACGGTTAGGGCTTTCTCCTACGAATGCAGAATCAACCCCACAAGAACAGCTAATACTATTACAAGATAAAACGAGTGACCTGCTTTTAACTGCAACAAACGCCGAAGATTTAGTGCGTAATTATGCCGAGCATAAGCAAAATCTATTAGCGCAAATTGAAGAAGCTAAACAAGCTCTTAGTGCTTCATCACAGCAAGATATCAATCAACAAGCTTCGCTGGCTTATCTGCGCTTATCTGAATTAAAAGAAGTAGAGATCAGTCTAGGTCAAAAAATTAATGGCTTGATAAAATCTCATAATGAACTTCCAAACGCCTTAGTCGAAGCTAGAGATACACTGCTAAAGCATAAAAAGATCCGCATTAGCAAAGAGCAAACAATTGCTAATGATATAGTAACGGCCCAAAGAGCACTCTATCAGCAGCATGTAAAAACCCTAGAAGCCTTGTTAGCAAGCAGCCAAAAAGAGATAGAGTTAAACCAGCTGCAATTAAAACTTGTTCGAGAGCAACTCGCTCAACAAGAGTTATTGATTGAGCAACTCAACCAACAAATAGTAAAGAAAAGACAAGCACAAACCGAAGCGGCGATCGCAGGAAGTCTATTGCCTAGCGATAAGAATCATGACCCTATCGCCCAAGAGCTTAGCGATAGTAATCTTATTTACGGTGAAAGCTTAAAAGAAGTTAACCATAAGATCAGTTCAACCCTCAATCAACAAGAACAAGCTGAAGCCTTATATCAAACTCAAGCTAAACAGCTATCGACTATCCAACAGCAAATTGGCTGGATCAAACTAAACTCAGCATTTGGCGAGCGTTTTTTGCAAATGCTACAGGCTTTGCCTAAGCCACCAAGCCAAGAACCCGTTCAAAGTGAAATAGCAAATACTCGCCTTGCGCGCTATCAAATCGAGCAAGCGCAAACACTAAACAGCCAACAAACTACTGAAGCAGCTGTTGGTAACTCATTGCAACACAAATTACTCGAGTCACAAGGCTTACTGCTGCAACAACTGCTGCAAAGCTATGATCAGTATCTTAGCGAACTTGCTAACCTGAGGGTTAATTACGAACAGCTCAACCAGCAATATCTAACCTTAAAGAGCATACTCAACGAGCACCTTTTCTGGGTTCCCAATGCAAATAGTATTGGTGGTTTGTGGATCACGGATCTACATCAGAGTATTCAATGGATGCTACAGCAGGCACCTTGGAGCCAAATGCAAAGCTCGTTTGATGAACAGAGCTCACTTTGGTCTTGGTGGTTAATCCTGTTTGTTATTAGCATGCTAGCCCAAGATATTCTTACGCCTAAATTTAAGTCGGCAATGCGTCGTGAATTGCCCTTTGTCGGTAACGTAACCCAAGATAAGTTTATTTATACATTTCACGTGTTGATTAACTCATTTGGTTACAGTCTACTAAAGCCCCTTCCTATCGTGTTGGCTGGCGGCATATTTTATCAGTCAAGTCATAATTTTGTTTCCGCTATCGGTATGGGGATTATGGCGTCGGGTATTTTGTACCAGTTATATCGCTTCATCTTCTTGCTAGCATTAGATAGAGGCTTATTAATCAACCACTTTAAGGCGCCGAAATCACTTGTTAGATCAGGGCTAGATCGCTTTAAAAAATTTACGATTATGGCAACACCATTCTTTGCTATCATGGCTTTTACGGAAGTAATAGATACCTCGCTTGTACGTAATAGTTTAGGCCGTGGCGCGTTTATACTATTTTGCTTGATGCTGTTTTGGTTTTACAAAGACATGCTAAGCCTGTCGAATAAACAGAGCACTGAGGAGCACAGTAAAAATAAGAAGCTAATCCAGAAATTACTTTGGGCGATGCTTATTATTATGCCACTCGCCTGTGCAGTTTTAGCCTTCCAAGGTTATTACTACACCGCATTCCAAATGTTCTTACAGCTACAACTATCTTTAGTTTTTGGTCTAGGCTTCTTGCTGCTGTATCACTTGATAAAGCGCTGGATGCTTATTGAGCGTCGCCGTATTGCCTTTGAACGCGCTAAAGCAAAACGTGCAGAACTGCTGGCTCAACGTGAAAAAGGCGAAGTCAGTGTTGGCGATCAAAGCGATACTTATGAAGAACCTATCGTCGACCTAGAAACTATCTCTAGCCAGTCTTTAGGCTTGGTTCGCTCGTTATTATTGCTCGCGTTTTTAGCCAGTATTGTGGGCTTGTGGACTCAAACTCATACCGCACTATTCTCACTGCTTGATGGTGTGACTTTATGGTCAAGCAACACCACAGTAAATGGTATTGAACAGCAGATCCCGATCACTCTTAAGTCGTTGTTGCTTTCACTGATTATCGTTGGATTCTCGATGATGATTGCGACTAACTTACCCGGCCTTATTGAGTTAACCATCTTACAGAGATTAGATCTAAGCCAAGGCACTGGGTTCGCACTTACCACAGTAAGTCGTTATTTGGTTGTACTGTTTGGTGTCTTAAGCGGTTTCTCAACCTTAGGTATGGAGTGGTCGAAGTTACAGTGGCTTGTGGCTGCATTATCGGTCGGCTTAGGTTTTGGCCTACAAGAGATCTTTGCTAACTTTATCTCAGGTTTAATTATCCTATTCGAAAAGCCTGTACGCATCGGTGACACTGTAACAATACGCGATCTCACCGGCACAGTGAGTAAGATCCAGATCCGTGCCACCACTATCGTTGACTGGGATCGTAAAGAGATCATCGTACCCAATAAGGCTTTTATTACCGAGCAGCTAATCAACTGGTCTTTATCCGATCCTATTACTCGCGTCATTGTCTATGTATCAGTTGCAAGAGACTCTGATCCTGCACGTGTTGAAGCAGCACTTTATCAAGCCGTACAAGACTGTGATGATGCACTATTGTCACCTGAACCAGAAGTTTGGTTCGCAGGGTTTGGTCAACATACACAAGATTTTGAAGTAAGAGCTTACGCTAAAGATATGGGCGCACGCTGGCCGTTAAAACATAAGCTGCACAAACAGATCACTAAAAAATTAAATGAAAATAATTTAGTACTCGCTTATCCTCAGCTTGAGGTGCACTTGTCGTCGAGCCAAAGCAAAGACGTACAAAACTTAATTAGAAGCTAATTTGAGAGTATAAAAACTGCTATGAAGATATTTGCTCACCGCGGTGCCAGTGGTTATATTGCTGAAAATACCCTCGCCGCTTTCGCCAAAGCTATTGAGCTCGGCGCAACTGCGGTTGAGCTTGATATTCACCTCGTTGAAGATGAGCTCTATGTATTTCACGACCGACGTCTTGAGCCTAAAAGCTCCGGACACGGCTTAATAGAGCAATACAGTAAAGCAGCTATAAGCCAGTTAACAATTGGGGGTGAGCAAATCCCAACCTTGTGCCAAGTGCTTACTTTGCTTAAGCCCCACAACACCTTAGTTAACATTGAACTCAAAGGGCTTGCTTGCCTTGATGCTTTTGTAGCGCTTTATCCTAAACTTATCAACGAATTAGAATACGATAACAATAAGCTGCTAATGTCATCGTTTAATCACCCTTTTCTTGCGAGCTTAAAACAGCGATATTCAGATGCACATGTTGCTCCATTAATCGAAGGCATCCCACTAGAATTGGCTGGTGTCGTTAGCCAACTCAATGCGTATTCTATTCATTTAGGTCTTAGTTTCACCACCCAAGAAATGGTGGATGACGCTCACAAAAGAGGCGCCAAAGTGTATGTCTACACCGTAGACAATCTAGATGATATTGATATGCTAAAACAGATGGGCGTAGATGGTATTTTTACTAACTATCCCGACCGAGCACTGCAGCATTTAGCTGCAATTAAGTAAATAGCAAAACACGCGTACTGTATAAAGCGAGTAAAATAAACTAGACTTAAATTAGTAGCTTACATAGTGGTTAGACTTGCCTATTGCGCTGAGCCCAGCTTCCGATAAAGAAGAAAACAGCAACAACCAATACAAACAACCAATGGGTCGGTACTTTTGCCATATACTGCGCTAACAATGGGCTTAAATGGATAATAATCAGCCCGTAACCAAACGCGTTCACAATAATGAAAATCAAGGTTCGTAGCAAAAAAGAGCGTCCTGCAAAATAACGACGTAAGAAACGATTGATGTCAGCACCAAACACGACAAGCAAGCAGGCTACAATTGCAGTAGCGACTTCTGTCAACCAAGGGTAAATAAACGCCCCTAAATAGTTCAAAAATTCAATTAGGTTAGATATTAGATTCGCCATTTATTAAGTACATAAAAACATAGATAAATGTAGGATATAGGGAGTTAGTATGGGACACAAGTTACTCTTACTCACCAGAGAAAATGAGCGTTATCGCCAACTGTTAAACTCATGCCATCTGCCAAACACCATTATTTTGGACGATGATCCTCAAGGTATTTTTAATGCCGATATCTGGCTGGCTGAGCCTAAGCTAGCCGCACCATTATTACCCCATGCAGCTAATTTAAAGTGGATGCAATCGACCTTTGCAGGTGTCGATGCACTCGTAAAACCTAGACAAAGAAAAGATTATGAGCTCACCAATGTTAGAGGAATTTTTGGTCCACTTATGAGCGAGTACCTATTTGGTTACCTACTAGCCTATCAACGTGATCATAAAAAATATAAAACCCAACAAGATCAGAAAGTTTGGTTACCTGGTAGTTTCAAAACGCTTCAAGGCCAAACCTTACTCTTGTTAGGTACAGGCTCTATTGCTAAGCATATCGCTCAAACAGCCAAGCACTTTGGGATGCATGTTATTGGGATTAATCGTGGCGCTAAGCCCACAAGAGGCTTTGATGAAGTCGACACATTGGCAAACCTAACCCACTACCTCCCCCGAGCAGATGCCGTTGCTAGCATCTTACCAAGCACACCAGAAACCAAAGGTGCACTCAACCCGCAAACCTTGTCACTATTAAAGGACGAAGTTGTGCTATTTAACCTTGGCCGCGGAGACGTACTCGATCTCGACGCTCTCTATCAACAGCTTGTCACTCACACAGAACAGCAAGCGATTTTAGATGTGTTCAACCAAGAACCATTACCTGACGATCACCTTATTTGGTCACTAGATAATGTCATCATTACGCCGCATATCGCAGCTCCTAGCTTTCCAGAGCAAGTAGTAGAGATCTTTTCTGAAAACTTTCACAAGTGGATAAAAGGCGAAAAGTTATCTCATAGAGTCCACTTTGAGCGCGGCTATTAGGCTAAGACTTAGTATAAACTTTTCTATGAAGCTGCCTGCAACCTCAATAGTAATGTGATGTAGGCACGCTTTTTAATAACGAGTAGCAACCAAATACGTCATAATTATATCTAGCCGTTATTAGCATTGAGAATTATTTTCATTTATACTTCGGCTATATTCGATTTAGAGATGATATTTAATGTACGTTTGTCTTTGTCACGCAATTACTGATACGCAAATCAAAGAAGCAGTTAGACAAGGTGATATGTCACTTGCCGACGTTAAAAAACGTCTTGGTGTTGCGGACCAATGTGGTAAATGTGCCAAAATGGCAACCCAGATCATCCAAAGACAAGTTGATATCGAACCCAACTTTTATGAAGTGGCTTAATACCAATAAGTATAACTAGCCAAATCTGACCCAATAAAAAATGCAGCCTAATGGCTGCATTTTTTATTGCTAAGATAGCTCGTTAAACGGCGGGTTCACCGTCACCAAGCTCAACGCTATCGACACGCTGTAGTCCTCGCGGCAATTTAGCACCACGACGACCACGCTCACCTCGATAATGCTCTAGGTCACTCGGTTTAAGGGTTAGCTTACGTTTACCTGCCCACAAGGTGACAGACATATCTTCAGGGATCACATTCAAGTGCAGCAACCATTCTTCTCGATTTTTAGCGCGCTCAGTAGGAATACCGATGATCTTGTTGCCTTTACCTTTAGATAGCTGCGGCAATGCATCAAGTGAAAACAACAACATTCTACCTTCGTTGGTAATGGCCAAAATCGAACTCGGTTTTGATTGATCGACTTTTCTTGGCAATAACACTTTTGCATTAGCTGGTAGACTCAGAAGTGCTTTACCCGCCTTGTTACGCGACACCATGTCTTTATTGGCGCAAATAAAGCCGTAGCCAGCATCAGAGGCTAATAAGTAGCATTGCTCCTCATCAGACAGCAAGACATGCTCCATCGTCGCACCAGGCGCTAAATTAAAGCGAGTAGTGATAGGCTCACCTTGGGATCGGGCAGATGGTAGAGTATGGGTTTCAGTGGCAAATGCCCTACCCGATGTGTCAATAAACACACTTGGCTGATTACTGCGCCCTTGCGCAGAACGTAAGAAGCTATCACCTGATTTATATGACAGGTTCTGACCATCTACGTCATGACCTTTAGCGCTGCGCACCCAGCCTTTTTCAGAAAGCACAACGGTCACCGATTCTGCCGGTACTAGCTCTTGCTCGGTTAGCGCTCGTGATTCGCTGCGCTCAACCAAAGGCGAGCGACGCTCATCACCGTAATCTTCACCATCACGGATAAGTTCTTTCTTAATAAGCGTTTTCATTCGACGTTCAGAGCTTAACAATAACTCTAACTTATCGCGCTCAGCTTCAAGCTCACTTTGCTCAGACTTAATCTTAAACTCTTCAAGTTTAGCTAAGTGACGCAATTTAAGATCTAAGATCGCATCGGCTTGTTTATCAGATAAATCGAAACGCTTAATCAACTCAGCTTTGGGATCGTCGTTATAACGAATGATCTCAATCACTTCATCGATATTCAAAAACGCTATCATTAACGCATCTAAAATATGTAAGCGCGATAATACCTTATCTAAGCGATATTCTAGACGACGCTTAACCGTAGTCATTCTAAACTCAAGCCATTCGGTTAACAGTTGGAGCAAACCTTTGACTTGCGGACGACCATTTAAACCGAGTACGTTCAGGTTAACGCGGTAGCTCTTTTCTAAATCAGTAGTTGCAAATAGATGCGCCATCATCTGATCGCAATCAACACGATTCGAGCGCGGCACAATCACCATACGTACAGGGCTTTCGTGATCAGACTCATCACGTAAATCGGTTACCATAGGTAACTTCTTCGCCTGCATTTGATTAGCAATTTGCTCTAAAATCTTACCGCTACTTGCTTGATGCGGCAGTGCGGTAATCACCACTTCACCATTTTCAACGGTGTAAACAGCACGCGCTTTAATTGAACCACGGCCTGTTTGATAGATTTTAGTGATATCGGCAGCTGGAGTGATAATTTCTGCTTCAGTCGGATAATCAGGGCCTGGAATAAACTCCATCATGCGCGCTAAATCGGCTTTTGGATTATCCAATAGCTCAACACACGCCCCTACGAGCTCTTTAACGTTATGTGGAGGTACATCGGTAGCCATACCAACAGCAATACCAGTGATACCATTGAGTAAGATATGCGGTAAACGAGCAGGCAAAACCAGTGGCTCTTTCATGGTACCGTCAAAGTTCACGCCCCAATCAACAGTGCCTTGACCAAGCTCACTTAGCAGAACCTCTGAAAACTTAGACAGTCTCGCTTCGGTATAACGCATTGCCGCAAACGACTTAGGATCATCCGGCGCTCCCCAGTTACCTTGGCCATCAACGAGTGGATAACGATACGAGAATGGCTGCGCCATCAACACCATAGCTTCATAACAAGCACTATCACCATGGGGATGATATTTACCTAATACATCACCAACGGTACGCGCCGATTTCTTATGCTTAGATTGAGCAGATAAGCCAAGCTCACTCATGGCGTAGACAATACGTCTCTGAACCGGTTTGAGCCCATCACCAATATGCGGCAACGCTCGGTCCATGATGACGTACATGGAATAGTTCAGATATGCCTCTTCCGTGAAGCGGCGGAGAGGCATTTGCTCAACGCCATCAAGGCTTAAATCTATCGCATCACTCATTAATCATTATCCTGTGACTGATTCTTTGCTGACTCTTTATAAAACAAACGGTAAACGTTGCCTTTTAAATCATCAGATATATACATGGCACCATCGGGTGCTGTGACCAATGAATATGGTCTTGCGACGGGGAATTCACCGTCTAAAAAGCTAACTACTGTACTGCGCTTTATTACATCGCCTTCTTGGATCTCTAGCATAACAACTTGATAGCCCACTTTACTTGAGCGGTTCCAAGAGCCATTTTCAGCAACAAACATTTGATTATGATAGCGCTCAGGAAATTGACTACCACGGTAGAAATGCATCCCTTTAGCACCTACGTGTGCTGGTAACTCATAATTTGGAGCAACGACCTTTAGGTTTTTAGGCTTATCGTATGCAGGTTCAACGATGTCTGTGGCGTGAATATAAGGAAACCCATAATGACTGCCAGTTAACTCAACCTTATTGATTTCGTCAGGCGGTAAATTGTCGCCCATCCAGTCTCGGCCAAGATCAGCAAACCAGAGTTGGTTATTATCCACAGACCAGTCGAACGCAACGACCTTTCTAACACCGCTTGCAACTTGCTCTGTAGCGCCTGTTTTAACGTTTATCGCAATAATACTGCTATAAGGCGCTTCAGACTCACACACATTACAGGGTGCACCAATGGCAATATAAAGGCGTCCATCAGGGCCGAAATGCATCGCCCTGCGGCTTTTTTTACTGTTGCCAGGTAAGCGATTGTAAACCTCTTTAGGCCGTCCAGGACGTTTTAAGCGCGACTCAATTTGATTAAAACGTAAGATGCGGTCATCTTCAGCAACGTATAACGAGCCGTCGTTAAACGCGATAGCTTCAGGGTAATCTAGACCTTTGGCTATCACATAACGCTTATCTACTCGTCCATCGTTATCGACATCAACCAAGGCTGTAATTGTGCCATCTCGGAAAGAGCCAACAAACAAAGTGCCATTATCACCAACGGCGAGCTGTTTCGCGTCGCCGAGATTAGAAGCATATAAGCTTAAGCCAAAACCTTTAGAAACAGTGATCATCATTGGCTCTGCGGCCAATGCACTGCAACTAAAAACAAAATGGGCGCAAAGTAGCGATATCCCAACAGCTATTTGATTTCGATAGTTTTCAAACGTCATTATTATTCTTTTGTCTGATTATAATCACAAACTGCCGATTAGAGCTGGGCAAGATCACCCTTTGTTTCTAACCAAGTTTTTCTGTCCCCAGAACGCTTCTTGGCGAGTAACATATCCATAAGAGCCATAGTGTCATCAGCATCATCTATGGTTAATTGCACTAGTCGACGTGTATTTGGATCCATCGTTGTTTCACGCAGTTGTAGCGGATTCATCTCACCCAATCCCTTGAATCGTGTTACTTGGACTTTTCCTTTCCGCTTTTCTGCGGCAATTCTATCAAGAATGCCGTCTTTCTCAGCCTCATCTAAGGCGTAGAATACTTCTTTACCGATATCGATACGGAACAGAGGTGGCATAGCCACATAAATATGTCCTTGCTCCACTAATACCTTGTAGTGCTTCATAAATAGTGCACATAACAAGGTCGCAATATGCAGACCATCCGAGTCTGCATCGGCAAGAATACAAATTTTTCCATAACGTAATTCTGAAATATCAGCACTATCAGGATCGCAACCAATCGCAACCGAGATATCATGTACTTCTTGCGAAGCCAACACTTGAGAAGCATCGACTTCCCACGTATTCAAAATCTTACCACGTAGCGGCATAATCGCTTGGAACTCACGATCACGAGCCTGCTTAGCACTGCCTCCCGCAGAGTCCCCCTCCACCAAGAATAGTTCGCCACGCATAGGATCTTGACCACTACAGTCGGTCAGTTTTCCAGGTAACGCTGGTCCAGAAGTAATACGCTTACGCGCCACTTTCTTAGCCGCTTTCAAACGCTTTTGTGCATTATTAATACACATGTCTGCTAAGGCTTCTGCTTGCTCAGTATTGGTATTTAGCCACAAGCTAAATGCATCGCGAACAATCCCCGAGACAAATGCAGCACACTGCCTACTGGAAAGCTTTTCTTTCGTTTGACCGGCAAACTGTGGATCTTGCATCTTAATCGATAAGATAAAGGTACAGCGATCCCAAATATCTTCTGGCGTTAACTTAATACCGCGAGGCACTAGGTTTCTAAACTCACAAAACTCACGCATAGACTCGAGTAAACCTTGTCTAAAGCCGTTAACATGAGTACCACCCAGTGGGGTCGGAATAAGGTTTACATAACTTTCGTTAAGGTATTCACCACCTTCAGGTAGCCAAGTTATCGCCCAGTCGGCGGCTTCTAAATTTCCCGCAAAACTGCCTACAAATGGCACTTCAGGAAGTGTTGGCACGCCCTTAATTGATGTTCTAAGGTAATCTTCTAAGCCACTTTCATAAAACCATTCTTGGGTTTCATTGGTTTGCTTATTAACAAATTTAATTCGCAGACCTGGGCAAAGTACAGCCTTAGCTTTTAATAGGTAAACCAGTTTAGTTATAGAGAAGTTGCCGGAATCAAAATAGCTTGCATCAGGCCAAAAATGTACACTTGTACCAGTATTACGGCGGCCACATGTGCCAGTAACGTGCAGGTCTTCAACCTTTTCACCATGCTCAAAAGCCATTTCATAGACTTCAGCATTACGTCTAACAGTGATTTCAACACGGCTTGAAAGCGCGTTAACCACCGAAATACCAACACCGTGAAGACCACCAGAGAATTGGTAGTTTTTATTAGAGAACTTTCCACCTGCATGCAGCTTAGTTAAAATAAGCTCTACACCGGGGATCCCCTCTTCAGGGTGGATATCAACCGGCATACCACGGCCGTCATCGATAACTTCCAAAGAGTTGTCGGCATGTAAAATTACGTCGATTCGACTCGCGTGCCCTGCTAATGCCTCATCGACACTATTATCTATGACTTCCTGTCCTAAATGGTTCGGGCGCGAAGTATCGGTATACATACCGGGGCGACGTTTTACAGGGTCAAGTCCATTTAGGACTTCAATAGCATCTGAGGTGTATTGGTTTGTCATGGCACACATATTATTTTGTTATTCAGGCCATGTTGCGGCCCTACGGGTCTATTTGTCAAGAAAACAGATATTCACAGATAGAAGCAAGTTGGTCTTTATAACCGATAAAACTATGGTCGCCATCGGGTTCTATTAACAGCTTACAACAGTGATATTTCTGCATGGCCTGTTTGTAGTCGAGCACTTCATCGCCTGTTTGTAACAGTACATAAAAGCGATCAGGATTTAATATTGCGGGCGTATTGTAGCGCCCGACGTCGTGTTTATGTTCGGCAACGACTTGGTAGGTTTCATCCGTGTAGGGATTGTACTGAGTGCCAATGAATTCATCAAATAGTTCGAAAGGTTTTACTGCAGGATTAACTAAAACTGCGCGTCCACCGTAAGTTTCGGTTAAATAACTTGCGAAATATCCGCCTAATGAAGAACCAATATAAGTCAGCGGCTCACCTTCAGCTTGCGCTTTTTCTACAATATCGATTAGCAGTGCCATCGCCTCAAGCGGTTCGCTGGGCAATTGTGGCTGAAAAAATGGGAGTTGAGGATGATGTTCCGCGATATAGCTGGCGGTAACCAAACCTTTATCTGACAAAGGCGAACTATTAAATCCATGTATGTATAGCAGCATATTTCCTCACACTGCGGCGTATCTTAGCTACTAATAACCGCCTGCATCTTTATCTGGTGAGAAGTTCTCACCCGGTACCCGGTAAACATTGGTTAGAATGCTACCATCGGATTTGAGCTCCAGCAAACGGTATCCCGGTTGCAACGCATCGAGTGCAAAATAAGGCGACTTAGGTTTGAACTGAATACATGTTGATGGCGTAGCCATCAGCTTAATTGCTCCATGGGGACCAAAATGTTCTGTTTCGACATTTTGATGGATATGCCCCCAAAGTAACCCTTTTACTTGTGGGTATTGCGCAACTTGGGCAATAAAGGTTTCACCATTATCCATGCAGTGTTGATCAAGCCAAGTACAGCCTGCTAAAACTGGATTATGATGCATAACTAAAAGCGTATGACGATTAGGCTCTTCTGCAATCGCATTTTCAATAAGTGCTAGCTCAGCTTCAGACATATGCCCACCAGGGCGTCCTCGTACCGTAGAGTCCAACATAATGATTTGCCAATTACCGGCTAAAATGCGCTTCTGCCCAAATACCTGCGAGCCTTGCATGTGCAGATTCATGATGCGAGGGTCGTCATGATTCCCCGGCAGGTAATGACACGGCATATCTAAAGGCTTAATAGCATTAACAAAGTTATGATACGACTCAATAGAGTAATCTTGACTTATATCGCCTGTCGCTAGCATAAAGTGCGCAGGATAGTTAACCGCAGAGATAGTGTTTAACACTGCGCCTAGACTTTGAGCAGTATTGACACCAAGTAGCTGTGCTTCAGGATCAGCAAACAGGTGAGGATCTGTGACTTGCACAATTCTCACACTCTTAGCTTCAGAAATTGAATAAGAGATAGCTGCTTTTAGCAAATTAGTTACCCAATAATCAGATCAACTGACAAATTTAGTTAAGTTATCAATCTTCAATAACTCTTCTAGAAAAGCATTGACTTGGTACTTTTCATCCCGATGATGCATATGCATATTTGGATAATCATACACTGGTCGCAATTGGTAAATCTGTTGACTAGTTAACACTTCTGCTAATTTAGCATCATGATAAATGCGTACAGAGACTTTAGGTGTTGACACTAACTCATGGTTACCTACGCAGCGTGAGATCTGCACTAACTGAGTATATTTAGTATTTTCCAGCAACTGCACATCTAACTGACCAAACTCACCTTTCACTCGCCACTGTGAGCCTTCACTTGGCTCTAAAGTCAGCCATCTTTGAATATGCATATAATTACGCCCACAAAGTGCCAGAAACTGGCTGACATTAGGCTGATACTTATTCTTTTTCGCTAAAGTGACATATGACACAAATTAAACCAACGCTATCTATATAAATGTATTGAATAGGAACAATGAAAGTAACCGCTTGATGCCGTTAACCCTATTGTTTGACGATATTTTGATAATTAAGTTGCAACCAAAGAAGTCCAATCACGGTTGACGCATTGTCTATTTGACCATCTACGACCATTTGATAAGCTTGCTCACGGCTAACAACATGCACACGTATATCTTCATGCTCATCAGCAAGTCCATGCACACCATCAGCATCAGCTGCTGTTACGTTAGCCCAATAAAAATCAAAACGCTCACTTGTGCCGCCAGGGCTAGAAAAGTATTGATTAACTTGAGTAACACTTTTTGCGGTTAATCCCGTTTCCTCAAGTAGTTCCCTATGAGCGACATCCATTGATGTCTGCCCATTATCGATCATTCCGGCCACTAATTCTAATAACCAAGGTGTTTTTGCGTTTTCAAGTACAGGAATGCGAATTTGTTCTATTAATACGACTTGGTCCATAACAGGATCATAAGGTAAAACAACCACGGCATTACCACGTTCAAACACTTCACGCGTGACAACATCACTCCAGCCACCAGCAAACAGCCTATGCTTGAAGCGATACTCTTCCATTTTAAAGAAGCCTTTATACAAAGGTTTCTTGCTCAATAGCTCTACATCATCACGCTTGAAGGTGCTGTTCATTTCTCGTCCTAAATATACTTGTTTATAAAGGTATTTATGCCACAATAAAGTCAAATAGAAATATTAATACTATGATGCATGCAGTACTAATCATAAGTATCAAAAACTGTTACACTTCTGAGTTGACTTAGAATTTGTAGGTTTTTAATATTTAACCCACTAAGTTTAGATGTATTGGGAAGCGTCGGGAAGCGCAAACCGCCTTACTTTTTATTATATGTAAGGCAAAGCTAAACATAACAAGTTAAATTCGCTCCTCAATGGGGAATTTTGTCTAAAAGGACAGCAAATGAAATTCAAGATCCGTTCTCTATGTGCCGCACTGACCCTTGCAGCGACAGCGCAAGTTGCTCATGCCGATGACCTTCTTCAAATATATCAACAAGCATTGACGAGTGATCCTGTTGCGCTTCAAGCTAAAGCTCAACGTGATGCTCTGTACGAACAGATTGAAGAAAACCGTGCTCCACTACTACCAACAATCAGTGCTAATGTTGGTTACGACAAAGCATGGAATGACCCAAGCGAAGATTCAAGCGGTATTGTCGGTGGCGTAACCTTAAATCAGGTAATTTACGACCACAGTGCATGGGTTGGTTTAAGCCTTGCTGAAAAAGCAGCATCTCAAGCAGACTCTGCATACGCATCAGCGCTACAAAACCTTATTATTCGCGTAACCAACGCTTATTTTGACGTACTAACAGCCAAGGACAACTACGAGTTCCAAGGCTCTGAAAAGCGTGCAATTGAGCGTCAGCTTGAGCAGACTAAACAACGCTTTGCAGTGGGCCTTACAGCAATTACCGACGTACATGAAGCACAAGCTCAATATGACTTAGCTAATGCGACTGAAATTTTGGCTGAAAACACCCTAGCAAATAGCTACGAAGCACTGCGTGAAATCACAGGCATTGATCATAAGAACATCAATATTCTGGATACCAATCGTTTCTCTGCATCTGCTGTTGCTCCAGCGTCTTCAACAGACTGGATAAAAATGGCAGAAACCAACAGTGTTGATCTAATGACAACACGTATTGGTAAAGACATCGCTGAAGAAACAATTACCCTTTATAAAGCTGGCCACATGCCATCACTTAGCTTAAATGCAGGTTACAATAAAGGCATAGAGCAAGAGCCTGGTAACGACTTCGACAATGGCACAATTGGCGTAACACTAAGTATTCCTATTTTTGAAGGTTTCAAGGTGTCTTCAAAAGTTAATCAAGCTCAGTACCAATATGTTGAAGCAAGCGAGAAGCTAGAACAGACGCACCGAAAAGTGGTTAAAGATGTACGTAATAACTTTAACAACGTTGGCGCTTCTATCAGCTCAATCCGCGCTTATGAGCAGTCTGTAATCTCTTCAGAGAGTGCGCTTAAAGCAACTCAAGCTGGTTTTGAAGTCGGTACACGTACTATTGTTGATGTATTAAACCGTACTCGTGACCTTTACGATTCAAAGCGTAAACTATCTGATGCGCGTTATGGCTATATCAATTCAATCCTAGCGCTTAAGCAAGCTGCGGGGACATTGAATGAAGATGATATCGCATCAATTAACAATGGCCTTGTTGCTCCAACAACAAACTAAGCCTGCTTGTTAAAACATAAAAAAACCGCCAAATGGCGGTTTTTTTATGGGCTAATATTCTTATAATCTTATCGCTACAGCTCATTGAACCGCGACAACAGAAGAGATAATTAGCTTAGAATACGAGTTCAACACCAGCAAAGTAACCTTTAAACTGCATATCCGCTGTTACGCCATCAAAACCATTTACGTCAAACTTAAAGTCACGGTAACCAGCGCGGATACGGTAATCTAATGCCGTACCATCAAAATTCCAACCTAGTCCTAATGAATAATCATAAACACTAGACTCATCAACACCCATCATTATGTCAGCAAAACCGTAAAGGCCTAAACCTGGAACACCAACTTGTGCGTCGATATAACCCATAACAATACCGCTATCGATATTTTTAGTTTCAGGGTGGCCAGCATCAGCTACGCGGAACTTACCATCCATCTTCTTATAAGCCGCACCTAGATCAAGTGCTACGATATCGTTATCTAAAATCTCGTAGTAAAGTACAAAGTCAGTATTGCTTAGATCTGAAGTCGCATTCACATTGCCTTGGAAATCATGGCCATTGAAGTTAAAGTCAGCATCACTCATTTTGCCATCAGCTTCTAAGCTGTTTTGTCTAATCTTAACATTTGGCACTAGCGGAATTGGATGCTCAACTGCAACCCAGATGCTACCTTGAGAAGATGAATCATAGTTAAACTCTTGCTGTGATTTACCGCGCTCAGCAAAAGTACCATTAGTATCAGCTTTCCAGTAATCGCCGCCGACTTTAAAACCGACAACTGTAGCAGCTTGGGCTGAAGTGCCTACTAATGAACCTAATAGTGCACACGCCAATAACGTCTTTTTCATAGTTAACCTTGAGTCAATAAGTTAGTTAAATCGATAACCGCAGCATTTGCGCGGGAGATATAATTTGCCATCACCAACGAGTGATTAGCCACAACCCCAAAGCCTGAACCGTTTAGGATCATTGGGCTCCAAACAGGCTGTTGTGTTTCTTCTAGCTCACGAATAATCTGACGCAGACTTACTTGAGCATTTTTCTTTTTTAAAACATCAGCAAAATCAACTTCAACAGCTTTCATGAAATTCAGTAGTGCCCATGTCGCACCACGAGTTTCATAAAACACGTCATCAATCTTCCACCAACTAGTTTTAATTTGCTGTGCATTGTAGCCAGGCGTTGACTGTCTAGCCGCGCTATCACCTGATAGGTCGGTATTCAATCTGTCTTGGCCTACACTTGCGGAAAGACGCTGCGACATACTACCTAAACGCTTTTGCACCTCTTTAAGCCACTCATTGAGGTTATCGGCGCGAGCATAAAACTGCGCATCAGGGTTTTCTGTAGCCATCATACGAGCGCGATATAGCTTCAATAGCTTAATAGCGTCTTCATATTCACTTTCAGCACTGGGTACTAGCCAACTAGTATGTTCGATATTCAACTTAGAATGGGCTGCAAGCAGGTCTTTATCAGCTGTAGATTGTGATTGCGAACGACTAAACTCTTTACGCATGATCAACGCGAGATCTCGCGCTTGTTCAATCGCACCAAACTCAAATGCAGGCATATTATCCATAAAGATTGACGGTGGCGTAACATCATTAGACAGCCAACCGCCAGGCTTATTCAATAGCGCTTCCACAGTCAAAATCAATGAGGTGGTTGTGGCATAACCAACTACATTACGGCTATTTTCTTGGCTATAAACATTCTGTTCAATAGGGTCTGGCTCAACACTCCACCACACACTAATAAGATAACCAATAAAGCAAACTGCAATAAGAGCAGCTAAGACTTTTTTCCATGTCACTTGCATTGTACTCATTCCTTAATGGTGGTGATGATGATGAGCATCGTCGCTTTGCTCAACTTGTTTCTTAACCGGCAAGCTAATTTCTTGCTCAGAGCCGTTAGCAAACTTCAATAAAAGCTTAACGTCAGAGTCGATAACCAATGGTTGCTTCAAGCCCATCAACATAATGTGGTTACCCGATTCAGACAGCACAAGGCTACCATGAGAGTCTATGTCAAAGCCCTCCACTTGGCGCATTTTAATCATGCCGTTTTCTTCAATAAGGGTGTGTAATTGTGCTTCAGTGGCAAAAGGAGCATCCACCGCAACTAACCGAGTTGCATCCCCATGGTTCTCAATCGTGATGTAGGCAGCACTGTTAGGCACTTTTGCCGGCATAGCACGTACATATCCATCTACCAGCACGACTTGCGCCATAGTGGTGAACGAAAGGCAACTCAACAGGCCGATGTTAAACAGTTGTTTGAATATTAGCTTCAATGTCATAAACTCCATGTAAAACCCAATTCGCAGAATGAGGACATAACGAATGAGCACGATTCAAGTTAGTGACGATAATGGCGTAAGGGTCATTACGTTTAATCGCCCGGATAAACGCAATGCGCTTAACCTACAAATGTATACACAGCTAACAGAATACCTTATCCAAGGCGAGTCGGACAACGAAATTCGAGCCTTTATGTTTCGCGGACAAGCAGAGTGCTTTACTTCCGGCAATGATGTCGCTGACTTTTTACAAAATAGTAGCTTAGGGTCTGATCATCCAGCTTTTAGATTCTTGTTTTGCCTACTCGATTTAAAAAAACCTGTGGTAGCTGCAGTCACTGGTGCAGCTGTCGGCATAGGCACAACTATGCTACTGCATTGTGATTTAGTTTATGCTGATAACAGCGCAAAGTTTCAATTACCATTTGTCCAGCTAGCATTAGTGCCTGAAGCAGGGGCTAGCCTGTTATTGCCGCAAGTCGTTGGCCAAACAAAAGCCAGTGAGCTACTCATGTTAGGTGAAAGCTTCAATGCCAGCCAAGCTCATGCTTACGGAATGATTAACGACATTATAGAAAGTGAGACTATTTTTGAATATGCCTTACAACGTGCTCATCAATTAGCGGCTTTACCGCCAATCTCGTTGCAATCTACAAAAAAACTGATCCGCTACAACAGAGAAGAAGTGCGTGCGCAGATGGAAAAAGAACTGATTGAGTTTGAGGCAAGACTTGCCAGTGACGAAGCTAAAGCTCGATTTTCGGCATTTTTAAAACGTTAATCTAGTTTTCGGTTACCAAAATGCGGATGCTCGTTATTGGTTTCAGCATCCGCGTTTCATTAGTATTATCACCACACTAGTTGTATGCGTTTGATAATGGCTTGAGGCGATGTTTTTCAAGGTGGTTAGCACTCTCATCTAAAATTCCTCTGAAGCATTAATCAAAGCGGCTAATTAACATGGTTTTGCCATTTTGGTAGCACTAAGGCTAATACAAAATAGGTGAGCAATCCCATTGCTGGATTACAGAAAATTGCTACTGCACATACCACTCGGGTCCACATGCAAGACCACTCAAATTTATCAGCCATTGCAGCGGTAACACCACATACGATTGAGCGAGAATCTTTTAAGCGTTCAACAAAACTGTTCATTTTAAACTCCCTTTCGTTGTCTCTAATAGACTTCAACGCTAACTTTGCAGCTCGTCATTTTAGTCTTTTATTTAGGTTTCAAACTCGGACTGGAAATCCAGTCTTCTAATTTAGTCTTCTAATTTAGTCTTCTAATTTAGTCTTCTAATTTGTGCCACTCTAGCGAACAAATTAAACATGCAAACATCACTAGGCTAATAACGGGCAATAATAATAATGCGATAAATTGAGCAAAGAACCACATAATTAGTCCTTACTTACCGCAGTCGTTACTAGCGGTTGCTCATTTAGCGTAGCAGCGCCTTGCTTATTTGCCAGCTCTTGCTCAGAGTCCATATCAAACATCATTTCAGACATTTGTGATTGAATAGAAAGACTCAATTCCGTTTGTGCTTTGCTCATCATCTCTTGCATCTGTGAAGAGATATTCTGCTCGATGTTGCTAGCAACATCAGAGATAAGCGAGTTATCTGCTTGAGCTGTTGCGCTTACGCCTAAGATTACCGCTGTTAGTAAAGACGCTTTAATGGTTTTAGATACAGTTGAATTAAACATAATGGCTTCCTTTTCGAGTTAACTTAATTGTATGTATGTGCATTAAAGAGGTCTGATTCACAGGGTTCTTAATTACACATTTCTTAATTACATATAGGTTAATACAAGCAGCGTGCCAACTTTGAATGTAAACTGTAACTAGCTAAAAATATTAAATAAAAAACAAAAAGTGGAGAGATTTTAGAGTGGAATTAAATTGAAGGATATTTGAACAACAAGAGATAGTAGTGAAACTCACCAAGCACTGGTGAATTTCACTAAATGGAGCAGATTACAAGCTAACGATATCGTCCATCGCTGCACGAGCTTGAGTGATAACCTCTATACCAGCGCCTTGTTTATGCGCATTTTCGCTGATATAGCGGCGCCATATACGTGAGCCAACCTCACCTTGATAAAGGCCGATAATATGGCGAGAGATATGATTAAGGCGACCACCTTGCTTCAGGTGAGCCTCAATATAAGGTAACAACTTTTCTAGCACTTCATCACGGCTAAGAATGGGTGCATCAATGCCACACAACTGCTGATCTACCTCAGCGATAATATAGGGATTTTGATAAGCTTCACGCCCAACCATCACACCATCAAGCTGCTGCAAGTGTGTTTTACATTCGTCCAGCGTCTTTACGCCACCGTTAATTGAAATGTTTAGCCCAGGGTAATCACGCTTAAGCTGATATACACGTTCATAATCTAGCGGTGGGATCTCACGGTTTTCTTTCGGACTCAAACCTTGCAGCCATGCTTTACGGGCATGAATAGTAAATTCTTCACAACCTGCAGCATGGACAGTATCAATAAGCTGAGTCAAAAACTCATAGCTATCTTGCTCATCGATGCCAATACGTGTTTTTACAGTAACAGGGATATCAACCACCTGCTTCATCGCAGAGACACACTCAGCGACTAACTCAGGCTCAGCCATTAAGCATGCACCAAAGCGGCCGTTTTGTACTCGATCTGATGGACAACCTACGTTTAAGTTAACCTCATCATAACCACGCTCAGCAGCTAACTTGGCACAAGCCGCTAAATCAGTCGGGTTAGATCCGCCAAGTTGTAATGCTAATGGATGCTCTTCTTGATTATAAGCAAGGTAATCACCACGACCATGCAAAATCGCACCGGTAGTGACCATCTCTGTATATAACAATGTTTGCGAAGACATTAGGCGGGCAAAATAGCGATAATGCCTATCGGTCCAATCCAGCATGGGTGCGATTGAGAATGTGCGATTGATTGGTCTTACTGACATAAACTAATTATCCAACTTAAAATAAAGACAAATTCGCCCGTTGCGTAACTGTCTATTTGAAAAATGCCTGACTCTTTACCTAAGCCTTTCAAAAAGGCTGGCTATATCTTTACGAAAGGAAGATAAAATCGGCGAAGTGCAATAATCGCGCATTATAGCACTACATCAGGTGAGAGTAGAAAGCCTTGGAGTACTGTTTAGTTCTAGAGCTAATCGCTACCCTACTTGTGAGCCTTAATAATATAAGACTCTAAGCTTTGTTGCAGCCACAAAGGCGCTAGCACTTTGCCATCTAATGAGCGCTTTAGCCACAAGTAAACGGTAGGATGAGAAAATCCTTGCAGCAAGCATTTGTCCTCTGCGTATTCCATCTTTCTGGCGCATAAGCCTGTTATGTTAGTTAGAAAATCCACTGCGCCTTGCACGCCAACTATCATCAAAGCATCGGAATTTAACAAGCTGCTCGCTGCACTGCCTAAATCGGGGGCGGTTGCGTAAATCTGCATTGGCTTGCCTTGTGCCAAAGCATAAACGCCAATAGGCGACTTATTGGCAGGGAATGGCATAGTCACGAGTTTTACCACTGGGTATTCAATCATGTGGTTGATACTCGGGTCTTGCCAAATAGGGTGCCCTTCACGAGCAATCAGGTGCCCGCCTCGGTGTTGAATAATTGATTTTGATAACAGCTCTTTTCTAGTCGAATGCTGAAAACAAATAACCGCATCAATATCACCATCAATTAACTGCTGCTCACTCGCGTCTGACCAAGCTTGAGTTGAAATAGCAATATTAGGATTAATACTGTTGCGTGCCTCTAGAATAACTTGCTGTGCTAATCCTATTTCTAACTGAGGAACAGTACTGATAACCATTGAGGAGTCCGGTATATTAAAGTTATCTAGCGCATCACTCTCAATAGCATTCATACACGACAGGATCTCAGAAAAACCATCATATAAAACGTGAGTGAGCTCTGTTGCAACCAGCTTATTATTTTTACGGACAAACAATGGGTCATCAAATACATCCCTCAACCCATTCAATGCTCGACTCACTTTAGGCTGAGATAAACCTAAACTGGTAGCGGCATCTGTAGTGCTATTTTTAAGATATAGCTGACAGAAGATTTCAATGCTGCTTAAGTTGATACTAGATAACTTTTTCATTGTGACCTCCTGCTCTAGCGATCACATTGGCCTTAATATATTGCTGGATTTGATCTCCGACCCAATCAGGATAGCTTCTATCATTGCGCATTTGAGTTAAATAGTAATGATTCTGTCCACTGCGCTGATTTATCTGTGAACTCAAGTCATCAGTTAATTTTACTGCAGCGATATTGCCACGCTGGCAAAGAAACTTAATCGCATCATTATGATTGAGCAATGCCACTGCATCACTCTGCTCCAGCTCAAGCATCAAGTCAGCCAGAAAACACACCTTCAGCACCATATCTAAACTACGTTGCGTATCTAAGGCGTAAGATGCTAATGGGTCGACAACATCGTAAAGTTCATTGCTTGAAAAACTGATGTAGGGATATGCACATATTTCGGCAATACCTATAGATTCATCGCCATCGAATAAAGGGTGTTCACACCTTGCTACTAGCACATAGGCATCTGAATGTGTGATTAAATTAGATGATATCTGCTCAGTATTATATGCGCTGCAAGTGACAGCGATATCAACATGTTGCTGCTTCAATAAATCAACAGTATTGCTGCTACAAGATTTTAAATGAAAGAGAAAGCTTTGCTCTTGCTCAAGTGCAGTTTGCTGCAAAGCATGCAGTAGATTTAATGATAAAGAAGAAGGACAAGCGATCACCAGTTCCCTTTTTCGTTCTGGCTGGCTATACGTATCGGCTTGCTCACACAATTTAGCTAACTCAACAATACGCTTCATTTTAGGATAAATATCGTCGGCTAATTCGCTTCTTTCAAAGCCTTGTTGCTTACGCACAAACAGCGATGCGTTTAGCGAATGTCGCAACGATTTTAAGCTGCGACTGACTTTAGAGCTAGGCACGCCTAGGTTTTGGCTTACCGTAGTTGCATTGAGTGATTCATACAAGAGCACAAATACTTGGATATCGAACAGGTTATTAGCACTTAACTTATTCATTTTCCCTCAAATAATACTCCTACAACTTCTTAAACTATTAGTAAATAATCTAACCCAATCTTTAGAGCTTAGGTACCGACCACCTCTATTTTCGTGAGCCGTATATTAGCCATTACTCAGTACTGTGACTTAAGCACTGTATTTAAAACGACCAGCAGTTCTCTTTTTCAGATTTGCAAAATTTGAAATTTACATTTCCAGCAATTAAAAACAACAAGATACAACTACAAATCACGAAAACAAAAACACTAAACACTAACCGAACCCTCTAAAGCCACATATACAAGTAAACCTAAAGCTCAATACGGCAGATACCACTAAATAAGCACACCATAACAAAGGTGATCAACCTCATATCAACATAAAAGTAAGCTCAATAACATTTAGGTAACCAAGAATGGTTATCTTTAAGGAACGCATGATGATAATGAGAAGAAAAACATCGTTAGCCCTATTGATTAGCTCTGCAATACTAATCTCTGGGTGTTCAGATGGTGATGATGGGAAAAATGGTGAAGATGGTAAGCCAGGTGGAGATGGTGATCCTGGTACTTCAGGTTTACATATTGATATGGCAAATGAAGCCATTGCTAATATAAAAAATGCAAACTATGCCGACGGTACTATTACAGTCGATTTTGAATTAGAAAATAAACAAGGCGTGGGTCTACATGGCTTAAGCGCAGAAAATGAATATCATGACTTCCGCTTCTCTTTGGCACAGCTCAAAACAGCTCAAGACTCTGAACTAAAACAGTGGATTTCACTGCTCAACGAAGCCACTAATGACGCTGGTACCACCTTTGAGCAAGGTTTTGAACAAATTAAAAATTGTACAGAATGCTTAGTTGACCATAAAGATGGCACTTACACTTATACTTTCAGCACTAACTTAACCACTGCAACCGACCCTGCAGGAGTCGTTTTTGACCCAGCTTTAACTCAACGCATTGCCATTGAAATGCAATTTGAATATGCCTCTGGCCATGAGCTTGCAGAAAACGCACATTACGATTGGATCCCTGCAACAAATTCTACCGAAGGACTTGAGACACGAGAGCTAGTGACATTAGAAACGTGTTATACCTGCCACCAGCCTGATAGCCTTAAAGCACACGGCGGACGCCGTTTAGATATGGAAAACTGTCAGTCATGCCATAACGGTATAGTGACTGATCCGAATGCCGTATCTGTAGAGCTCGGACACATGGTGCACGCTATTCACATGGGACCAAACCGCGAAGGAAAAGATGCTGAGGGTAATGTCGTGCCTATGCCTTATACCATCGCTGGCTACGGCGGCGATCACGCGTTCGACTATCCAGCATTCCCAACTAAGCCATTTATGGATTGTGCAACTTGCCACGTTGAAGATGAAACATTAGCGGACAAAGACCTATGGCTAGCAAATGCTAACGCTAATGCCTGCTCGGGTTGCCATACCGACTCACCTGCACAACATAAGTCAGATAAAAATCCAGCGTTAAGCTGCACTGATTGCCACAGCGCTGCTGTGCATACTGATCATAAGAAGCCTTATGAAGCTGCTGAAACTTACACAGTTGAAGTCAGTAAAGTCAGCATCTCTCCAGCAAATGAAATCCAGTTCGAAGCTAAAATTATGGATGCCAACGGTGAACTTGTTGCCAAAGATGAAGTTTACAAGCAAGGCTACAGCAAACCATATATGGTCGTGAGCTGGGACGTTGAAAAAGACTATCCTGATTACAACCAATCACCTTACAGTGAGCGCCGTATTGACTTAAAAGACGACACCAAAGCCACTTGGAATCCAGATAATACTGTTAGTGTTGTAGCTAGCATGAACTTCCCAAGCGATATTACTTCTCGCTCTTTAGAAGTTCTACCTGTGCTTAAGGTCTGTTTTGAGGAAAGCAGCGCTATTCGCACCTCATGTGATGCTGATAATGCTTATCCCGCTTATGTACAAACCGACGCTTATCGCACTGTGCTCAGCGACGCTGATGCAGTGGTTGCAGATAGACGCGCTATCGTTGATGAAGCGACATGTTTTAGCTGTCACAGCAAAGAGTTCTACCATGACTCAAACGGCGTGAATTGTATTGCTTGCCATACTAACGACAAGAGCCTCAAAGGTAATGGCGAGGCAGACAATGGCGTTGCATTACTAAAATCGACTAGCTTTATGTACAAAGCACACAAAGCTGAGGGTCACGACAATGGCCACGGTGGCAGCGGTACAATCCTTAAAACAGATTGTACGACCTGTCACTCTGCAGTCGAAGGTTGGAGCGGTAAAGATTATGGCTTCGAACTTGGTCGCAACGCAGGTCAAGCTCACGCGATACCTAGCACCCAAAAACCTGCCGCCGATGAAGTGGTTGAAACTTGGTATGCCTCTTCAGATGTTGCCGCATGTATGAGCTGTCACCAGAAGTACATGTCAGATGCTGCTATGTCACATATGAGAAGCAACGGCGGTTACTTTGGCGCTAATAAAGATGCAGAGCATATGGTAGATGTCAATGACGCAGGTAATGCTAAGGATGCTAAAGAAGCTTGTGCGACCTGCCATAGTCCAGAGAAAGTCATGGAGCATCACGGTTTTAGCTTATAACTTGTAATGTAAGAAATTGAGGTGGTAATTAGTCCCTAACACCTCAATAAGTTCCATCCCCTGCAAAAGTCAAAGGCACCGAAAGGTGCCTTTTTTTACGACTTAAAAAGCCTAACTAAAGCTTGAACTAAAATGGTTGATTCACCATGATCCAGAACTGATTAGACTCTTCACTAAAGGCAAGTTCAGCACGTACAACTATGCTTTCAACTTCAAAGCGCGCACCAATACCTGCTGACCACTTAAGTTCATCGTGCAGCGCACTTGCGCTAAACTCGTCGCTAACTTGGCCGGCTTCTGCAAACGCAACCCACTGCCACCAAGGAATGTCGTATAAGTTAAATACCGGCCATTCTTGCAATGGTTGCCATCTAGGTTGAACTCGATACTCTGCGCTATACAGCACAGCTGAACGCCCAGTGAAACGCTTGCTGGTATAACCGCGAAGACGCTCGAAGCCACCTAAACTGACACCTGCAAAACTGGGTGGACGATGAACATCACCGTTTGAATCAGAAGTCCAAGTTGGGGTATCTGCTAAGTAAAAATTAAACGCCATAATTTGCTGGCCGAACCAATCGTTAGAATCTATCGATACAAAGGCACTTTGTTCAAATTCCCAGGTAGTCCAGCTATTGCGTGAACCGCTGCCAAAATCGCGGGTCATTTTAAAGTTGGTTTGTCCACCTTGAGTGCTGTTTTTACCGTTATCTCGGTTATCCCAATCAAGCTCTACAGCAAGACCTTTTGCCTCTTCAGGCAAGTATTCGTACCCTTCCAACTCACGACTTTGAGTAAATGGGCTAAATTTAACGCTGGTTACACCAGATTCAAGTGGATTCCAGCTAATCTCGCCACGCGCACGGCCAAGACTGCGCACAGCACCTTGGCTACCACGGCCAATAGGCAAAATATACTTAGCATGTAACTTGGTATAAGACTCATCACCTAACGCGATAACACGCTCTGTGTCGCCATACACATCAGCTTGGCCCGGTACGTAATACACGCCTTCTTTATAACGAGCTTGGTAGGTTTCAGCTGAAAATAGCCATTGGTCGATACTTGGGACTTTATAGTCGTTAAATCTTAAATAGCTAATCCAACTACCATTGGTACTGTAAACGCCGATCCCTAAAATAGAAGACTGAATTTGTCCGGCATGCTTTAGTACGCCGGCGGCGCCAAAAGCTGTACTTAGGCTTTCAGTTGAAAACGCAAACGGCACTGCAACAAATTCAGATTCATAATCAGGTAATTGGTTATCGTTGGTTTTTTTCTGCTTGTTAGCGCTAGATTCAACAGACTCAATGATAACTTGCTCTTCAGCGGATGGTTGACCGTCTAAGCTCTCAGTTGCTGATGCAGCACTCGCATAAGGAGACATTAAGCCCAAAGCGAAAAGTATAGTTAAAGGATTTGTTTTCAATTTAAGACATCTTCTACTGCAACGGGCGTCCTGCCTCAATTTGCAGCATCACATAATTTGATTATTTGCTCAGTCTAGGCAAACTGCGACTCGTGGAGTCAATTTAGTCACAAGCTCGTAGGCGATAGTACCAATATGCTCTGCCACCTCCTCTACTGGAAGGTCCTTCCCCCAAAGCACGGCTTTATCACCAACATTATCAAGCGCGTGGTCACCTAAATCGACTGTTAGCATATCCATCGACACACGACCAACAATGGGTGCTAAACGGCCATTAATTAACACAGGCGTCCCCAAAGGGGCGTTACGAGGGTAGCCATCACCATAACCAATGGCAACCACACCCAACTTAGTATCTTTATCTGCTACCCAGTGACTACCATAGCCCACAGGCTGACCCGCTTTATGCTCGCGTATTGCAATCAGTTGCGACACTAACTCCATTGCAGGAATGAGCCCATGCTTGGTACCAAGATCTCCAACAACTGGTGAGACGCCATAAAGTGCAATACCTGGTCGGATCCAACTTGCTTGGCTTTGCTGCCAAAACAACGCGCCAGCGGAATTCGCTAAGGTGCGCTCGCCAGGTAAGTCTTTGGTTAATTGTTCAAATGTGGCTAATTGGGTTGCGGTGTAGTTATTGTCTGGCTCATCAGCGCAAGCAAAGTGGGTCATCAGATTAATCGGCTTGGCAATGTTTTTACACGCAACTAGGCGCTGGTAAACCTCATGAAATTCATCTGGCACAAATCCTAAGCGGTGCATACCTGAGTCAACTTTCATCCACACGTTAACTGGCTTATCAAGCTCTGCTTGTTCCAGCATCTCGATTTGCGACTCATGGTGCACTACGGTTTCGATATCGTGTTCAACTAGCGTTGCAAGATCTGCCGCGCGGAAGAAACCTTCCAATAAAAGTAGTTTTGCAGTAACGCCACCGACGCGCAGCGCAAGCGCCTCTTCTAAACGCGCTAAGCCAAAACCATCGGCATTATCTAAACATTGAGCGACATTAAGTAAGCCATGGCCATAGCCATTAGCTTTTACCACCGCCATCACTTTACTTGATGGGGCTAATTCATGCAGCCGAGCCAGATTATGCTTCAATGCTTGGCGACTGATCTCTGCTCGTGGGAATGGTTTCACAAGTAACCTTGTTCTATCTAGTCTAAAAATAAGAGCCTCTATGAGGCCCTATTGTATTCAATCACTGTGTAAAATAAGTGAACATGGACAACAATTAATCTTCTTCGAATTGTGGACCAGCATAGTTATCAAAACGCGAGAATTGGCCTTGGAAGGTTAAGCGCACACGCCCAATTGGGCCGTTACGTTGCTTACCAATAATGATTTCAGCGGTACCTTTATCTTCAGAATCGTTGTTATACACTTCATCACGATAAATAAACATGATCAAATCGGCATCCTGCTCAATCGCGCCCGATTCACGCAAATCCGAGTTAACCGGACGTTTATCAGCACGTTGCTCAAGTGAGCGGTTAAGCTGTGATAGTGCAACAACTGGGATTTCCAGCTCTTTCGCCAAGGCTTTAAGTGAGCGTGAAATCTCTGAGATCTCTAAAGTACGGTTATCTTTAAGTGCCGGTACCTGCATCAACTGAAGGTAATCGATCATGATCATCGATAGCCCACCGTATTCACGAGCGATACGTCGTGCTCGACTTCGCACTTCTGTAGGGGTTAAGCCTGAGCCATCATCAATGTACATCTTACCTTGCTCAAGCATAATGCCCATAGTTGATGATACACGTGCCCAATCGTCATCATCTAGCTGACCAGTACGGATTTTGGTTTGATCGACGCGGCCAAGCGAGGCCAACATACGCATCATGATCTGTTCTGAAGGCATCTCCAAGCTGAAAATAAGCACTGGTTTGTCTTCGTGCAGTGCCGCTTGCTCACACAAGTTCATCGCAAAGGTGGTTTTACCCATAGATGGACGCGCCGCTACAATAATCAAGTCACCGGACTGGAAACCCGCGGTCATTTTATCTAAGTCGCCAAAACCACTCGACACACCGGTTACACCACTGGTCGGGTTGTTGTATAGCTCTTCGATTTTATCGACGGTCTTTTCAAGAATCGCTTTAATGCCTTCAGGGCCTTCGTTAGCATTGGCACGCTGCTCAGCAATTTTAAAGACTTTGGTTTCGGCTAAATCAAGCAATTCGCTCGAGTTACGTCCTTCCGGATTAAAACCTGCATCGGCAATCTCGTTAGCCACTTTAATCATGTCACGAACAACCGCACGCTCACGTACAATATTTGCGTACGAGTGGATGTTACCTGCGCTCGGGGTGTTTTTGGCGATTTCACCGATATAAGCAAAGCCACCGACATCTTCAAGCTGATCTTCAAGCTCAAGCTGTTCTGATACAGTAATTAAGTCGATTGGTTGACCCGCACTGATCAAAGATTCCATTGCCGTAAAAATGGTGCCATGGGCACGGGAATAGAAGTCTTCTTTTACGACAGCTTCAGCCACTCTGTCCCAAGCATCAGAGTCCAACATCAAACCACCGAGAACCGATTGCTCAGCTTCAATTGAATGCGGCGGCATCTTCAGCGCGTCCATCTGAAGATCTCTTGGTTTCTCTTTGCCCTTAAAGGCGCGTTGTTGTGACATTAAATCTCCAAAATTCCAACGATTAAGCAAAATGTGGTATAAAACTGGGGTCAAGCAAAGCAGGCATTTAACATCTAACGACCTGCACCTAAAAATAAACTATAACAATATTAAGGAAAGAACATGCGCAATGCATTGATTGCTGCCGTTGCCCTTTCGACAGGGATGCTGCCATCAGCCGTAGCATTGGCCGATGAAGGACAATGGCAACCCTATCAAATGCCATCTATCGCCGATAAGCTCAGCGAACGTGGTATCGATATTCCAGCTAAGCAATTAGCGGACTTAACCAGCTACCCAATGAATGCAGTAGTTGGACTGGGCTATTGTACCGCCAGTTTTGTTTCGCCCCAAGGCTTAGTTGTCACAAACCATCATTGCGCTTACCGTGCTATTCAATATAACAGTAAAAAAGAGCATAACTATCTTGCAGATGGCTTTTTAGCAACCACTAAAGATAAAGAACCAACCGCAGGCCCAAATGAGCGCTTGTATATTACTGAAGCGGTAACCGATGTATCAAAACAAGTTAAAAAAGATATCGGTGAAGATCCGCTAAAGCGTTATGAGAACATTCAAGCTAACCGCAAAGCGCTGATTAAAGAGTGTGAAAGCGATGATAACTATCGCTGCTCAGTAAGAAGTTTCCATAACGGTCTTGAATATTACCTTATCAAGCAGCTTATTATCCGCGATGTACGCTTAGTATACGCGCCACCTGAAAGTGCCGGTGCATTTGGCGGTGATATCGATAACTACGAATACCCGCGTCACTCAGCTGACTTTACCTTCCTGCGTGCCTATGTTGGTAAAGATGGCAAGCCTGCCGCTTATGCCGAAGACAATGTGCCTTACGTGCCTAAAAGCTACTTAAAAGTTAATGCCGACGGGGTTAAAGCAGGTGACGGTGTATTTGTCGCTGGTTACCCTGGGTCAACTAGCCGTTACCGTTTAACCAGTGAGCTTAAGTTTGCTAGTGACTGGTTATATCCAACACTTGCCACACGCTACCAGCTACGTATCGATACAATCGAAGCCATGAGCGCTAACGATAAAGACGTTAAAATCAAATATGCTGGCACGCTAGCGGGCATGGCAAACCGCATGAAAAAATACAACGGTTTGCTAGATGGTTTTAAAGCCACCGATATTACTGGCATTAAACAAAGCCGCGAAGATGACTTCCTCGCTTGGCTAGCAAAAGATGCCGAGTATCAATCATTCCAAGCTCAATTTGATGAACTTGAAACCTTGTTAGTAGAGCAACGTCTGCAGCGCCAGGGTCGCTACTACTTTGAAAATGCTCAAAGTAGTGAATTGCTAGCAACGGCAAATAAGCTTTACCGCTTAGCCAAAGAAAAGCAAAAACCCGATGCAGAGCGCGAAGAAGGTTATCAAGAGCGTGACATGAAGATGTTTAAGGCTCGCCTTAAGCGTTTAGACTCAAGCTTTGCCATTAGCGTTGATAAAACCCTATGGATGCAAGACTTAGAGGCTTATCTCGCTCAAGATAACCGTGTGGCTCAGCTTGATGCCATGCTTAATGAAGGCGATAGCGAAGTCAGCCTAAGTGAAAAACTTGATGCACTATATGCGCTTAGCTCGCTAACGGATAAACAAAAGCGTTTAGCCTGGATGGATGTTGACGCTAACGCATTTGAAACCAGCGCCGATCCTTTCATCCGTCTTGCCGTCGCCCTTTACCCACAAAATATGCAGGCAGAGAAAGACGCTAAGACACTAGCAGGTAAGCTTTCTAAAGCGCGCCCAGACTACATGAAAGCGATAATCGCCTATAACAAAGCTAATGGCTGGCCGGTATATCCAGACGCAAACGGTACACTGCGTATCACCTACGGTATGGTCGATGGTTATCAATCTACGGATGCGCTTTATAAGCAACCTTTTACGCGCTTAGAAGGCATTACCGCTAAGCACACAGGTGTTGAGCCATTTAACGCCCCTGCGAAGCTCTTAGCAGCCATTGAAGCTAAGCGTTATGGCACACATGCCGTTGAAAGCGTATATCAAGATCCTGCATCTTGGTTATGTCGCTTATTCTCATGCTTAGACAAACCTGAAGAGTTTGGATCAGTACCGGTTAACTTCCTATCAAGTGTGGATACCACTGGCGGCAACTCAGGTTCACCAGTGTTTAACGGTAAAGGCGAATTGGTGGGCTTAAACTTCGACTCGACTTACGAAGCCATTACTAAAGACTGGTTCTTCAATCCAACGATTACTCGTGCGGTGCACGTGGATATTCGTTACATCCTATGGATGATGGATGAAGTTGATAACGCGCAAAACCTCATTGAAGAGTTGGATTTAGTGAACAACTAATTTAACTCTCTAATTTGACTCTGCGTCATGCTAAAAGGCATATAAGCTCGTTTATATGCCTTTTTCTTACCTAGGCTTTACATACCCAACAAGACTCGACGCTGCGGTAGCCGTTAACACTGCAGAACGTTATATCGTTATCAGCTGCAAACCCAAAATGACGGCAGTAGCCAAGATAGTGACTATGATTAAATCCGTAAATTACAGGCATAAAAAAACGCCGTATTAATAAATTAATACGGCGTTTCAAATTAAAGCATTTGCTTAGCGCAAATTATTAAGCTTCTGCAACTACAGAAACTTTAACGATTGCTTTAACTTCAGTGTGAACTTGAACTTCAACTTCGAATTCACCAGTAGTGCGGATAGCACCTAGTGGAAGACGAACTTCGCTCTTAGCTAGTTCAACACCAGCAGCTGTAACTGCATCAGCGATATCACGGTTACCAATTGAACCGAATAGCTTGCCTTCGTCACCAGCTTTAGAAGCGATAACAACAGACTCAAGTGCAGAGATTTTCTCAGCGCGTTGAGTAGCAGCAGCTAGGTCAGCAGCTAACTTAGCTTCTAGATCAGCACGACGTGCTTCAAAAACTTCAGTGTTAGCAGCATTAGCAACAACAGCTTTACCTTGTGGTAAAAGGAAGTTACGTGCGTAACCAGATTTTACTGAAACTTGGTCACCCAAGTTGCCTAGGTTAGCGATTTTATCAAGTAAAATAACGTTCATTATATATTCCTCAGAATTAATGCAGTATTACTGATGTAAATCAGTGTACGGCAGTAGAGAAAGATAACGAGCACGCTTGATAGCGCGAGCTAGTTGACGTTGATATTTAGCATTTGTACCAGTGATACGACTAGGAACAATTTTACCACTTTCAGTGATGTAGTTCTTCAAAGTTACGATATCTTTGTAATCGATCTCGGTAACGCCTTCTGCAGTGAAACGGCAGAACTTGCGACGACGGAAATAACGTGCCATGTGACAGTCTCCTAAGTTTTCAATTCGACATTTTCAGCGTGTAAAACCAGACGATTTTGACCATTTCTGCTCTGTTGCAGATTAATGAAGCCTTCGACCTGTATTTCAACGCCGGCTGTTAAGTTTTTTGCAACGCTATTAAAGCGTTCACCACTTAATACAACTTGGATTTGGCAATATACGTTGCGGAGCATTTCTGCTTCATAACGCTGCGATTTGTGTTCCAACATGATTACCGTATGGGCAATACCTGCGGGGCTATCAAACTGCCTAGAACGCGTAATGGTTCCTGTTAATACCAAATTGTTCGTGGTCAAAAAAACTTACTCAGCGTTGTTTTCAGCGCTTTCTTCTACTTCTTCAGCAGCTTCTGCACGTGGTGCACGCTCTTCAGATGAACGACGTGTGTCGCGCTCGTCTTTAGCTTTAGCCATTGGAGATGCTTCAGTGATGGCAGCTTTAGTACGCATAACCATGCTACGCAAAACAGCGTCGTTGAAACGGAAAGCTGTTTCAAGTTCTTCAACCGCTTCTGCAGTAGTCTCTACGTTCAATAGAACATAGTGAGCTTTATGCAATTCGATGATTGGGTAAGCCAATTGACGACGGCCCCAGTCTTCTAAACGGTGGATTTGACCGCCAGCTTGGGTAAGAATACCCGTGTAACGTTCGATCATACCTGGCACTTGTTCACTCTGATCAGGGTGAACTAAAAATACGATTTCATAATGACGCATTTTTTGCTCCTTACGGTTATCTAGCCTCGTTGTTGGCTCAGTCAGACCTAATAGAGGCAAGGAACTAATTAAAGTGACTGAATTAAGCCGCGGAATAGTACATAAACTAACGCAATATTTCAAGTAATTACTTATCCCTTGTTTTTATAGTTCAATTCTTAAGGGGCAACTCCCTAATTAAACAGGATTAAGTTCCTAAAACTCATAGGTTAGAAGCACAAAAGCTAGGCTTATCTAGGTTGCGCACAGGCTGATTCTAGGTATTATGTGGCAAAGATTAAATGACGATATTTGAATCGAAACGACACCAAGAATAAGAATAATGCTAAGAAAATTCACTGTTGTATTTGCGCTATTGTTCCCACAGGCCGCTTTCGCTCTAGTGCCGCCTGATTATCAAGAGCCTCCTAGTGATCTTACCGCTGAAATTGAAGCGGGATTTCAGCTCAATACAGGTAATACAGAATCAAGTAGCTTTAATGGCCGCACTAAGCTGGTTTACGATACTAATGAGACACGTCAAGAAGGCACTATCAAAGCCTACTTTGCCGCTGATGATGAGAAAACAACTGCAGAAAAGTATGACTTACAACTACAGTCAAACTACAAAATAAACGGTGGCTACTTTTTTGGCCGTGGCGATTTCACCTGGGATCAATTTGGTAGTTATACCCGCATATCTACGGTCTCTGGCGGTTATGGTTTCGATGCTGTTAGCACATCAAAAACTAAACTAAGTTTAGAAATCGGTCCCGGTTATCGTTATAACCTGCCAATAGCGACAGACGATGAACCCATCCCTGAAGCTAACAAAGATGTCATCCTACGTACTGCGGCAAAATTTGAGATGAAGTTACAAGAGTATACTAGCCTTAATGCCGATTTAACCGCTGAAACAGGTGAGGATAACAATACCTTGACCTTAGATATGAGCTATAAAAACACCCTATTCCAAGATTGGGCATTTAAAATTGGCGTCAACGTGAAATATACCGAAATCGTCCCTGAAGGCTCTAAGCAGACCGATACCATCACCACCTTCAACTTGCTGTACACCTTTCAATAAAACAAAAAAGCCTGCAACAATTGCAGGCTTTTTAGTTATCGCCTTGTCCCGTCCTGGGATAAGTTTTAAATATTTAAGTGACTACTTCAATTGCTGCATCAAGTAGGCATAAACCATTGAGCCTAACTCTGCAGCTTGATTGTTATCTGCTGCGCCAGCATGTCCGCCTTCGATGTTTTCGTAATACAGAACATCTATTCCCATGCCTTCCATCTTCGCTACCATTTTACGCGCATGAGCCGGATGTACACGGTCATCACGGGTTGAAGTGGTAAAGAAAACTTTTGGATACTGAGTATTAGCTTTTAGATTATGGTACGGCGAAAACGTCTTAATATAGTCCCACTGGGCAGGCACGTCTGGATCACCATATTCACCCATCCAGCTTGCCCCCGCGAGTAACTTGCTATAACGCTTCATATCTAGCAAAGGCACTTGGCAAACAACTGCGTTGTAAAGTTCAGGTCGACGCGTAAATGCAGCGCCCATTAACAGGCCACCGTTACTGCCACCTTGAATGCCCAAATGCTCACTTGAGGTGATTTTTTTAGCAATTAAGTCTTCTGCGATAGCTTCAAAATCTTCATAAGCCTTGTGACGATTTTGCTTCAATGCTGCCTGATGCCAAGCTGGGCCATATTCGCCACCACCACGGATATTAGCCAAAACATACACCCCGCCTTGCTCTAACCAGTTTTTCCCTATGGTTGCCGAGTAATAAGGACGTAGCGAAACCTCAAAGCCACCATAACCATAAAGCAAAGTAGGGCTAGTACCGTCACGCTTTAGATCTTTTGCCATCACCACAAAATAAGGCACTTTAGTGCCATCTTTAGAGGTTGCAAAGTACTGCTTAGTTTCAAACTTATCAGCAGCAAACTGCTGCTTCATGCCTTTCACTTTTTCAGCCTTCATGGTCACAGCATTAAAGCTGTATAAGCTTGAAGGCTCCAAGAAGCTGGTGAAATTAACAAAGAACTCATCGCTGTCACGTTCAACATCAAATACGCTTATGGTGCCATTAGCATCAAACGGTGCTTGCATACTTTTCCATTGGCCATCTTTCGCTTGGGTATAACGTACAAGCTTACCTTTAACATTGTCTAACCAAGTCACTAAAATAGCGCTTTTAGTAAAGCTCACTTGTGAAATAGACGCTGTGGCCGATGGCTCAACTAAAGTGGTAAATGTTGGCTGTTGTGCAATCAATTGCTCAATCGGCGTATAAATGATACTGCCTTGCTTAAACTGCTTAGCGCCTTGCGCTAAGTCGCTTTTTAACTCGACATATAGTTGACCATTAAAGTAGCCCTTTAACTCTGCATCTTTTGGCAAAGGTAGCTGTATCAGTTTGCCATCACGATATACGTAATGATCCGCGGTATAAAACGTTAATGACTCGGTAACGATTTCAAGCGAGTTATCACCATCAAATAATACATAGCCAGATACAGCAACTGAGCTCTGATCACCGCTAAACACAGTTTTAGCGCTCGATAAAGGCGTTCCACGCTGCCACTGTTTTACAATTTTCGGATAGCCAGAATCCGTCATGCTATTGTCACCAAAATCAGTGCCAACAAAGACATTGTTTTTATCGATCCAGCTTAGATTTGATTTTGCTTCCGGTAAGAAAAACGGCTGACTTTGCTCCTCAACAAAAGTGAGTGAATCTAAATCAAACTCACGAGTTTCAGTGGCATCAGCCCCGCCACGAGAGAGTGATACAAAGCAGCGGTCATTTTCTGGGTAGCGACAGTTAAAGCCTTTATAAACCCAGTTTACGCCTTCGTCTTTACCCAGTTTGTCGATATCGAGTACGGTTTGCCACTTAGGAGAAGCCTTCTGGTACTCTTCCATGGTTGTGCGGCGATAGATCCCGCGAACATGAGTTTCATCTTTCCAAAAGTTATACAGATAATCACCAATGCGACTGGCGTAGGGAATGCGCTCTTTGTCGTTAAGGATCGATAAACTATTACTGACTAGACCATCAAACCCTTCATAGGCTTTGATCTCTTTAGCTGAAATAGCGTTTTGCTGTTTAACCCATTCCATCTGCTTTGCCCCTTCGACATCTTCTAGCCAAAGGTAGTTATCCTCTTCTGCGCAAACCGGCGCGGCAGTCATCGCGCCCAGAACACACAAAGATAAAAGTGGATTACGCATGTAAACATCCTGTTATTAGAATTTGTGAGCCTAAATTACTGCATTTAGATAAAAAATTGAATAAGAGATAACGACTAGCGGCTTTAATGGTGTAACAAAGGGTTTCCTTTAGGCTTTCAAAGCCATTGAAACGTCAATGATGGACGCTCAAATAACAGATACAAAAATGCCGATAAGGATTTATCTTATCGGCATTTGTTTTATTACTTGGCGCAGAGCCTAGCGTAGTTATTACACCAACAGGTATTAGGCTAAGCGTTGACGCACAGCTTCAAACAAGCAAACGCCTGTCGCTACCGATACGTTTAAGCTAGAAACGCTACCCGCCATTGGAATAGACACTAAGGTGTCACAGCTTTCACGTGACAAACGGCGCAGACCTTTGCCTTCAGCTCCCATAGCGATAGCTAGCGGGCCTGTTAAGCTCGCTTGGTATAACTCACAATCTGCTTCACCGGCTGCACCAATAATCCAAATGCCTTTTTCTTGTAAGCTACGCATAGTACGAGCAAGGTTAGTCACTTGATATAGTGGCACGACTTCTGCTGCGCCACATGCTACTTTGCTCACTACTGGCGTTAAGCCAACAGAATTATCTTTTGGTACGATAACGCCATGTACACCTGCTGCGTCAGCATTACGTAGGCACGCGCCTAGGTTATGCGGATCTGTCACGCCATCAAGGATAAGCAAGAAAGGCACTTCAGTCTTTTCTAGCATCGCCGATAATTCATTATCGCTAAGAATTTTAGCAGGCTTTACTTTGGCAACCACACCTTGGTGTTGACCGCCATCAGACTTTTCATCCAATGCTTTACGTGAAGCATACTGCACTGACACGCCCCATTCAGCAGCCATTGCAAGGATAGGAGTCAGTCTGGCGTCATCGCGACCTTGAAGTACCCACATCTCAATCACACGCTCAGGGCTGTTTTTAAGCACCGCTTCAATAGCGTGTAGTCCAAAGGTCATATCTTGCTTTTTCATCTATTTCTTACTCGCTTTACGCTTGGCTGACTTAGCTTTACTTGCTGAAGATTTTTTGGCCGAAGCTTTTGTCTTGGTCTTTTTAGCTGCAGCACTGCTGCCGCTCTTATATTTACCGCCGCTCGACTTACCGCCAGAACGACTCTTGCTAGGCTTACGTTTATCCGTTGATTTAGATTCTTCAGAACCTGCTTCAGCGCCTTTGCCTCTTGAAGCTTCACGTCGATTACCAAGCTTGGCACCTTCGCGGTTGACACGCTCACGGGCAGTCATTGGCTTAGTTGGTCTGCGGCGCTTACCACCTGCAGAGTCACCTTCCATCATCAGGTCAATTTGACGATCATCTAGATTTACGCCAGCAACTTTAACAGTAACTGTATCGCCAATTTGATAAACCTGCCCAGATGCCTCACCGACTAAACGCTGGCGCATATTATCATATTGGTAATAATCGCTCCCTAAACTCGAGATATGCACTAGACCATCAATAAACAGGTCATTTAGGCGTACAAACATACCAAAGTGAGTTACTGAAGCAATAACGGCTTCAAAGGTGTCACCCACATGGTCTTGCATAAACTCACATTTTAGCCAGTCGTTTACATCACGAGTTGCTTCATCTGCACGGCGCTCAGTGGTCGAACACTCTTCGCCAAGCAGATCTAGCTCTTCAATCTTATAATTGAAACCGCCATCTGCAGTCCATTGATCCGTTAATGCTGTATTTTCTTGCTTAGCAAGTAAGTAACGAATGACGCGATGCAAAATCAGATCAGGATAACGACGAATTGGCGATGTGAAGTGCGAATACTCTTCTAATGCCAAACCAAAGTGACCTTCATTATCCGGCGTATAAGTTGCTTGGCGCATAGAGCGCAGCAACATCACCTGAATTAGCTCGGCATCTGGCCTATCGGCAATTTGCTCCATTACCGCTTGGTAATCTTTCGGCTCAGGCTCCAGGCCGCCTTCCATCGTTAAGCCGCGTTCTTTAAGGAAATCCTTAAAGTTAGTGAGCTTTTGCTCTGAAGGCGACTCATGCACACGGTATAATACTTCACCTTTGTGCTTTTTAACGAACTTAGCTGACGCTACGTTAGCCAAAATCATACATTCTTCAATGATCTTGTGTGCCTGATTCCGGTTACGCGGCACAATCTTGTCGATCTTACGCTGCTCATTGAAGATAAATTGCGTTTCAGTCGTTTCAAACGCAATCGCACCACGCTCAGCGCGGGTCTCTTCTAATGTCAGGTATAGCGACTGTAATGTCTCTAGATGAGGATAAATAGGCTTTAGCTCCTCGCTCACCTCTCCACCTTCTAGCATGTCAGCAACTTGGGTATAAGTTAAACGCGCATGTGAGTGCATCACTGCAGGGTAAAACTTATAACCCGATAGCTTACCAACGGCTGAAATAGTCATCTCAGCAACCATACATAAGCGATCAACCTTTGGCATTAACGAGCACAGACCATTAGAGATCTTCTCTGGCAGCATAGGGATCACTTGCGATGGGAAATACACTGAGTTACCACGAGCGCGCGCTTCTTTATCAAGCGCAGACTCTGTGCGTACGTAATGACTCACATCAGCAATCGCGACCCATAAACGCCAGCCACCAGACTTTTTCTTTTCAGCATAAACGGCGTCATCGAAGTCGCGCGCATCTTCACCATCAATGGTGACTAATGGCAAATTACGTAAGTCAACGCGACCTTCTTTATCAGCTTCAGTTACTTCGTCTGGAATTTTACGTAGCTTCTTCTCAATTAGACCAGACCAGGTGTGCGGCAGATCGTAGTTGCGCAGCGCAATTTCAATCTCCATACCTGGTGCCATCTCTTTACCAAGCACTTCAGTCACTTTACCGGCAGCCTTTACATAACGGCCTGGTCGACGAGTTAGCTCAAGCACTACGATATCGCCTTGGCGTGCACCTTTGCGATCTTCTTCTGGGACGAGGATCTCTTGAGTAATACGGCGGTCATCGGCAATCACAAAGCCCATGCCTGCATCTAGGTGAAAGCGACCAACTAAAGCAGCACTGCGCTCTTCAACTAAACGTACGATACGTGCTTCACGGCGGCCTTTACGGTCAACGCCTGCTTTTTGTGCTAATACTTTATCACCATGAAAATACATCAACATGTCACGGTTATTGATGTAGAGGTCGTCGCCGCCCTCTTCTAATTTCAGGAAGCCAAAGCCGTCTCGGTGTCCTATAACGGTACCGGTTAACAAGTCCATTCTTTCTGGCAAGCCATAAGATTGACCACGAGTAAAGACTAGCTCACCATCTCGCTCCATGGCGCGTAGGCGACGACGAATAGCTTCTAGCTGCTCTTCACCTTCAATTTTTAAGGCTGTAGCAATATGTTCACGCGTTAATGGTGACTTTTGTGAGCGCAAGTAATCTAAAATATACTCGCGACTTGGGATAGGGTTTTCGTACTTTTCTTGCTCACGCTTAATGTGCGGATCTTGTATCATTCATTTTCCAAATTATTGACATAGCCTCTTCTAGCCATGCTTATTGTGGCGTTCTAAGGTGCTCTTTCTTTGCCCTAGCAACTGCGCTGGGCGGCATCTTTGCCTCTAACACCTTTAACAAATTAATTGCTTCGGCTTGTGTGGCTTCATCGCTAAACACTTCATTGTATAGCCAATGAAAACCCACTTCGTAATCTCGAGGACTACCATAGCCCTCACCAAATAACCGAACCAACATCATGCGAGCAGGTAAATCACCTGTCGCGGCAGCTGGCAATGTATATTGCACAGCGCGTTGTTTATCTTCGATGACAAACTTACCATCGTGGTAATACTCAGCCATTCTAACCATGGCTTCAGCACTCCCCTGCTCTGCAGAGGTTTTTAACATAGCGATCCCACGCGGCGGATTCGCCTTAACGCAGATGCCATAATTGAGCATTTCCGCCCAAAGATACTGATACAAAGGCTGCTTTAGCACCTCAGCCCTTGCTTCAATATCCTGTACTATCTGACAATCGTCGCCTTTCACTTGAGTTAAATAACGTTTACTACGAATTAATTCAACCAACTGCTCCTGAGTATAGACATCAACAGCTTTAGGCATAGCAAAACTTGGTAGAGATAATATAGAAAGAATAGTAATCAATACATAACGCAGCATATAGGTTCTCAATGACAAATAGGGTGAATCAAATATTGTTTAATCATGCAACCTTAAAAGATTACTTGAATATACTCTACTTTATGTCATCGGCAGTATACCGTATTTCTTGAGTACTGCTCGAGCTATGTTGTCACTCACAAAGAAGGCAATAAAAAGGCCGCTAATTGCGGCCTCTTATTATTAACTAAACGGATTCACCAGAATCATGGTCTCGTTTCTATCCGGACCCGTTGAGATAATATCGATTGGTGTTTCTAACAACTCTTCTAGACGCTTAATGTAGTTCATTGCAGCTTGTGGCAATTGCTCTACAGAAGTCGCACCGAAAGTTGATTCACTCCAACCAGGCATAGTTTCAAGAACAGGAGTAACCTGCTCATAACCTTCAGCCGCTAGCGGTGTAGTTGTTGCAACAGTTCCATCTGGATACTGGTAGCCAACACAAATCTTAACTTCTTCTAGGCCGTCAAGAACGTCTAGTTTAGTCAAACAGAAACCGCTTACGCTGTTGATTTGAACCGCACGCTTCATAGCAACGATATCTAACCAACCTGGACGACGCTTACGACCAGTCGTTGCACCGAACTCGTGACCCTTAGTTCCTAAGTAATCACCGATTTCGTTTTTCAATTCCGTTGGGAATGGACCCGCACCAACACGTGTGGTGTAAGCCTTCATGATACCCAAAACGTAATCGAGATGACGTGGACCAAATCCAGAACCTGTTGCAACACCACCGGCAGTAGTATTAGAAGAGGTTACGAAAGGATAAGTACCGTGGTCAATATCTAGTAACGTGCCTTGAGCACCTTCAAATAGAATTGGTTCACCAGCTTTACGTGCCTGATCAAGTAGCTCAGATACGTCAGTACACATGCTCTTCAAGTAATCAGCGATTGCTAGAGCATCTTTCAATGTCTCTTCGTAATCAACTGCTTCGCACTTGTAGTATTCAGTCAGCATGAAGTTGTGGTAAGCCATAACTTCTTTCAGCTTAGTCGCAAACAATTCTGCATCAAACAGATCGCCTACACGTAAACCGCGACGAGAAACTTTATCTTCGTATGCTGGACCAATACCGCGACCAGTTGTGCCAATTGCATTATTGCCACGCGCTTTTTCGCGAGCCATATCAAGAGCACAATGGAATGGTAAGATCAGAGGACATGCTTCAGAAATTAATAAACGTTCCTCTACAGGTACGCCACGCTCTTTAAGCATTTTAATTTCAGTCAACAGAGCGTCAGGTGCTAGCACCACGCCGTTACCAATAATGCACTTTACATTATCGCGTAAGATCCCTGACGGAATAAGATGAAGAACTGTTTTGTCACCATCGATTACTAGAGTATGACCCGCATTGTGGCCACCTTGGTAACGAACGACATATTTAGCCTGTTCGGTAAGAAGATCGACTATCTTACCCTTTCCTTCGTCACCCCATTGGGTGCCGAGAACTACAACGTTTTTGCCCATTATTTGCTGCACGGTAGTGGTTAAAACGGGATTTTAGCAGATCTATGGGGGCGGTAGGCAAGTAATTTATGAAAAAATAATCAACAACATTGTCCCAACAGCGACTAAAGAACCACCTTTAATTTGCAAAAGCTGCTGATTTTGATTGGAAATTTCTTTCAAATAGCTTCACCAACGATTTATAAACAAAAGTGGACCAATTCTTTCAAAAATCCGCTTTATAGCTAACTCCGACATGATTAACTTAAAAGACATAACATTGTGTTCCTTAGTGTGAACAATCTAGTCGATAAAACCCGATAAACACAAATAAGCAGTTTAAAAATACAACATTAATTTCTAAATTTAATAGCAACGATGGGTTCACTAAGAGTACTTTTGGGTAATCAAATTCAAGAGGAATGAGTTATTGCCATCAAACTGGCTTAACACTGGAATAAACAGGGATAACGGCCCACGATAGCGAGCTTTATCACTTGCTCATGAGTTCAATGAGCCCTTCACTCGTTGCAAACAAAATGAGCATACTCCTCCCGATATACATATGACATTCCCACGACACTTAAAGATCAAGCGTGGTGAATTCCATTAATGCCCAACCCTACTAGGTTTGAATATTGGAGTAACATCACTAACATAGTGTTCAAAGGTAAAATAATACAGGAGCGATATTGACCATAACGCAAGATTAGATATCACGGAGCATTTAGTTAACTGACCTTAGAGGCTTCTACCTTCTTACTAAGCCGTATAAAACCTTTTACGGATATCTGACTCAATAATTCCTCTCAGTAACAGCTAGACCTCCTTAAAGCCCTTAGAAAGCTTTTATATAAGCAGTTTACTTTATTACAGACAATAAAAAGCCCAGCATATAGCTGGGCTTTTTGAATTCTGAAAGCGAAAATTAACGCTTAGAGAACTGTGGCTTACGACGTGCTTTACGTAGACCAACTTTCTTACGCTCAACTTTACGAGCATCACGGGTAACGAAACCAGCAGCACGTAGAGAAGGACGTAGAGACTCGTCAAGTTCCATCAACGCACGGGTAATACCGTGACGGATTGCACCTGCTTGGCCAGTGTTACCACCACCCTTTACAGTTACCATGATGTCTAACTTCTCAGTCATTTCAACTAGCTCAAGTGGTTGACGAACAACCATACGAGAAGTTTCACGACCGAAGTATTCGTCTAGAGGTAGCTTGTTAACGATGATGTTACCAGTACCTGCTTTAGCGAATACGCGAGCAGTAGATGTTTTGCGACGGCCAGTGCCGTAGTATTGAGTTGCAGCCATTGCTATAATCCCGTTTAGATATCAAGTACTTGAGGTTGTTGTGCAGCGTGGTTATGCTCTGTACCAGCGTAAACTTTAAGTTTACGGAACATGGCACGGCCCAATGGACCTTTTGGTAGCATACCCTTAACAGCCTTTTCGATGATCATTTCAGGCTTATGAGCTTGTAGCTTCTCAAAACTGATCTGCTTAATGCCACCGATGAAACCTGAGTGTGAGTAGTAAACTTTGCCTTTAGCTTTGTTACCAGTCACAGCAACTTTATCAGCGTTAATAACGATGATGTAGTCACCTGTATCTACATGAGGCGTATACTCTGGCTTATGCTTACCACGTAGGCGAGAAGCGATTTCAGTAGAGATACGACCCAAAGTTTTACCTTCGGCGTCAACGACGAACCAATCACGAGTGACTGTTTCTGGTGTAGCAGTAAAAGTAGTCTTCATTTACAAAAACCCAATGTTAAAATTCTGTCTCACATGCTTATGCCACTATTGGCAAAAACACAAAAAGTGCCATTCCCCGCCCCTTCGAGCAAAGAATAAGCTTTACAACTTCCACCTAATTGGTGGATAACGAGGGCAGGTTGCGGATTATAGACAAAGCTGAGTTAAAAATCACCTAAAATTTTAGTTTAATTCTTATCAGTTTTAATTTATTCCGTCCCAAAGAGTGCGCTCATTTCAAAAAATACTCAGCAAACAGGTTAAAGATCCCACTAATAAAGAGACTTTACTGTCGCTATAGAAAATTTCGGTCGCGAACAATAAGCGATTCTGCGGCAGTTTTCTATTATTTTTAACCAGAAAAGCTAAGGGATATGCTCTAAAGCCAAATAATCATGCGATTGCATTTCTGTTAAGCGTGAACGACAGCGCCTAAACTCAAAGCTCAACAAACCTTGGGTATAGATATCTTCTAGCGACACAGCAGATGAAATAATAAGTTTAACGTTACGCTCATAAAACTCATCCACCATAGCAAGAAAACGTCGCGCGATATCATCACCAGTTAAGTGCTCTCCCATCTGCTCAACATTACTCAATAATACAGTGTGATATAGCCGTGCGACCTCCATATAGTCGCGCTGACTACGAGGACCATCACATAAGGCTCTAAAGTCGATAAGTAACACACCTTGGGCTTGCTGACGTATATCTATAACTCTACCGTCGATCTCTAGCCCATTAGTTGAAACTTCAGATTCTGGTGCTAATTTCACAAAGTACTCTTTAAGGTTTTGCTCAGCTATGGCATCCAGTGGCGAATGAAAGATCTCTGCTTGCTCTAATGTTCTCAAGCGATAATCTACACCAGAGTCGACATTCAATATATCGCAATGCTTATTAATAGCCGCAATCGCTGGCAAGAAGCGCGCACGCTGCAAGCCATTACGGTATAACTCATCTGGAATAATGTTAGATGTTGCGACCAGTGCCACACCTTCAGCAAACAGCGACTCAAATAAGGTACCGAGCAACATGGCGTCTGTGATGTCAGAGACAAAAAACTCATCAAAACAGATCACTTGGTATTGCGCCGCCATTTTTTTAGCGATGATGATTAGCGGGTCTCTTTGCCCTTGCAGCTGGGCAAGATCAATATGTAGTTGATGCATAAAGCGATGAAAGTGGGCCCGCAGCTTTTTATCACTAGGTAGTGCGTCGAAAAACGTATCCATCAGATAAGTTTTGCCACGACCAACTCCGCCCCACAAATATAAGCCTTGTATTGCTGGCTGGTGTTTTTTACTAAAAAATGAAAATAGACCACCACTTTTTGCAGACTGAGAATTTAAAGCAAGCAAATCATCATAAACTCGCTGCAACTGCTTTACGGCTTGCTCTTGCGCCGCATCATGTGAGAAGTCATCTCTAGTTAAGTCTTGCTGATAATGCTGCCATGGGGTTAATTGCGACACTGAAATACTTCTCTATTTTTAGGGGAATACACAAATCAGCCCACTTATAATGAAAGATAAAGCCGTTTGAAGTCTTATTTTTAAGCAATATGTAAATACTATCATGCTAGAAAGCCACAATGCATCAACCGCTCATATACATAAATTATTCAATACTTGCTGGGGATAAATACAGATCAGCTCAATTTAAGCTAATTGCTGACATATTTTTAAGTAAACAGTACCACGCTGGAAATCCGCGATGTATATTTGGCTTAATTCAGCATCATATAAGTATATCTAGGAGTCTATATGGAGTGGGCATTAACCCTTGCAGCGTTTGTAATTGGTGGCGTATTTGGCTATGTCAGCCATACTTTATTAGCTAAAAACACCAATAATAAAAGTAACAATGAGCAGCTAGAACAAACTCAACTTGAGATGAGTCAATATAAACAAGAAGTGTCAGATCACTTCGATGACCAATACAAGCAGCTTGCCGAACTATCTGCCCAGCTAAACCGTGTTAATCAACAGTGGAATACTTCAGCGCCGCTATTTACCTCTCCGACAACAGAGAAGAAATTGCCGGAACTCGCGACACAATCTGTAGAGAAGGCAAACAAGGTTGCCGATATTAATGAAAAAAAAGAATCTATAGCAGCTTAAATACGCTTAGAAGAAATTAACCTTTGTTAATGATTGATGAACTTTTTGATAGTTACTTGAGTCCGAATCAATAATGAATGAAACAGCCTTTTTATATATACGAGTGTCTAGCGCAACATTTGTATTCAAGGCCATTCAAATAAATTTTGAAGAATTGGAGTAATATTTAAATGAAAATGAAATTGTCCTTACTTTCCGCTGCAGTCCTTGGCGCAACTCTTACACTAGCACCGGTTGTTTCACAAGCAGCCATCCCGTTAGCCGTTGATGGACAAGAACTACCAAGCCTTGCTCCTATGCTACAAAAAACCACGCCAGCGGTTGTGGCAGTAGCTGTTTCCGGTACTCATGTTTCTAAACAAAAAGTCCCTGACGCATTTCGTTACTTTTTTGGGCCTAATGCACCACGTGAACAAGTACAAGAACGCCCGTTTAGAGGTTTAGGTTCAGGCGTAATTATTGACGCTAAACAAGGTTATATCGTTACCAATAATCACGTAATCGAAGGGGCAGATGAAATACTTATCGGCTTACATGACGGACGTGAAGTTGAAGCCAAGTTAATCGGCACTGATGCCGAGTCCGATATTGCCCTATTACAAATTAAAGCAAAAAATCTTACCGCGTTGAAGCGAGCGGACTCTGATGCATTGCAGGTAGGCGATTTTGCCGTAGCAATTGGTAACCCATTCGGTCTTGGCCAAACGGTTACTTCCGGCATCGTCAGTGCAATGGGCCGCAGTGGTCTAGGCATCGAGATGTTAGAGAACTTTATCCAGACTGACGCTGCGATTAATAGTGGTAACTCAGGTGGCGCTTTAGTTAATTTAAACGGTGAACTCATTGGTATTAATACGGCTATCGTCGCACCAGGCGGTGGTAACGTTGGTATTGGTTTCGCTATCCCTGCCAATATGGTTAACAACCTAGTTGAGCAAATTATTGAACATGGTGAAGTCCGCCGCGGTGTACTTGGTGTTATGGGCCAAGACCTAACCAGTGAGCTGGCTAAAGGTTTTGGTATTGAAACCCAACACGGTGGCTTTATTAATGAAGTGATGCCAGACAGCGCAGCGGATAAAGCAGGTATCAAAGTCGGCGATATTATTGTTAGCGTAAATGGGAGAAAAATTAAGAGCTTCCAAGAGCTACGAGCAAAAGTTGCCACTATGGGGGCAGGTTCAGAAGTTGAGTTTGGCTTGATCCGTGATGGTGATGAAGAAACCGTAACCGCGACTTTAGGCGAATCAACACAGTCAGCCGAAGCCGCAGCGGGTGCAGTGCACCCAATGTTACAAGGTGCAAAACTTGAAACTAGTGGCTCATCAGGCGTAGAAATTACCGATGTTGCTCAAGGCTCTCCTGCAGCAGCTAGCGGCCTTATAAAAGGGGATGTCATTGTTGGTGTTAACCGCACTAAAGTTAACAGCCTCAAAGCGTTAAAATCGGCGCTTGAAGATCAAAAAGGCACAGTGGCATTAAAAATTAAACGCGATAGTACAAACCTTTACCTTATTCTTAGATAGCCAATAAGGATAAGCGAGCTATAGTCAGCCGAGCATTTTGCTCGGCTGTCTTTTTAGTATTTAAACCGCTTTAGCATGGGCTACTGAGTACAAGCCAATACAAACATGTTAATATAATTCACCTTTTCAGCATTTATTCTCAGACATGATCATTAAAGACACTCTTATTTATGTCGGTAAAGCCGTTATTTTTGGCCTTATCATGGCTGCAGTTATTATTTTTATTTTGCCGCTGATTACCGGCCAAAGTTTAACAAACGGTATTACTAGCCGCGTATCTTCAAATAGCAACGAACTGTCTTTTTCCAATGCAGTACGTCGCGCTGCGCCTGCTGTTGTTAATATTTACAGCCTAAGCATCGACCAATCAAAACCTCTGAACCCAGGCTCTCTACAAGGCTTAGGCTCCGGTGTCATCATGAGCTCGGAAGGCTATATCCTGACTAACTATCATGTTATCAAGAGAGCTGATGAAATTGTTGTCGCACTGCAGGATGGACGCAAGTTTACTTCAGAAGTCGTGGGTTCTGATCCCGAAACCGATTTAGCTGTACTTAAAGTTGAAGGCGATAACCTTCCTGTCGTGCCAGTCAGTTTAGACATACCTGCACGAGTGGGCGACGTGGTACTTGCCATTGGTAACCCATATAATCTTGGGCAAACCATTACTCAAGGCATTATCAGTGCAACCGGTCGTAACGGCTTAAGTTCTGGTTATTTAGATTTCTTGCAAACTGATGCAGCGATTAACGCTGGTAACTCTGGTGGCGCACTCATTGACACTACTGGCCAACTAATTGGCATCAACACTGCAGCTTTCCAGATTGGCGGCGAAGGTGGTGGACACGGCATTAACTTCGCCATCCCAATAAAACTAGCTCATAGTATTATGGGGAAGTTAATTAAAAATGGTCGGGTGATCCGTGGTGCATTAGGCATTAGCGGTGAAGCAGTAGGCCCGGTCATGGCGCAGATTTTAAACCTACCTGGGCTTACTGGCGTTGTGATTACAGAAATAGACCCAACAGGACCAGCTGCAAAAGCCAAACTACAACCTCGCGATGTCATCACTAAATATGAAGGTGAAGCTATCCCGGGTGTTGAAATGCTAATGGATAGAATTGCAGAAACCACACCAGGTAAGAAGATAATGATGACCATTATCCGAGAGGGTAAGGTATATGAGGTTCCTGTCATTATTGGCGAGAAACCAATTCATTATAATTAGGTTCTAGGTTCTAGGT